>NZ_JBFAHF010000011.1:88965-214287 GCF_040654015.1 Nocardia sp. NPDC050799
AACTGATGGTCGGCACCCCGTGGACGTTCCAGGCGCACGGCCTGTTCGTGCTCGCGCTGCTCGCGTCGACCGGATCGGTCGCCCGCCACGGAGACGGTGTTCTGTTGTTCGATGCTGTTGTGTCGGACGCGAGGACGGGTCAGAGAGCGGGAGCGGACTCCGTGTCGATCACGGCGTCGAGTTCGCGCAGTCGTTCCATGTGTTCGTTCGCGTGGTGCTGGCAGAAGAGCAACTCGCCACCTGCGGGCAGAACGGCACGTACACGCGCAGCCGCCCCGCAGCGATCGCAGCGATCGACCGCGGTCAGTGGGGTGCTAGTCAGGGTTCCTGGCATGACTCCTCCGTCCTGGCTTCCGGCACAATACCGTTCACCTGGTGTGAGGCCCGTGGTCACTCCGCGGGCTCGCTTCCGCTACTTCCCAGCAGTGGTGTAACTACTCTGTCAGACGTTCGGGGCATCGGGATTGTTCCCACTGGGGAACCAATGTGTTTTCCCTAACACGACCAGCGGTTTTCGCCTGTGGCGAACACCGCGGGGCGGGTGTGGAAAACGTACGGCCGTTGCTCCGTACCGACTGTCGAGTTGTGTATCGGAGGTTACCCGTGCCCTGTGACACTCACACCCTTGTTCACCTCTGCACTCCCGGTGAGTGGGCAATTGCCCGCGAAGTGGGTGCGCATCGGCCCGATTCGCTGCGGACGGAGGGTTTCGTTCATCTCTCCGCGCCACCGCTGGTGCACCTGCCCGCGAATCGTCTTTTCGCAGGTCGGCGCGATCTTCTGCTACTCCGTCTGGACCCGGACCGCCTCGCGGCGCCGGTGCGCTGGGAGCCGGGGGCGCCCAGCGACGATCCGGCGTTGCGTTTCCCACATCTGTACGGTCCGCTGCCGGTCGAGGCCGTCATCGGGGTGGACAGCTACCTCCCCGGCACCGACGGACGCTTCGCGCCGCTGCCCGGCTGAGCCGCGACCGGATTCGGCTACCGATACCCGGTGGCCCCGTCGCCGAGTTCGCGCGCCAGGATGGCGGCCTGCACCCGGGACCGCACCCCCAGTTTGGTGAGGACACGTGACACATGTGTTTTCACCGTGGTCTCGCTGATGAACAGCTGCGCCGCGATCTGCGCGTTGGACAGCCCGCCGCCCAGACAGTCGAACACCTCTTTCTCCCGGCCGGTGAGCTCGGCCATACCCGGTGGCGGTTCGGGTCCCCGGCCGGACGGAGTTCCGGCGAAGGCGTCGATCACCGCGCGGGTGACCTCCGGGGCGAGCACCCCCTCGCCCGCGGCGACCGCGCGGACCGCGTCGACCAGCGCGGGTCCGGACGCCGACTTCAGGACGAACCCGGAAGCGCCCGCGCGGAGGCTGCGGAACACGTATTCGTCGAGGTCGAAGGTGGTGAGGACGAGCACCCGCGCCAGACCCTCGCCGGTCACCCGGGTGGTCGCGGTGATGCCGTCCACCCCCGGCATGCGCAAATCCATCAGCACCACATCCGGCCGCAGCGCCCGGGCCTGGGCCACCGCGACCTCGCCGTCGGCGGCCTCGCCCACCACCTCGATATCGCCGGCCGCGTCGAGGATCATGCGCAGTCCGGCGCGGATCGCGGCATGATCATCGGCGATGAGAACCCGGACCGTCACCGCGGATCCCCCGCGGTGACGGGCACCGCGGCCAGCGGGAGCCGAGCCCGCACCCACCAGGCGCCGGCCTCCGGCCCCGCCCGCAACGTACCGCCGAGGGCGGCTGCGCGTTCGCGCATATTCGACAGGCCGCGCCGGTCGGCCGGCGGCTCCGGCGCCGGAGGCGGCCCGGCGCGCAGCGGATTGCGGACCGTCAGCACCAGTGTCGTGGACTCGGCGTGCACGTCGATATCGACCTCCTGCCCAGGGGCGTGTTTCATCACATTGGTCACCGCTTCCTGGACGATGCGGTAGGCCGCCTGGTCCACCGCCCCGGCCGGTACGGTGTCGCCCAGGTCCAGCCGGACGCGTACCCGCATACCCGCCTGCCGGGCCGCGGTGACCAGCCCGGGCAGCTGGGCCAGGCGCCCGGGCGCGGTCGTCTGATCGGCGTCGTCCTCGCGGCGCAGCAGGCCGATCATCGTCCGCATCTCCCGGAGCGCTTCGACGCTGTTGGTGCGGATCGCGCCGAGCACCCCGGCCAGCCGCGGGTCGGCGGTGCCGCCGAGGCCGCCCAGTGCCGCTTCGGACTGCAGGGCAATGGCCGACAGATGCCCGGCGATCACATCATGCAGGTCCCGGGCCATGGCCTTGCGCTCATCGGCCACCGCCACCCGCCGGTCCAGTTCGGCGACGAGCGATAGGGCGCGGGCGCGGGCCCGTTCGGCATCGGCAGTCTCCTTGTGCGCGCGAACGGTCAGGCCCCACCACAGCGAGGTGCCGACGAAGGCCGCCGCCAGCACCAGCGCCAGCGACATCAGATGCCAGTCGCCGGTGATCGCCAGCACCACCCCCGCCGCGGTCACGGAGAGGGTCAGCCAGGCCACCACCGCGCCCTGCATCTGGCGTCGCGTGCCGTACACCACCGCCGCGTAGATCAGATCGGTGTACACCAGCCAGACCGGCAGTGTCGGACCGAGCGACAGATCCATCACCAGCGGTATCAGCCCCAGCACCATCGCGGTGATCGGTGCCCGGCGTCGTACCGGCAGGACCGCGCTCGCCAGCCCGAGGATCGCGATATGCGGCCACAGTGGGCCGGCCTGCGCCTCGGGCGTGAACATCATCTGGAAGCCGGCCAGGTACAGCAGCACGCCGAACAGGAACCATCCGCCCGCCACGACGACGTCCCGTGTCGTCGCCGACAACGCCGACCACCGCTGCATCCGTACATCTCAGCACACCGATCCGCGGCTCGGATCCATCGGAGTGATGAGCGGTGCCGGTACGAACTGCGGAGGCCGCCGCAGCCGGCCGTGGTCCCGGCGGAATCCCCCGGTGTCCGGGCGCGGAACCATCGAGGACGGTAATCTGCGGGGGCACCGTGTATGTCGGCCGCCCACCGCCCGGTCCGCAGGACACCGTCCACGGGCCGGGCGAGCAGAGCGGCCCGGACGGACGGGAACCGGATGACGGTCTACACCCAGCGCCTCGGCGGCACCAACTATCGCTTCGACGGACTCGTGGACGTGCTGGCCAAGGCCACACCCCGGCGCAGCGGCGACGAACTGGCCGGGTGTGCCGCGGGCATCGATGCCGAGCGAGCGGCCGCGCAATGGGTGCTCGCCGATATCCCGCTCACCGAGTTCCTCGAGCAGCCGGTGATCCCCTACGACACCGACGAGGTGACCCGGCTGATCCTGGACACACACGATCGCACCGAATTCGGTCCGGTCGCCGCGCTCACGGTCGGCGGACTCCGGGACCGGCTGCTCGCGGTCGCGGCCGGCGAGGGAACCGCCGATCCGGCCGCCACCCTGCGCGCTCTCGCGCCCGGCCTGACCCCGGAGATGGCCGCCGCGGTCAGCAAGATCATGCGCAATCAGGACCTCATCGCCGTCGCGCACGCGGCCCGCGTCGGTTCGGCGTTCCGGACCACCATCGGGGCGCCCGGCACGCTGGCCACCCGGTTACAGCCCAACCATCCCACCGACGACCGCGACGGGATCGCCGCCGCCGTCCTGGACGGCCTGCTGCTGGGCTGCGGTGACGCCGTGATCGGCGTCAACCCGGCCACCGACTCCCCGCGGGCCGCGGCGGACCTGCTCACACTGCTCGACGATATCCGCACCCGCTTCGACATTCCGGCGCAGTCGTGCGTGCTCGCCCATGTCACCACCACGATCGAGCTGATCGCGGCCGGGGCGCCGGTCGACCTGGTCTTCCAGTCCGTCGCCGGGACGGAGGCCGCCAATGCGGCGTTCGGCGTGAACCTGGCGCTGTTGCGGGAAGCGAATGACGCCGGGCGGTCGCTGCGACGCGGCACCGTCGGCGACAATGTGATGTATCTGGAGACCGGCCAGGGATCGGCGCTCTCTGCCGATGCGCACCGGGGAACGGGCGGCAGGCCGGTGGATCAGCAGACCCTCGAGGCACGCGCCTACGCCGTGGCCCGGGAGTTGCGGCCGCTGCTGGTGAACACGGTGGTCGGGTTCATCGGCCCGGAGTACCTCTACGACGGCAAACAGATCGTGCGGGCGGGTCTCGAGGATCATTTCTGCGGGAAATTGCTGGGTCTGCCGATGGGTGTGGACGTCTGCTACACCAATCACGCCGAAGCCGACCAGGACGATATGGATACGCTGCTCACCCTGCTCGGTGCCGCCGGATGCGCCTTCGTCATCGCGGTCCCCGGCGCCGACGATGTGATGCTCGGCTATCAGAGCCTGAGCTTTCACGACGCGCTCTACGCCCGCCGGGTGCTGGGACTGCGGCCCGCCCCGGAGTTCGCGCACTGGCTGGACCGGCTCGGAATGCTGGACGAGACGGGCCGGGTACTGCCGGTGGCGCCGGCCGCGTCCCCGTTGCGCGCGCTGACGGGGGGCCGATGACCACCGACCAGGAGAGGGCGTCTGCGGACTCCCAGGCGTTCTGGACCGGACTGCGGTCGTTCACCCAGGCGCGTATCGGTTTGGGCCGGGCCGGTGACGCGCTACCCACCCGGCGTGTTCTGGAATTCGCGGCGGCACACGCCGCCGCCCGCGATGCGGTGCACCTCCCGCTCGAGGTGCCGGCGCTGTGCGCGCGGCTCGCCGAACTGGACGTGGGCGCGCCGGTCCATATCCGCAGCCGGGCCCGGGACCGGGCCGAATATCTGCGCCGCCCCGACCTCGGCAGGCTGCCGGCGGTCGACCCGGGCGCGGCGGACGGTGGCCCGGCGCGGCTCGCGCACTCGGGCGCCGATATCGGCCTGGTACTCGCCGACGGATTGTCCGCCCGGGCGCTCACCACCCACGGGCCGCCCACTGTCACGGCGTTGCTGGAGGTATTGCGCCCGCACTGGTCGATCGCGCCGCCGGTGGTGGCGACGCAGGCACGGGTGGCGCTGGGTGACCATATCGGTGCCGCCCTGGGGGTGACGACCGTGCTGGTGCTGATCGGCGAACGTCCCGGCCTCTCGGTGGCCGACAGCCTCGGCGTCTACCTGACCCACCGGCCTCGGCCCGGCCGCACCGACGCCGACCGCAACTGCGTATCGAATATCCATCCGCCCGAGGGCACGGGATACCGCCGGGCCGCGGAGATCGTCGCCGCCCTGATCGCCGGGTCCCGCCGGCTCGATCGCTCCGGTGTGACGCTGAAGGACACGTCCCGGGACCCGATCCTGCCGGGGCCGTCCGGCCGGTTATCGGACGGCGAAGCGGGGTAATCGCGCAACGGCCCCTGGACACCGCGGGGAACCGGTGGTTCCACAGGTGTGCAGGGGCCGTTGTGGGTGCTGCTGCCGGGACTCAGTCCAGGTAGTCGCGCAGGACCTGCGACCGGCTGGGGTGCCGGAGCTTGCTCATGGTCTTGGATTCGATCTGCCGGATCCGCTCGCGGGTCACCCCGTAGACCTGACCGATCTCGTCCAGGGTGCGCGGCTGACCGTCGGTCAGGCCGAAGCGCAGCCGGACCACGCCCGCCTCACGTTCGGACAGCGTCTCCAGCACCGACTGCAGCTGATCCTGCAGCAGGGTGAAGCTGACCGCGTCCACCGCGACCACGGCCTCGGAGTCCTCGATGAAATCACCGAGCTGGCTGTCGCCCTCGTCGCCGATGGTCTGATCCAGCGAAATGGGCTCCCGGGCGTACTGCTGGATCTCCAGCACCTTCTCCGGGGTGATGTCCATTTCCTTGGCCAGCTCCTCCGGGGTGGGCTCGCGACCCAGGTCCTGGAGCAGCTCGCGCTGGATACGCCCGAGCTTGTTGATGACCTCCACCATGTGCACCGGGATACGGATGGTGCGGGCCTGATCGGCCATGGCGCGGGTGATCGCCTGCCGGATCCACCAGGTGGCGTAGGTGGAGAACTTGTAGCCCTTGGTGTAATCGAACTTCTCGACCGCGCGGATCAGGCCGAGGTTGCCCTCCTGGATGAGATCCAGGAACGCCATCCCGCGGCCGGTGTAGCGCTTGGCCAGCGACACCACCAGACGCAGGTTCGCCTCGAGCAGGTGGTTCTTGGCGCGGTTGCCGTCGCGGATGATCCAGTTGAAATCGCGGCGGGTGGCCACGGGAAGCTTGTCCCCGGCCTCGGTGAACTCGCGCATCTTCTCCGCCGCGTAGAGCCCGGCCTCGATCCGCTTGGCGAGTTCGACCTCCTCCTCGGCATTGAGCAGCGCGACCTTACCGATCTGCTTGAGGTAGGCCCGCACCGAATCCGCGGACGCGGTCAGCTCGGCATCCTTGCGCGCTTGGCGCAGCGCCTCGGACTCCTCCTCGTCCCAGACGAAATCGCCCGAGGCCTTGTCCGCCGCGGTGGGCTCGGAGGTGCCGTCCTCGGCTGCCTCGGTCTCGGGTTCCTCCCCGACGGCCTCGGCGACGAGTTCCTCGCCCTCGTCGGTGAGATCGTCCTCGGAGACCTCCAGGTCGCCGAGATCCGCCACATCCAGCGAATCGTCGTCGAGCTGTTCCTCGCCCGAGCCCGGGGCGCCCGCGCTCCCCGCCTTCTTGGCGGGGGCCTTCTTGGCCGCTCCCTTCTTGGCAGCGGCCTTCTTGGCCGGAGCCTTTTTGGCGGCGGCCTTCTTCGCCGGGGCCTTCTTGGCCACGGCCTTCCGGGCCGGGCGTGCCGCGGGAACTTCCGTGGCCTCGGCGTCGGCCGATTCGGCTGTCTGACGGGTATTCGTGGCTACCACGTACGCCCTTTCGTGACGGTCTCGTGCGGCGTCACGCCAGAGTAGTATTCCGGCGGAGCGGTCTGTCGGGTTTACCGGCTAAAACGCCGGTCTGGGGTCCGGCTCACCGCCGGGTGCTTCCATTGTAACGATCCGACCAGTGTGCACTGGCCCGTGGCGTGGACAACCTCAGGGGGTGATCCCGGCATCGACGGCCATGGCCGCGCCGACAATACCCGCTGTGTTCTTCAAGTTCGCCGGAACCACGCGGGTGCGGTTGGTCAGCAGTGGAATCCACTGGTCGGCGTCGCGGCTGATCCCGCCACCGGCCACGATCACCGTCGGCCAGAAAAGGTCCTCCAGGCCCCTCAGTACGGTGCTGACCCGCGCCGCCCACGCGGGATAGTCGAGGCTTTCCCTCTCCTTGACCGAGGCGGCGGCCCGGTGCTCGGTTTCCATGCCGCCGATCTCGAGGTGGCCGAGTTCGGTGTTCGGAACGAGGGAGCCGTTGTTGAGCAGCGCGGAACCGATTCCGGTACCGAATGTGAGCAGGAGTACGAGCCCGTGGATATCGCGGGCGGCGCCGTAGCGGTCTTCGGCGAGTCCCGCGGCGTCGGCATCGTTGAGCACGGTCACCTCGCGACCGCCGAGTGTCGTCGCGAAGAGGGCCCGGGCGTCGGTGCCGATCCAGGATCTGTCGACATTGGCGGCGGTGTGCGCGACACCGTCGAGCACCACACACGGCAGGGTGAGACCCACCGGTCCGTCCCAGCCCGCGGTCTCGATCAACTTGGCCACGGCTGCCGCGACCGCGTCCGGGGTGGACGGATGCGGGGTCGCGATCTTGATGCGCTCGTGCACGAGCTCCCCGGTGTCCAGATCGACCGCGGCGCCCTTGACGCCGCTACCGCCGATATCGATACCGAACGCGTGCCGTCCAACGGACATGCGGGTTCCTCGTTCCCTGTGCTGGCTGATGTCGTGGTGCGCACCGGTTTCCGGGTGGGCCGGCCGCGCGCGAGGAGATCCGGACGGCGTCGGTGGGCCACCGCGTCGCGCTGCCTCCGCCGCGGCTGCGCTCCGCCGGTGTGGTGTGCACGACAAGGGTAATGCGCGCGCCCGGACGACCTCATCGCAGGATCTGTGCTCCGATGGAAGACGTGCCGGAATCGATTTGGTCTCTCACCGCTGCCACCGACCCCGCCCCCGCCGATGCCACCGTGCTGCGCCGGATCGCGGCCCATCTGGCCGGTATCGCCGCCGCGCATGCCCGGGTCCGACGTCGCGAAGTCTTCGCCTCCGCTGCCTCCGCCGAGGCCGCGGTGCGGACCAAGAGCACCCCGACCGATCCGGTGACCGTCGTCGATACCGAGACCGAACAGCTCATCCGCGACGAACTGGCCCGGCTGCGACCCGGCGACCACATCCTCGGCGAAGAGGGCGGCGGCGATCTGGCCGCGGCGGGGGACGACGAAGTGGTGTGGGTGATCGACCCGATCGACGGCACCGTGAACTTCCTCTACGGGATCCCGGCCTATGCGGTATCGGTGGCCGCGGTGCGCGGTGGGCGGCCGGTCGCGGGGGCGGTCGCCGATGTCGCGGCGTCGACGGTCTACACCGCGGCCACCGGCCTCGGGGCGCTGCGGATCGGCCCGGACGGCCGCGATACGCCGCTGCGGTGCAATCCGGTGCGCTCCGCGCGGCTGGCCCTGGTCGCGACCGGCTTCGCCTACGGGGTCCCACGGCGGACGCGGCAGGCGGCCCGCGTCGCCGAGTTGCTGCCGCATGTGCGCGATATCCGCCGGATCGGCGCGGCCGCGCTGGATCTGTGCATGGTCGCCGAGGGACGGGTGGACGCGCACTACGAACACGGTCTGAATCCGTGGGACTGGGCGGCCGGCGCGCTGATCGCGGCCGAGGCCGGTGCGGTGCTGCGGCTGCCCCCGCTGCCGACGACCGGCGCCGCGGGGGCACTCGTGGTGGCCGCGGCGCCAGGTATCGCCGACGAGCTGTTCGCGCTGCTCGATCGCCTGGGTGTCGCCGCGCCGATCCCGGAGGCCTGACTCGCGGCCCGGCGTCCGCGGTCAGCAGCGGGCGGTCCGGGCGGCCGCGAGCATATCCGGGTCGATCGCCGGGCTCTCCCCGCTCACCGGGTTCTTCAGCGACCGCAGCACTTCTTCGGCGTCGTTGTTGGGCTGCAGGTCGCCGCCGAACAGCGAGCCGAGCACCAGGTCGACGGATTTATCGGAGCGTTTGTCCTCGACGAGTTCGGCGCACGGAACGGCCAGCTGTACCGCGGCCGCGATGGGACGGCCGTTCTCACCGAACCGGATCTGGCCGGTGCATTCCAGGTCACCGTTGGCGTATATCGGATCGTTACCGTATGGATCCCCGGGCGGACTGCCGAACCCCAGATCGCCGAGCTGGGCCGCGACATGCGCGGCCTGGCCGCGCTGTCCGTTGGCGTTCAGGACGCGAACCTGGGTACCCGCGGTCGGTGCGGGTTCCACATCCTCGAGGCGACTCGCCCCGACCCGCTGGCCGGGCAGCGGCTGCGGCGCGGCCTTGGGATCGGTGGCCGGGGTCGGCGAATTGCATGCCATCGGCGTGTGGTCGTCATCGTTGGTGGTCAGTGCCTTGATCCACAGACCTGCGCAAACAACCATGAGAACGACCACGAGGATCAGCCAGGGGCGCGGCCGTCGACGCGGGTAGGGACGGCCTTTGGCATCCGTCGGTCTGCCTTCGGTGATCAGTGAAACCACGTCGATACTGTACGTACCCCGGCCCGCGTGCCGCGCACTACCCAGGCCGCTCCGGGCGCGTTACCGGGGCCGGTCACGGCTCGCTCGGGGCGGCATATCGATTGCCCAGCGGTTTCGACACGGCCGGGTTTCGATTGCGACATTTTCCGCACCGTCCGCTATTGTCTGGCCGCCCAGACCGAAATATCCATGAGTAAATCGGCGATCGGTCGCGGGAACAAGCAGGGCAACTCATGCGTTGTCCGGACGCTATCGGAGGTGAGTCCATCGGATTCGCGCTGATAGAGGACCGGTGCGGGTGTGAAGTGCACCACCGGCGGGGCGGCGGGCGCGGTCGAGAGACGGCGTACGCCGGTCCGGATATACGGAGTAAGGACGAGGGGAAGACGACATGGCAACCGACTATGACGCACCGAGGCGTACCGAGTCCGACGATGTGTCGGAGGATTCGCTGGAGGAGCTGAAGGCTCGTCGCAACGAGGCCCAGTCCGCCGTCGTGGATGTCGACGAATCCGATACCGCGGAGTCGTTCGAGCTCCCCGGCGCGGACCTGTCCGAGGAAGTGCTGACGGTTCGGGTGATCCCGAAACAGGCCGACGAGTTCACCTGCTCGAGCTGTTTCCTGGTACATCACCGCAGCCGCCTGGCCAGTGAGGCGGGCGGTCAGATGATCTGCATGGATTGCGCGGCCTGAGCGGAGCGTGAGGTCAATCCGCGCTCGGCAGGCCGAGCGCGGCCAGGACCGCTGTGGGCCGGCGCGTGCTGACCAGCCAGTAGGGTGTCGGATCGTCCGGGTCGTCGAGAACCAGCAGGACCATGGTGCCGATCCACGGCCGGTGCTGGACATAGGCCGCGGGATCGAGCTGACGGCCCAGCGCCGCGCTCTTGGCGCTCCTGGGCACCACGGTCGCCCGGGCGACGAACGATACCGGCAGATGAGCCCGGTCCACCCGCAGTTCGGGGGTGCCCGTCGCGTCCGGGGTGACTTCGAGGCGATGTCGGCTCGTCCACAGCAGCACCCAGACGGGCACCGGGAACAACAGGACATACGGCAGCCAGGCCCGCAGGCCGGGTGCTCCCATATGGATCTCCGCGGCGAGCAGACCGGCGAGGGCGAAGCCCACCGGCCACCACCACAGCGGCACCCAGAGGCGTTCGCGGTAGGCGGTCGCTTCCGGTCGCGCGGGGCGCTCGGTTTCGGCGGGTCGAGGCTGGTCGGACACGACTCAACACTAAGCGACACCCGCGCCGGGCCTGCGCGTAGGCTGGTCGGACGTGAACGCACTCTCACCGATACCGCTGCTCCGGCTGGACCCCGGGATTCCCATGCCGACGCGCGCCCACGAAGGCGACGCGGGCGTGGATCTGTGCACCGCCGAGGACGTCGTCCTGGAGCCGGGGGAGCGGGTACTGGTCGGCACCGGTATCGCTGTCGCGCTGCCGGTGGGCACCGTGGGCCTGATCCATCCCCGCTCCGGGCTGGCGGCCAAGGCCGGACTATCCGTGGTGAACGCGCCGGGGACCATCGACGCCGGCTACCGAGGTGAGATCAAGGTATGCCTGATCAACCACGATCCGCGCACCCCCATCGAATTGCGCCGCGGTGACCGGATCGCGCAGCTACTGGTGCAGCGGGTGGAGCTGGTCGAGTTCGTGGCGGTGGACCGGCTCGACGAATCCGCCCGCGGCGCGGGCGGTTACGGATCCAGCGGGGGACACGCGAGTTTGACGCCGGGCGGGGCGGACGCCGCCGACGGCAAGGAGGCCTGACATGTTCGGACGACGGAAATCCGGCGGACGCAGATCCGGCGACGGGAACGACACCGGCGAGTACACCACGGGTGAGTACGAGACCGGCGAATACGAGGACTACGACGACGGCGGGTACCACCGCGCCGAATACGACGAGCCCTACGACGACAGCTACGACGACGGTTACGGCGGCGCTGCCTACAGCGACGCCTACGACGCCGCGATCGACGATCCCGACACCGAACCCCAGCGGCGCGGCCCCTACGACTACGACGATGTCGCCGAGGTGCTGGAGAACTTCACCGATACCCGCCTCGACCTGGGCTCGGTAATCCTGCCGGTGCCGCCTGGCGGGCAGCTGCAGGTGGAGATGACCCCGCAGGGCACCCCGCAGGCGGTCCATCTGGCCACCGAACACGGACGCATCACCGTCGCGGCCTACGCCGCGCCGAAATCCAAGGGCCAGTGGCGCACGGTCGCGGCCGACCTGGCGGAATCGCTGCGCAAGGACGGGGCCCGGGTCTCGGTGGAGAAGGGCCCGTGGGGCCGGGAACTGGTGGCCGTCACCGAGGGCGCCGATCTGCGCTTCATCGGGGTGGACGGTTACCGGTGGATGATCCGGCTGGTGGCGGCGGGACCCTCGGGTGCCACCGCGGCGGGCGGCCCGCTCGTCGTGGCGGCGCGAACAGTGCTCAGTGAAACGATCATCCGGCGGGGAACCGACGCGCTGCCGGTGCGCGAACCGCTCCCGGTGGTCTTGCCCCAGCAGCTCGCCGAACAGCTCACCGCCGCCCACCAGCAGCAACAGCAGGCCCAGCAGCCGGTTGCGACCCCGCCGCCCGCCGCCCGGCCCTCGCCGGCGCCCGCGGTGCTGCCGCCGCAGCAGCCGCAGCAGCCGCGGCGGGGCGCCGAAGGGTCGGCGATGCAGCAGCTCGGCCGTAACTGACCGACCGCGTGGTCCGGTGCCCGAGCGGATCCGGACCACGCGGCCGGGATGCGGATCCGGACCGCGCGGCCGGGACGGCGGGTGTCAGCCGAGGTTCCGCAGCGCCAGCCGCCCCACAATGCCCGGATCTGCGCCGAATTCGTCCAGCGTCACCTCGGTGAGCACCGAGCGGGGCGCCCGGCGTGCCCATTCCCGTCCCACGGCCACCGGATGCACCGGGTCGTCCGAAGCCGCGATCACCGCCAGGGGGACCCGCAGCGCGTCCAGCAGGGCGGGTTCCGGCCATTTGTACTGCGCCGCTTCTTCCAGCGCCGCGGGCAGCCCGGGCCACTGCGAACGCCACGACCGGGTGAGCGCGTCGGCCAGCCAGCCGGGGCTGCTCGCCCGCATCCTGGCGATCACCGCGTCCAAACCCTCGGCGCGCAACTGGGCCGCCGTGACCGCCGCGCTGTGCGTGGCGGGGCATTCCGCGGTATCCGGACCGGTCCACGCGGGCAGGGCCGCCACCACACCACCGACTTCGTCCGGTTCCCGGCCCGCGGCCCATTCGACGGCGACCGCGGCGCCGAGCGAGATACCCGCCGCCAGCACCGGGCCGTGGGTCGCGGCGTCGTCCAGGGCGGCGCGGTAGCTCTCGATCACCGCGGCCGGATCGGGGTGCACAGCGACGAAATCGATTCCCGCGGCGGCGGATGCGGGGCCGAACGCGCGGCGGGCGAAATGTGCGTCGGAACCGGTTCCGGGCAGGGCGACGAGAACGGCCGGACGTGGGGAATCGAACACCGGACCGAGCGTAGCGGCGGCGCCGGTACCCATCTACAGTGGCGGGTACGGCCACAGCCGGGCCGGAGTAAGGAATTCGGATGACGTGCGACCCATGTCGTCCGCGCACAGGAGAGCAGGCGATGTCTTCCGGGGCAGGAAAAAAAGCGGGCGCCAAGTCCGCGACCGGATATTTTCGCAGGCTCGGCCGTAGATTGACCGAGGATATCGATCAGCTCGACGCCGAGGACCTGGCGGAGAAGGCAGACGCATCGGGCGCCTGCCGAGTCTCCGAGTGCCGGCGCGGTGAGGAGGCGACGATGCTGGGCCGTTTGCGCAGTGTCGACTCCTGTCCGCAGTCCGCGGCTGCGAGTATGCAGGCGGAGTTCTTCGACGGTACCGATGCCATCACTCTGGTGTGGATCGGGCGCCGCCGGATTCCCGGTATCGAATCGGGACGGCGCATCATGGTGCGCGGCCGGGTGGGAGAACGCGAAGGCCGTAAGGTGATGTACAACCCCTACTACGAATTGCGCGGAAACAGCTGACGTATGCCATCGAGCGACGAGTACGCCACCAGACCGCTGCCCCGGGCCGCGACCACCCCGGACTCCGCGCCCGTCGTCCGGGCCGGTTCCGCCGACGACACTCCTGAGGAACCGGACAAGCAGACCCTGCTGGAACAGCTGGGTGGCTTCGGCGGCCTGATCTACTCGACGCTGCCGGTTCTGGTCTTCGTCCCGGTGAACACCCTGTTCGGACTGACTGTGGCGGTCTGGGCGGCACTCGGAGTGGCGGCGGCGATCCTGATCTGGCGGCTGGTGCGCCGCGAGCCGATCCAGCCCGCCGTCTCCGGCTTCGTGGGCGTGGGTATTTGCGCGCTGATCGCCTGGCGGGTCGGCGAGGCCAAGGGTTTCTTCCTGTTCGGGATCTACACCAGCCTGATCTACGGTGCCGCGTTCCTGATCTCGATACTCGTCCGGCGGCCCCTGGTCGGGGTGGTGTGGGGTGTGCTCAACGGCCACGGCGGCGACTGGCGCGGAGATCCGCGGGTGGTCCGCCTCTACGACCTGGCGACCGTGGCGTGGGTGCTCGTCTTCGGTGCCCGCTACCTGGTCCAGAACCACCTCTACGACACCGACAGCACGGGCTGGCTCGCCGCCGCGCGGATCGCGATGGGCTGGCCGCTCACCGCCGTCGCGCTGGTGGTGACGGTCTGGGCGGTGCGCCGGGCCGGGCATCTGCCCGCCGGCTCCGGACGGCATTCCGCCGGCCCGGCCTGACTCTCGCCGCGCCGCATCATCCGAAGATACGGGCCGGCATCCTCCGAAAGGGTGGATGAGGACCCACCCTTTGGTGTCTATTCCGCACGCGCTGTTCATCGGACGATCGTTGACGTAGACGATCTCCTCGAGAGGACTGGCGAATGCGAACCGAGCAGCACCCGATCACCCGCCCCGAGCGGGGATCCGAACATCCGGTGCAGTCCCAGAGCCGCCGGATCTCCGCCGAACTGGACGTCCTGGTCCCGGCGGCGGCCGGCGGTGACCGCGCCGCCGTGGCCGAGATCCTGCGACTGGTCCAGCCGCTGGTCCAGCGCTACTGCCGGACCCGTCTGGGCAACGCCGCCCATCTGCACGTCACCGCCGACGATGTGGCGCAGGAGGTGCTGATGGCCACCGTGCACGCCATCGGGCGCTACCGGGATCAGGGGAAGTCGTTCCTCGCCTTCGTGTACGGCATCGCGGCGAACAAGGTGTCCGACGCGTTCCGCGGTGCACAGATCCATCCGGCCTATCCCATGGCCGAGGTCCCCGAAGCGGTGTCCACCGCGGCGGGCCCCGAGGAGTGGGCGCTGGCCGCCGAACGCGGCGCCCTGGCCCGCGAACTGATGCAGCAGCTCAACCCCGTGCACCGGGAGGTGCTGGTGATGCGGATCGTGCTGGGCTGGAGCGCGGCCGAGACCGCGGCGGCGATCGGCACCAGCCCCGGCGTGATCCGGGTCATGCAGTACCGGGCGTTGAACAAGCTGCGTGCGCGCGCGACGCAGCCCGTCGCCGCCTGAGGCCGCGGACGTGGGCCGAGTGCTGCCGGGCGGTCAGTATTCGGCGTCCTGCGCGGGTGTCAGGCCGGTGGTGCTGCCGGTCTGCGATTCGATCCCGTGCGGTGCCAGCACCGCACGCAGTTCCTCCTCGGCGGCCGTGGAGACGACGAACAGCAGTTCGTCGTCGCCCTCGAAGGGGTCGTCGGGCTGTGGCACGATGACCCGCCCGCCGCGCAGAATGGTGACCAGCGCGGAGTCCCGCGGCAGGGTCAGATTGCGCACCGGTTTACCGGCCAGCGTCGTATCCGGTGGCAGGGTGAGTTCGACCAGATTGGCCTGCCCCTGCCGCAAGGTCATCAGGCGGACCAGATCGCCCACCGAGACCGCTTCCTCGACGAGAGAGGCCAGCAGACGCGGGGTGGAGACGGCCACATCGACACCCCAGGAGCCGTCGAAGAGCCATTCGTTGCGCGGATCGTTGACCCGCGCGACCACCCGGCGCACTCCGAATTCGGTCTTGGCCAACAGACTGTGCACCAGGTTCGCCTTGTCGTCGCCGGTCGCGGCGATGACGACCTCGTAGCCCTCCAGCCCGGCGTCTTCGAGCAGTTGCAGTTCGCAGGCGTCGGCATGGACCCAGATCGCCTCGGGGACCGCCTCGCGGTCGATATGGTCGAGCTCGCGTTCGAGCAGCATGACGTTGTGTCCCGCCCGGAGTAGTTCGCGGGCGATGGAGCGGCCGACGGCCCCGGCTCCGGCAATGGCCACTTTCATGATCAGTCCTTGCTAGCTGGAGGTTTCGCGGCCAGCGCGACGGCCTCCCCGGCCGAGCCGGAGGTGGCGGCCACGTACACGATGTCGTCGGCCTGCACGACGGTCTTGGCGTCCGGCAGGATGCCCTGCCCGAACCGGATGACGAACGCGACCCGGGCGCCGGTGGCGTCCTCCAGTTCGCTTACCGTGCGCCCGTACCACTCCTCGTGCAGGATCAGCTGGGCGACGGCGACGGTTCCGGTGGGGTCACGCCAGGTCGTGGTGCCCGCGTCGCCGATCAGTGTGTGCAGGAAACGGTCGGTCGTCCACGGCACGGTGGCAATGGTCGGGATACCGAGCCGTTCGTAGACGGCGGCACGTTTGGCGTCGTAGATACGGGCCACCACCCGGTCGATCCCGAACATCTCCCGTGCCACCCGCGCGGAGATGATGTTGGAGTTGTCACCCGAGGACACGGCCGCGAAGGCCCCGGCCCGTTCGATACCCGCCCGGCGCAGGACCTCGCGGTCGAATCCGACCCCCACGACCTGCGCACCCGGGAAATCCGGGCCCAGGCGCCGGAACGCGTCCGGATTACGGTCGATCACAGCGACTTCGTGACCTATCCGGACCAGGGCGCGGGCCAGCGACGCCCCCACCCGGCCGCATCCCATGATCACCACATACACGGTGAACCTCGCTCCTGACTCGGTCTGCCCTACGGCAAGTGAAACAGCCGTGTGGCTGCTGCGAAAACGAACCGTACTCGCTGGTTCTCGCCCCCAGCCACGTTCCCCCCGCGGGGGGCGGCCAAACCCCGCCGTCCGGTGATGCCTCGCAGCGCAGCGGAGCACGGGGGCTTATGCTCCGTCCAGTGTCGAAGTTGACGACCGCCACCAAGCGTCTGGTGTTGGGGCGGCCATTCCGTAGTGACTCCCTGGGCCACACCCTGCTGCCGAAACGAATCGCGCTGCCGGTGTTCGCCTCGGACGCGATGTCATCGGTCGCCTACGCGCCCGAGGAGATCTTCCTCGTGCTGTCGGTGTCCGGGCTGGCCGGTTACGCGTACGCCCCGTGGCTCGGCCTCGCCGTCGCGGTCGTCCTGGTCATCGTGGTCACCAGCTACCGCCAGAACGTGCACGCCTACCCGTCCGGCGGCGGTGATTTCGAGGTGGTCACCACGAATCTGGGTCCCACGGCCGGGTTGACCGTGGGCAGCGCGCTGCTGGTGGACTATGTGCTCACCGTCGCGGTCTCGATCGCGTCGGCCGCGTCCACCATCGGCTCGGCGATCCCGTTCGTGGCGACCCACAAGGTGCTCTTCGCGGTGGCTGCCATCGTGCTCATCACCGCGATGAACCTGCGCGGGGTGCGGGAGTCCGGCCGGACGTTCGCGCTGCTGTCCTACGCCTTCCTGTTCGGCATGTTCACCATGCTCGCGTGGGGACTCATCCGGATCTTCGTACTGGGTGACGAAGTGCGCGCCGAATCATCGGGTTTCGAACTCCGGGCCGAGGAGGAGCATCTGGCCGGGCTGGCCCTGATCTTCCTGCTCGCCCGCGCCTTCTCTTCCGGTTGCGCGGCGCTCACCGGTGTCGAGGCGATCAGCAACGGCGTGCCGGCCTTCCGCAAACCCAAATCGCGCAATGCCGCGACGACCCTGCTGATGCTCGGGGCGATAGCCATCGTGTTGCTGCTCGGCATGATCGTGCTCGCGCGCCAGGCGCACGTGGTGTTCGCCGAAGACCCCGAACAGCTCGTCGGCGCGCCCGAGGGATACCACCAGAAAACGTTGATCGCGCAGATCGCGCACGCGGTGTTCAGCGGTTTCACCCCGGGTTTCTACTTCGTGGCCGTAGTGACCGCGGTGATCCTGGTACTGGCCGCCAATACCGCGTTCAACGGATTCCCGGTTCTGGGTTCGGTCCTGGCCCAGGCGCGCTTCCTGCCCCGCCAGCTGCACACGCGCGGCGATCGGCTCGCCTTCAGCAACGGGATCCTGTTCCTGGCGGTCGGCGCGATCGCGTTCGTGGTGGCGTTCGACGCGGAAGTGACCCGGCTGATCCAGCTCTACATCATCGGCGTGTTCGTCTCGTTCACCCTCAGCCAGACCGGGATGCTGCGGCACTGGAGCCGGTTGCTGGGCCGGGAGACGGATCCCGTCGAACGGCGCCGGATGATGCGTTCCCGGGCCATCAACGCGCTGGGCCTGGTAGCCACCGGGGCCGTCCTGGTGATCGTGCTGGTGACGAAGTTCTTCGCCGGCGCCTGGATCGCCATCGTGACCATGGCGGTGATCTTCGTGATCATGAAGATGATCCACCACCACTACAACTCGGTGGCCAGGGAACTGGACGAACACGTGTGGGACGGGGTCCTGCCGAGCCGGACCCACTCGATCGTCCTGGTGTCGAAACTGCACCTGCCGACCCGCCGGGCACTGGCCTACGCCCGGGCCGGGCGGCCGGATACCCTCGAGGCGATCACGGTGAACGTCGACGAGGACGACACCCGGGCACTCGTGCGGGACTGGGAGAAGAGCGACAATCCGGTCCCGTTGAAGGTGATCGAATCGCCCTACCGCGAAATCACCAAACCGGTGCTCGAATATGTGAAGCGGGTGCGCAAGGACGCGCCGCGCGATGTGGTGACCGTCTTCATCCCCGAATACGTGGTCGGGCACTGGTGGGAGCAGGTCCTGCACAATCAGAGCGCGTTGCGGCTGAAGGGCCGGTTGCTGTTCGAACCGGGCGTGATGGTGACCAGCGTGCCGTGGCAGCTGAGTTCCTCGGTGCGCGCCCGTGCGGCGGGCGAACCCGCGGCACCGGGCGCGGTACGGCGCGGCTACGGCGACAATGGGTGAGGTCCGATGAGTTCCTGGCGCGATCAAGTGCTGTCGGTACGGCTCGGGCCGCCCGGGCACGGCGGATTCTGTGTGGCACGCCATGAGGGCCGGGTGATGTTCGTCCGGCACGGCCTGCCCGGGGAGCTCGTGCGGGCCCGGGTCACCGAGGACCGCGGCGGCGCGTTCTGCCGGGCCGAGGCCGTGGAGATCCTCGAGGCATCACCGGACCGGATTCCCGCCACCTGTCCGGTATCGGGTCCGGGTGGGGCGGGATGCTGCGATTTCTCCTTTGCCACCGCGGCGGCGCAGCGGGAGCTGAAGGCAGCGGTCGTGGCCGAACAGCTGCGCCGCATCACCGGTATCGAACGCGCGGTCGAGGTGGAACCCATCACCGGTTCCGGCGATCGCACCGGCGGCTGGCGCACCCGGATCCGGCTCGCGGTGAATATGGAGGGCCGGGCCGGTGTGCATCGCTATCGCAGTACCGGGGTGCTGACCGACCTCCGCTGTCCGCAACCCGTGCCCGGCGCCCTGGACGATATCGACCGGCGCCGCTGGACGCCCGGCGCGGAGCTGGTAATCGCGGTCGACGACACCGGGGCCCGGCATATCGTCGAAATCGCCCCGCCGGTGCCCGAAACCGGCCGACGCGGCGGTGATCGGTACGGCGGCGGCTCCGGCCCCGGGAGCCGGGTCGACCGGCGTGGCGGACGTGTACGCGGGCCGCGGGACGGCTCGAGCCGCGCCGGCGCGGAGCCGGAGACGCCGGGCGCGCAGCGGCGGCGCACGGCGGCCCGGCGCGCCGCCGCGCACACCGACCGCGACGAATGGGTGGTCGAGGGCAGCGGCCGGGCCGTCCAGTACGTGGCCGGCCGGCGCTGGGAGGTGTCGGCGGCCGGATTCTGGCAGGCGCACCGCGGTGCCGCGCAGTGCTATTCGGATGTCGTCGCCGCCTGGGCCGATCCGGGCGTGGGTGCGACCGCGTGGGACCTGTACAGCGGCGCGGGAGTTTTCGCGGCGCGCCTGGCCGAACAGGTCGGCCCGACCGGCGCCGTGCGGGCACTGGAATCCGCACCGGCCGCGGTCGCCGACGGGAACGCCGCCCTGGGCGATCTGCCGTGGCTGGAGCTGCGCACCGGACGGGTCGAGCAGTGGGCGGCCGGACACCATCACCCACGGCCGCGGGTGGTGGTACTCGATCCGCCGCGGGCCGGGGCCGGCAAACCCGTGGTGCACGCCGTGGCCGGCGCGGCGCCGGACCGGATCGTGCACATCGGCTGTGATCCGGCGTCGTTCGCCCGGGATCTGCGCCTCTACCTGGACGCCGGCTACGGGCTGACCGCATTGCGCGCTTTCGACGCGTTTCCGGCCACCCACCATGTGGAATGCCTTGCGCTCCTGGAGCGCTGACAAGCCCGGCCGGCGCCGCGGCGCCCTACTTCAGCTGCCAGGTGGCCCGCAGCGTCGCGGTGATCTCGGTCTCCCCGGATTCGACGGGCACCGGCGCCGGTGCGGACGCGGCGACCATCCGGATCCCGCCGGGCTCCGTGGGCTGCGCCGGCGCGGTGGTGTGCTCGGTGATCTCGAGCACGGGACCCAGCTCGCGGGCGGCGCGGCGGGCGTACTGCCGTGCCTTGTCCAGTGCGTTGTCCCAGGCGGCGTCGCGGGCGCGTTCCAGTAGCCGTTCCCGGTCGGCGAAGGTGTGCCGGAGCCCACCCAGCCGCGCGTCGTCGCCGCCCGCCGCCACGGCATGGGCCACCACGTCCGACGGCGCCGGGCGCGCGGGGTCGGCCGTGGCGGCGAGCGTGACCGTGAGCGTGCTGGTCGCGATATAGCCGATCACCCGTGCGGTGCCGTCCTGCCAGGCAGTATCCGAGCGCACCGACAGCATGCCGGTGCCGATATCGGTGCCGGGGACGCCGTCTTCGCGTAACGCGGCCGTCAGCGCCGTCACACTCCGGCCCGCCCGGTCGTAGGCCAGACCGACGGTGCTTGCGCGACATTCGACGCCGATCGAGAGCACGATCAGATCGGGAACGGCGCGGACGGTGCCGTACCCGAATACGGTCACCGTTCCCGCCTGCGGCTGGGTCATCCGGTCTCCTCGCGGCCTGTGTGCGGCGCTCGTCGGTGCGCCGCCGTCCCGGGGCCCGCGGCCGGACGCGGTTCGCGCGGTACCCGCCTCTCACCCTAGGCTGGACCGATACGCCGGACCGCGGTTCCGGCCCGGTTCGGAGTTGGGCACGTCTCGCCGCCCGGGTGGTGCAGTCGGCCGCGGCTCCTAGACTGGTCGGATCAACTGCGCTATCCGGAGGGAGCGAATCAGGTGGGAGTGCTTTCCCGGGTCGATACGCCCGAAGACGTGCGTCGGCTCTCGGCACCGCAACTGCGGGAGCTGGCGGCCGAGATCCGCGAATTCCTGGTGCACAAGGTCGCCGTCACCGGCGGGCACCTGGGACCCAACCTCGGGGTGGTGGAACTCACCCTCGCCCTGCACCGGGTATTCGATTCGCCCGCCGATCCGTTGATCTTCGACACCGGGCACCAGGCCTATGTGCACAAGATCGTGACCGGTCGCAAGGATCGCTTCGACACCCTGCGCCGCAAGGACGGGTTGTCGGGGTATCCCAGCCGCACCGAGAGCGAACACGACTGGGTGGAGTCCTCGCATGCCTCGGCGTCGTTGTCCTATGCCGACGGCCTGGCCAAGGCGTTCGCGCTCACCGGCCAGGACCGTCATGTCGTGGCGGTCGTCGGTGACGGGGCCCTCACCGGCGGTATGTGCTGGGAGGCGTTGAACAATATCGCCGCCGCCAAGGACCGCCCCGTGGTGATCGTCGTCAACGACAACGGCCGCTCCTATGCCCCCACCATCGGCGGGCTGGCCGACCGGCTCACGGCGCTGCGCACCCAGCCGGTGTACGAGCATATGCTCGACACGGGCCGCCGGTTCCTGAAAAGCATTCCGGGCGTGGGTGATTCCGCGTACTCGATGGTGCACGCGGTGAAGGCCGGGATAAAGGACGCGGTGAGCCCGCAGGAGCTGTTCAGCGATCTCGGTCTCAAATACGTCGGTCCGGTGGACGGCCACGATCTCGTCGCGCTCGAATCGGCGCTGCGGCACGCCAAAGATTTCGGCGGCCCGGTGGTGGTGCACGCGGTCACCCAGAAGGGGCACGGATACGAACCGGCCGAAAATCATGTGGCCGATCAGATGCACGCCTGCGGGCCCATCGACCCGCGGACCGGCGAATCCGTGAGCAGCGGGACCGCGGTCAGCTGGACCTCGGTGTTCTCGAAAGAGCTCATCTCCCACGCCGAACGGCGCGACGATATCGTCGCGATCACCGCCGCCATGCCGGGTCCCACCGGGCTGTCCGCGTTCGGTGAGCGTTTCCCGGATCGGCTCTTCGATGTCGGTATCGCCGAACAGCACGCGCTGGCCTCGGCGGCGGGTCTCGCGCTGGGCGGGCTGCACCCGGTCGTGGCCATCTACTCGACCTTCCTGAACCGCGCCTTCGACCAGTTGCTGATGGACGTGGCATTGCTGAAACAGCCGGTCACCCTGGTGCTGGACCGCGCCGGGATCACCGGCGCCGACGGCGCGAGCCATAACGGTATGTGGGATCTGTCGCTGCTCGGCATCGTGCCCGGTATGCGGGTGGCCGCCCCGCGCGATGCCGCGACCCTGGCCGAGGAGTTGACCGAGGCGCTGGCGGTCGGCGACGGGCCGACCGCGTTGCGGTTCCCCAAAGACAATGTGGGCGCCGAGATCCGGGCGATCGAGCGGCTCGACGGCGTGGATGTGCTGTGGCTGCCGGGCCGGGAGGGGCCGTCGGCGCAGGCCCAGCGCGGCGATGTGCTGTTCGTGGCCGTCGGCGCCCTGATACCGGCCGCGCTACAGGCCGCGGAGTTGCTGGAGGCGGAGGGGATCACCGCCACGGTCATCGACCCGCGGTGGGTGCTGCCGGTTTCCGATACCGTCGTCAAACTGGCCGAGAACTACCGCCTGGTGGTGACCCTGGAGGACAGCGGCCTGCACGGGGGGATCGGGGCGACCGTATCGGCCCGGCTGCGTGCCGCCGGTCTGGACGTGCCCGCTCGCGATATCGGCATCCCGCAGGAATTCCTGGAGCACGGCAGTATCGCCCAGGTGCGTCAGGAGCTGGGCCTGACCGCGCCCGATATCACCCGGCGCGTCACCGGCTGGCTGGACGCGCCCTAGCTGCCGCGCGGGGACGGCCGGGCCCGCGGATACCGTGCGGGCGGCCGTCAGCTCGGCGGTTGCTCGATGAGGGCGGTGGCCAGTGGCTGCGCGGCGAGTTCGCGCTGCCAGGGCCGGGCACCGTGGCTCTTCAGAAAACCGTCGACCGCCGCCGCGACCTCGCCGGCCGCTTCCGGCCCGCTGCGGTAGTCGGGTAGGCCGTCCCAGCACAGCCGCCGCACCAGATCGGGCGACAGCAAGTTTTCCACCGGTACCGCCACCCGCTCGGAGATCCGCGTCATCACCGCGCGGGCCCGGGCCAGCCGGGCCGCGGCGGCGGGATCGCGGCGTTCCCAGCGGTTCACCGGCGGCGGCCCGTCGTAGGGCTGGCTCATCCGGGGTAGGTCCTCGTCCGGCAGGGCGCGTGCGCGTTCCACCGCACCCAGCCATTCCCTGGAGTAGCGGCGCTGGCGCGGGCCGCCGAACACCGGTAACTCCCGTAGCTGCCCGATCGAGGCGGGTTCGGCCTTGGCGGCCGCGATGATGGCGGAATCCGGAAGTATCCGGGAGGGCGCGATATCGCGACCGCGCGCC
Source organism: Nocardia sp. NPDC050799 (assembly GCF_040654015.1). Taxonomy (NCBI): domain Bacteria; kingdom Bacillati; phylum Actinomycetota; class Actinomycetes; order Mycobacteriales; family Nocardiaceae; genus Nocardia; species Nocardia sp. NPDC050799. Next base: position 112,409 of record NZ_JBFAHF010000011.1, read on the forward strand.
AGGGTATCCCGGGTGGTCCACAGTTCCCGCACGATCGCCAGCTGGCGGGCCCGGCGCAGGGTATGGATCCCGGAGGTGCGCCGCCAGCGGTCCGGTTTCGGCGTGGCCGGTTCGAGCAGCCGGATATGTTCGAACTCCTGCGCGGCCCAATCGGTTTTACCCTGTTCGGTCAGCGCGGCGGCCACGGCCCCACGGAGTTCGATCAGCAGTTCCACATCGAGTGCGGCGTAGTTGAGCCAGGCTTCCGGAAGGGGCCGGGTCGACCAGTCCGCGGCGCCGTGCCCTTTGCGCAGCGCCCGGCCGAGCAACTGTTCGACCATGGCCGCCAGACCGACCCGGGGAAAACCGGCGAGCCGCCCGCCGAGTTCGGTATCGAACAGCACCGCCGGTCGCAGCCCCAGCTCGGCCAGACCGGGCAGGTCCTGATCGGCCGAATGCAGGATCCATTCCAGTCCGTTGATCGCCTCGGCCAGCGGGGCGAGCGCGTCGGCGACCGGTATCGGGTCGATGAGCACGGTGCCCGCCCCGGCCCGGCGTAACTGGATCAGGTACGCCCGGGACGAATACCGGAAACCCGAGGCGCGTTCGGCGTCCACCGCCAGCGGCCCGGAGCCGGCGGCGAGACGTTCGGCGGCCGCCGCCACGGCTTCGGCGGTGCGGCAGACCGGGGGAATACCCTCGGCCGGGGCCAGCAGCGGTTCCGCGGTGGGCTCGGCCGGACCGGAATCGGTGGCTTCGTCGCGTGGGCCCGGATCGGACGCCGGAGGCAGGCCGGTGCCACCATCCGGGTGGTCACCGGACAGGTGTTCAGGCTCCTCTACTACCGGCATAAAGGGCCACTCTACGTGGCCGGGGTCAGGTCCGATATTCAACCACGGTCGGTCTCGCCGGCCGGTGAGGGCCGCAGATCGGTGATGCCCGCCGGCGGCAGACCCGCCGCGTAGGCCAGGACTTCTCCGAACGCTTCCACATGGGGGCGCATCTCGGTGGTGCGGGCCGTCCAGGAGGCCCGTAGTTCCAGCTGGTGCGCGCGGGGCGGACCGGCGATATCTCCGTAACGCACCGAACTGGTGGAGGTCACCGTACCGCCGAGCGCGGTGAACGGACCCTCCCGGGATTCCAGGGCGTCCACCAGCCAGCTCCAGGCGACCTCAGGGAGGAGCGGATCGGCGGCCAGCGCGCCGTCGATATCGGCCTGGATATAGGCGACCAGCCGGAAGACGCCGTGCCAGGCCTCGTCCCCGCTGGGGTCGTGGAGCAGGATGAGCCGCCCGAAGGCGTCGCCGTCGGAGTCGATCGGTACGACGGGTGAGTCCTCGTGGATCACCTCGGCGCCGAGCGCATAGGAGTAGGGGGCGAGACGCTGCGGCGGACGGATCGGGGCCAGCTCGATCCGCGGGTGTACGGATGCGGCGCCCATCGCCGAGACGGCGGCACGAAACGCTGCGGGTTCGTCGCCGGGCCCGTCGTCGGTTGCGCCGTCGCGGATATCGAGCGGTGTCACGGGGAATGACGGTAGACCCGTAGCACCCGGGGCGCGCGGAGGCGCGCCGGGCGACCGTTGTTGCTGCGTGGGTGGGCCCGATCGTGGTAAACACCGAGCAACCCGCCGGGACGGCATACGCAGCCGCCGCCCAGGACGGCGGATCGGTGGTCCCGGCGGTGCTGTGCGGCCTTGCGCGCCGGGCCGGGCGGGGCCGCATACGATGGCGGGTGATGAGCACATATACGCGCCGCCGGTTGTCCGATGCCCCGTTCCTGGCCGCCGCCACCGGCGCCGCACCGGCTCGGCGGCCGGTGTGGTTCATGCGCCAGGCGGGCCGGTCGCTGCCGGAATACCGCGAGGTCCGGGCAGGTATCGGGATGCTCGAGTCGTGTTTCGATCCGGAGCTCGTCTGTGAGATCACCATGCAACCGATCCGCCGCCACGGCGTCGACGCGGCGATCCTGTTCTCCGATATCGTCGTTCCGCTCAAGGCCGCCGGAATCGATCTCGATATCGTGGCCGGCGTCGGTCCGGTGGTGGCCACACCGGTACGTACGGCCACCGATGTCCAGGCGCTGCCCCGGCTGCGGCCGGAGGAAGTAGGCGCGGTCACCGACGGGGTGCGGTTGCTGGTCGAGGAACTCGGGCAGACCCCGCTCATCGGTTTCGCGGGTGCACCGTTCACGCTGGCGTCCTATCTGGTGGAGGGCGGCCCCAGCAAGAACCACGAGCGCACCAAGGCCATGATGTACGGCGATCCGACGGCCTGGCACGCGCTGCTCGGGGTGCTCACCGATATCACCATCGTGTTCCTGCGGGCCCAGCTCGAGGCCGGGGTCGACGCGGTGCAGCTGTTCGACTCGTGGGCCGGGGCGCTCTCGCTGGCCGACTATCGCCGCTATGTGCTGCCGCATTCGGAGCGGGTGTTCGCCGAACTCGCCGAGGCCGGGGTACCCCGGATCCATTTCGGGGTGGGCACCGGGGAACTGCTCGGCGCCATGGGGGAGGCCGGAGCCGATGTGGTCGGTGTCGATTGGCGGTTGCCGCTGACCGAGGCGGTGCGACGGGTCGGCCCCGGAAAAGCGTTGCAGGGCAATCTCGACCCCGCGGTGCTCTTCGCGGGCTGGCCGGTGGTGGAGGCCGAGACACGCCGGATCGCCGACGAAGCGGATTCGGCGCTCGCCATGGGCGCCGCGGGCCATATCTTCAATCTGGGTCACGGGGTGCTGCCCGAGACCGACCCGGGGGTGCTCACAGCGCTGGTGGAGCTGGTCCACGAGCTGTGAGGCCGCGGCGGCCGTCGTGACATCGGCGTCCGGGACCGGACATTCCGGCCGCGGTGGGTGTTTCGGAGGTGGAAGGGCGCGATCGCGCGGTGCGCGGGCGCCGGATACGGTCGGGGGATGAGAATCGCGGTGGTCGGTGGGGGGATCAGCGGGCTCGTCGCGGCCTACCGGTTGCGCGGGTTGCTGGGAGAATCGGCCGCGATCACGGTGGCCGACACCCGGGACCGGTTCGGCGGGGTATTGCGGACCAGCGAGATCGCGGGTGAACCGGTCGATCTGGGTGCGGAGGCGTTCGTCGGCCGGCGGCCCGAGGTACCCGAGCTGCTGGGCGAACTGGGTATTGCCGACCAGCTGGTCCATCCGGCCGGTCTGCGCCCGCTGATCTGGTCGCAGGGGCGGGCCCATCCGCTACCGGAGCGCACGCTGATGGGTATCCCGGCCGATGCCGCGGCCGTCGAAGGACTGGTCGATGCCGCGACGGTGGCGCGCGTCGCCGCCGAACCCGAGCGTCTGTTCACCTGGCGGCCCGGTGCCGATATCGATGTCTACTCGCTGGTGGCCGACCGATTCGGCGCGCAGACCGTGGCGCGCAGTGTCGATCCGCTGCTCGGCGGCGTGTACGCCGGTTCCGCTCGCTCCATCGGGCTCCGCGCGGCGCTGCCCACGCTGGCCGCGGCGCTGGACCGTGGCGCCGGCAGCCTCACCGAGGCGGTGGCGGCCGCACTGCCCCCGCCGTCCGGCGCACCGGTGTTCGGGGCGCTGCGCGACGGTTACGGGGCGCTGCTGGACGCGCTGGCCGGTCGGACGGCGGCCACCACGATCCGCGACACCGCCGTCACCGGCCTTCGGCGGATACCGGGTGGCTGGGCGGTGGAACCGCTCGGTGAATTCGAGGCGGTCGTCCTCGCGACTCCGGCGCCGGTGACGGCCCGGTTGCTCGCCGATATCGCGCCCGTGGCGGCGCGCGCGGCCGCCGGAATCGAGCTGTCCTCCTCCGCTCTGGTCGTACTGGAACTGCCGAAGGACACCGCGCTGCCGCCGAATTCGGGTGTGCTGGTCGCGACGGGGGAGCCGTTGCGGGCCAAGGCATTCACCCTGTCCAGCCGGAAATGGTCCCATCTGGCCGCGCGGGAGACGGCCCTGGTGCGGGTCTCGTTCGGCCGGTTCGGTGACGACGCGGTGCTGGGTCTGTCCGATGCCGAACTCATCGACGCCGCCGCCGCCGACCTCGCCACTGTCACAGGGGCGGCGATCACCCCGCGGTCCGCGATCGTGCAGCGCTGGCCCGGTGGCCTCGCCCAGTACGCCCGCGGGCACACCGAGCGGATCGCCGAGATCGAGTCCGCGCTGGCCGGTTTCGGTGACCTCGCGGTGACCGGCGCCTATCTGCACGGTGTCGGGGTGCCCGCCTGTGTGGCGGCGGCGACGCGGGCCGCGTCACATATCGCCGGCGGTGTGGCACCCGCACCGGCCTGAACGCCGCTCCTCCGGGTGCGGGCAGCCGGTCGGACAGGCCCGGCGATCGACCGGCCCCGGCCCCGCCGCGATCCGGCGAGTGGCACGATGGGGCCATGGCGCGACTCGATTACCAGTCTCTCAACTCCACCATCCGCTATCTCATGTTCTCCGTGTACCAGGTGCGGCCCGGAGTGCTGGGGGACGACCGCGCGACAGCGCTGAAGGAGGCCCGCGAGTTCTTCGACGGCCTCGCCGATCGCGGTGTCGTGGTGCGTGGCGTCTACGACGTGGCCGGTATGCGCGCCGACGCGGATTTCATGGTGTGGACCCATGCCGAGCGGGTCGAGGACCTGCAGGCCGCCTACGCCGATTTCCGGCGCACCACCGAACTCGGCCGGGCCAGCACCCCGGTCTGGAGCAATGTGGCGCTGCACCGGCCCGCGGAGTTCAACAAGAGTCATGTCCCCGCGTTCCTGGCCGGCGAGGAAGCCGGGAACTACATCTGCGTCTACCCGTTCGTCCGGTCCTACGAGTGGTATCTGCTGCCCGACGACGAACGCCGTAAGATGCTCGCCGATCACGGTAAGGAAGCACGCGGCTATCCCGATGTGCGAGCCAACACCGTCGCCTCGTTCGCGCTCGGCGACTACGAGTGGATTCTCGCGTTCGAGGCGCCGGAGCTGCACCGGATCGTCGACCTGATGCGTGACCTGCGGGCCACCGAGGCCCGGATGCACGTCCGGGAGGAGACTCCCTTCTACACCGGGCCGCGGGTCGAACTCGATCAGCTCGTCGCCGCGCTGCCCTGACCGGATATAGCGCAACCGCCCGGCGCAGGCCCCGGAAATAGGGGGCCAGGTCCGCCGGGCGGTTGTCACATGACGTACTGCCGGCCGGCCGGAGGGGTCACTCGGCTGTACCGGTCGCGGGTTGCAGGCGTAGGGAAATGGAGTTGATGCAGTACCGCTTGTCGGTGGGTGTGGGATAGCCCTCGCCCTCGAACACATGCCCGAGGTGGCTGTGGCAGTTCGCGCACAGCACTTCGACGCGGCGCATTCCCAGCGCAGTGTCCTCGCGCAGCAATACTGCGTCCGAGGCGGCCGGATCGAAGAAGGACGGCCATCCGCAATGCGACTCGAACTTCTCCGTACTCCGGAAGAGTTCGGCGCCGCAGGCGCGGCAGCTGTACACCCCTTCGGTGGTGGTGTCGGTGTATTCGCCGGTGAACGGTCGCTCGGTGCCGGCTTCGCGGAGCACCGCGTACTCCGCGGGGTCCAGCCGGGTCCGCCATTCCTGCGGGCTGAGCTTGATCTTCGGGGTCGGCAGGGAGGTATCGGTCGCGTCCGTTTCGGAACTCATACCTCCACGCTAATACGTGTGCCGCGGCGCGTCCCGTATCAGCGGCGGACGGCCTGCGTCTCGACGACGCGCGCACCGGCCGGTTCGGCCTCCACCGCGGGGCCCGCGGCCGGGGCCCGGACCGGCGGGGCCGGTGCGGCGAAATCGTCCACCCCGGCATCCCGGGAGTCGGGCGCCTCGGCCATCCACACCGGGTCCAGCCGCGGCAACCGGCCCGCGCGCCGGGCGGCCAGATACCGGTCGCCGAGCACACAGAACACGACGACCAGCAGCAGGCCCCAGCCGAAGGTGATCCGCAGATACTCCAGGTTGCGGCCGATATCGGGCCAGCGGTCCGACAGCCATTTATCGTAGGACAGGAAACCGAACACCGCCAGCCAGGCCGGCCAGTTGCGCAGCACGGAATTGCGCAGCACCACCGACATGAGGAACGGGAACAGCATCATCGAGTAGTACATCTGGCCCAGCGAGGCCAGCAGCCACGAGGCGGTCAGCAGCACACCCGAGGCGGTGGTGACGAAGAACAGCTCGTCCTCGCGGTAGTACCGATACAGGATCCACAGCGAAACCAGCACCAGGACGGCCATCGTGAGCCGGATGGTCCAGGTCAGCCAGGGGGGCAGGCCGTAGTACTCCGCGTTGCCGGGAATGGCGCTGTTGAAGTAGTCGCGCGTTTCGAACAGGTACGGCGCGGTACGGGTGAAGAAGCGCTCCGGATCGCGTGACAGCGGCCAGGCGACGGCGGTCAGCGCGATCGGCACGGTCACCGCCGTGGCGACGAGTGTCCACTGTTTGCGGACCACGGCGATCAGCAGCAGCGGTGCCAGAGTTGGTTTGACGGCCATACTGAGACCCAGCACCACACCTGCCAAGACATCTCTTCGTCGCAACAGCAGGATCAGGAACAGTATCTCCGCCAGCAGCAGGCATCCGTTGACGTTGGTGAACACCAGCGTGTTGATCACCGTCTCGGACAGGAACATCGCCAGCAGCAGGACCGGGGCGGCGATGGAGCGCAGCGTGTAGTTGAACAGCCGCAGCAGCAGGTACCAGGCGATGAGGATGGCGACAGCGTTGAGCAGGATGAAGAGCCAGCGCGATTTCTCGTAGTCGATCACCGCGATGGGCGCGATCAACAGGGTGCCGCTGGGCGGGTACAGGTAGTGCGGGTCGACCGAATCGAAATTCGCCGTGTAGACCTCGCGGCCGTTGAGGAAATCCAGCGAGGCCTGGTAGACCGGCTTGTAGTCATCGGTCACGAAACCGTTGACAGCCTTGATGAACACCCGGTTCAGCACGGTCATGACCGCCAGCGGCCAGAGCGCGAACCGGATCACGTCGGCGGTTGATCGAGCAGTGCGGGGCTCGAGCTGTCGAAGGAACACCACGGCACGGTACACCGGGCGGTGCCGTGGTGTTGCCGGGGCCCACCCTCGACGTGCCGGTCAGGCGCCCCTCGGACCCGGCTCGGGGCGCCTTCGCGCGGGACTGTCAGGCGGGGCAGGCGGTGCCGTCGCCGGGCAGCCGTCCGTCCTTCAGATACGCCACGAGCGCGGTTTGCGCGCATCCGGAATGCGCGCTCACCGGATGACCCCAGCCCTGCCAGGTCATGGTCGAGGTCCGGGCGCCCGCCGCCCCGAGGGCGCCGGTCACCGAGGCCTGGGCGACACCGGTCACCGGATCGGCCACACCGGTGAGTACCAGCACCGGCAGCTCGAGTTTCTCCAGCGCCGCCGGTGCCTCGGTCACCGGCCACGCCGAGCAGGCCAGCATCGACAGCGCGGTCGCGCGGCCGAATGCCGGATATTTCTGCGCCCAGATACCGCTGAGGTCGGTGACCTGGGGCGCGGGCGGGGTCTGCGGCAGATCGGTGCAGCCGTTGACGAACTGGCCGTCGGTCGCGGTGGCGGCCTCCTGCTGATCGATCAGCGTCTTCAGCCCGCCCAGGTCGCCGCGCCCGGCCGCGGACAGGGCGTCGGCGAGTGCGCCGATCCGGCCGGTCTGGTCCGCGCGGGGGCTGCCGAGGAACCCGGTGACAGCCGTGCGCACCCCGTTTGCCGAGATGTCGCCGAGCTGCCCGTCGGCGGCTTTCTGCATCAGCGCGGTCACCGCCGCGCGCGGATCGGGTCCGAGCGAGCACGAGATACCGGCGCACTGCTGGGCGAACGCCGACAACGCCGCCTCGGCGCCTTGGACGGCGGTCTCGGTCCGGGTGACGGTGTCCACACCCACCGGGGTGGGGGAGTCGAGGACGAGACGGGCCAGCCGGTCACCGTATTTGCGGGCGTATTCCAGCCCCACCAGCGCGCCGCTGCCGGTACCCAGCACGGCGATGTGGTCGACGTTCCACTCGCGGCGCAACTGCTCGATATCGTCGGCGGCGTGCGCGGCGTCGAAGGTGCCTTCGTAGGGCTGCAGGAAGTCCCGGCAGGAAATGGTGCCGTTGCGCGACAGGTCGGACATACCGGTCACCGCGTCGCCGCCCGGGGTGAACTGGGCGTTGTCCTGCAGGCCGCTGCGGATATCGACGGGTAGACAGTCGATCGCCTGGGAGCTGCCGATACCCCGGCGGTCCACCGCGACCAGGGGGTGGGCGGTGAGCAGGGCGCTCGCCGGACCGGTGGCCAGCCCCGCGAGGGTGGTGCCGGAGGAACGGTCCACACCGGAGGTCAGTACCACGGGTGCGGCGTCGGGCGGGGTCTGCGGCAGCCGGGCGCGCACCGCGCCGGTGCGGAAGTTGCCCAGCACCGTGCCCGCGCTGTCGATCGGAGTGGAGAAATCAGCGCATTCCAGGACCAGTCCGGCCGGCCCCGGGCCCATCCCGGCCTGGTCGAATGTTTCCCGGGTGCACTCGCGCCACGGCAGGTCCTGTTTCGGAACCTCGGCGGCCGGCGGCGGTGGGACCTGGGCGGAGGTGGTGGATTCGCCTGGCACAGGCGGACGTTCGACGGCGACGTGCGGGCGGTCCGACGGACCGGCCCCGCATCCGGCGATCATGATCAAAAGTGCCGAGGCCGGCACCACTGCCCGAGTCCAGCGCATGCGCTACACCCTGCCAGGTCCCGATCGGATCCGCCTGAGCGGGACGCCCGGGCCCCGCCACGCACGCTCGCCGCCCGGGTTTCAGGCGCGCACCCAGCGGGTGAGCATCGTCCCGTCCGGGTCCAGCAGCACATGCGCCGGCATCATCCGCATCCCGAATTCCTCGTGCGACACCGAGATCCGGCGCGCCGCCCCGCCGACCAGCAGCGGCGCGATGGTCAGGCAGAGTTCGTCGACCGCCCCCGCGGCGGCCAGCGAGCCGAACAGCTGCGGTCCGCCCTCGCACAGCATCCGCCGCAACCCCCGCGCCGCGAGCACCTCCGGAACCGCGCGTGGCGCGATCACCTCGTCACCGATCTCGATCACCTCGGCTCCGGCGTCGGCGAGGGCGCGTACCCGCTGCGCGGGCGCCGCCGCGGTGGTGAGGATCAGGGTGGGGGTCCGGGCGGTGGTGATCACCCGATGGTCCGGGTCCAGCGCGGCGGAGGCGGTCACGATCGCGATCGGCGGCGGGTCGCCCTCGGCATGTCCGCCGATGCCCCGGGTGAACAGCTCCCGGCGTAGGCCCGGGTCGGTCTGCGCGCCCCCGTAGTTCTCCGCGCGTACGGTGCCCGCGCCGACCAGGACGACGTCGCACAGTTCGCGCAGCAGATGGAACACTTGTTTGTCCGCCGGTGTGCCCAGCGCACCCGACACACCGCCGGATCCGGTGACGGCGCCGTCGATACTGGAGACGAAATTGACCCGCAGCCAACTGTCGTCCGGACTGCCCGGATAGGCGTACAGATCGGCGAGTGCGTCGTTGTCGAGGTCTGTGAGCTGGATCGCATCGGGGATACGCTGCATACCAACAGCTCATACCACGTCACTAGGCTACGTCCATGCCGATGCGCCTCGTCGACCGCCGTCCGGAGGTCCCCGCCGACCAGTTGGTCGCCCAGATGGTACCGCCGCCCATGTTCGACGAGGTCGGTTTCGATACCTACATTCCCGACCCGAACGAACCCAGCCAGGCCGCGGCGGTCACCTCGGCCCGAGCCTTCGCGGAGAAGGTCACCGCCATCCACAAGGCCGCGCAGAAGAAATCCTTCTTCGGCAAGAAGAAACCGACGCAGGGCGCGGGCCTGTACCTGGACGGCGGTTTCGGTGTCGGCAAGACCCACCTGCTGGCCTCGATCTTCCACAGCGCGCCCGCGCCGAAATCGTTCGGCACCTTCGGTGAACTCACCAACCTGGTCGGCGCGCTGGGATTCGGCAACGCGGTCGAGCGGCTGTCGGCCAACAGTGTGCTGTGCATCGACGAGTTCGAACTGGACGATCCGGGCGACACCATGCTGGTCTCCCGGCTGCTCACCGAGCTCTCGGCCAGTGGCGTCTCGGTCGCGGCCACCTCCAACACGCTGCCCGGGCAGCTCGGCGCGGGCCGGTTCGCGGCGCAGGACTTCCTGCGCGAGATCAAGAAGCTCGGCTCGATCTTCGACACGGTGCGGGTGGACGGCCCCGACTACCGGCACCGCGATCTGCCGCCGGCCCCGGAGCCCAGCAGTGACGCGCAGCTGAACGAACGGGCGGCGGCCACCCCCGCCGCGACGCTGGACGATTTCGACGCCTTGCTGGGCCACCTGAGCACCCTGCACCCGTCGAAATTCGGGGCGTTGATCGACGGGGTATCCGCGGTCTTCGTCTCCGGCGTGCATCCGGTCAACGATCAGGCGGTGGCCCTGCGCCTGGTGGTCCTGGCCGACCGGCTCTACGACGCGGGCACCCCGGTGACCGTCTCGGGCGCGAAACTCGACGAGATCTTCTCCCAGGAAATGCTCGACGGCGGCTACCGCAAGAAGTATCTGCGGGCGATCTCCCGGCTGCTGGCGCTGTCCCGCTTCGAGGTCCCGGCCTGAGTGCGGCCCGGCGGTAGCCGGATCGTTTCCGGCCGCCGGGCGCCGACCCGCGCGGCGTGCGGAGACGCGCCGTTTTCGGGTTGACCCCGGACCCCGGGGTTGGTTTGCTGAGTCCGGCACGCCGCGCGGGGGTGCCGGCGAGCACGATGGGAGTTCCGCTCATGGTTCATCGTTCGGCGCGCGTATCGGCCGCTGTCCTCACCGGTGCCCTGATCGCGTTCGGCCCGGCCACGGCGGCGAATGTCACCGCGGCGCCGGCGGCCGCCGAGGTGCTCACCGTCGACCGGTCGCTCCACCTGGCCGGCGCTCCCAATGCCCGCGATCTCGGCGGTTACCGCACCGTGGACGGACGCACCGTACGCACCGGTATCGCGTTCCGCACCGATCAGCTCAAAGATCTCACCCCCGCGGACCTCGCGGAGCTGAGCCGGCTCGGGGTCCGTGCGGTCGACGATCTGCGCACGGTCTACGAGCGCGCGATCGGCCCGGACCGGATCCCCGCGGGTGCGCGTGCCAACTGGTACGACATGATCGGCGCCGCCCCACTGCCGGAACTCGTGTCGACCCTCGCCGGTGGCAGCGACCTGTACCGGGCGTTCATCACCGCCCCGGGCGCGAACCAGGCGGTGGCCGGAGTCCTACGCGATATCGCGGCGTCCGGGCAGGGGCCCGAGGCCGGCGCGGTGCTCTTCCACTGCACCGCCGGCAAGGACCGGACCGGCTGGACCGCCGCGGTACTGCTCACGGTGCTCGGGGTGGATCGGGCCACGATCACCGAGGACTATCTGCTGTCCAACCAGTACCGCGGCGCCGCGTCCGATGATCCGGTGGGCGGGGTCCAACGGGAGTGGCTCGACGCCGCCTTCGATCAGGTCGCGGTGAGCTACGGCGGTTTCGACCGCTATGTGAGCGAGGGTTTGGGTCTGAGCGCCGCGGAGATCGACACCCTGAAACAGCGCATGCTGGATTGAGACCGCGAGCGAGGGCCGGCGGTCAGAACTCGAGTCGCAGCACGAAGTCGTGGTGCAGCTGGCGCCCGACGGTGAAAGTCCGGGTACCCACCTGCTCGAAGCCGTATTTGGCGTAGAAGCGTTGCGCCCGCAGGTTCTCCTGGTTCACGCCGAGCCAGACACCGGCGTAATCGGCGCCGCGGGCCTGCTCCAGTGCCGCGTGCATGAGCGCGCTCGACACTCCGGTGCCGTGCTGGCCCGGCAGCACGTACATCTTGCTGATCTCGAGCACCGGATCGAGCGCTACCGCCGTCGCCACCGCGGGGTCGGACGGCGGCCCACTGTGCAGGATGGCGTACCCGACGATCTCGCCGTCCGCGACCGCTTTGAGGACCGTGCGCGCCGGATCGGACAGATATTCGCCGAACCGCTCCCCGGAGAGCACCTCCGCCAGGAACACCTCGATATCTTCCATATCCGAACCCGGCGGGCAGGCCAGCGGAAAGGTCGCGGCGGCGACATCGCTGAGCGCCTCGGCGTCCCACAGTCCGGCCCGGTCCACGGTGACAGTGGTCATATCCCAATGAGACCACAGCGGTACGGCACGGCGGTGTGTCCGCTGGTCCGGCAGGTGCGGCCCGCCCCGCGATCAACTGGTCCGGGGTTCCGGCGGGACTCTCGCGACCTGCGGCGATGGGCGTAATAGAGCCTCCGGCTTTGCTGCCGGACACATCCGACGTAATCTCTCGCCCATGAGGAGCGGGAACCGCATCGCGATCGTCGGTGCGGGTATCGCGGGTCTGGTCTGCGCGAAGGTCCTGAGTGAGGATGGGTTCGCGGTCGAGGTTTTCGACCGAGCCCCCGATATCGGCGGCGTGTGGAGCGAGACTCGCCGTTACCCGGGCTTACGCGCGCAGAGCAGCAAGTACACCTACCACTTCTCCGACCATCCGATGCCCGCCGACTACCCGCGGGTGCTCGACGGAGCCCGGATGCAGGAGTATTTGGCGAGCTACGTGCGCGCCTTCGGGCTGACCGATCGCCTCCGGCTGCGCACCGAAGTGGTCGCGGCCGATCCGGTCGACGGCGGCTGGCTGCTCGAGATACGCGATCTCGACGGTGTGCACCGCACCTCCTGTGATCACCTCGTCATCGCCAACGGCGTATTCAGCGAACCGGAGATCCCCGATTTCGCGGGTATGACCGAATTCGGTCGTGCCGGAGGCCAATTGGGCCACAGCACCCAGTTCCTGGATGTCGACGCGGTCCGCGACCGCTCGGTGGTCGTGGTCGGCTACGGTGCCGCGGCCTGCGATCTGGCCACCGAGATCAGCCGGGTGGCCGCCGAGACCACGGTGGTGGCTCGCCGGCTGCTGTGGAAGATGCCGCGCCGGCTGGCCCCCGGGCTGGACGCCGAACGGGTGTTGCTCACCCGCACCGGTGCCGCCCATTTCCGGCATCCCGAGCCCGGCCGGGTCGAGCGTCTGCTGCGTGGCCCGGGCCGTTCCTTCCGGGAGAGCAACCTCGATCTCATCGAAGCACTGGTGGCCCAGCGGTCCCGGGCCACGGAGCTGGGGCTGGTGCCGCCGGTGCGGTTCGACCAGGCCCACGAGGCCGCGTTCGGCCTGGTCGCAGATGATTTCGCCGATCAGGTCGCGGCCGGCCGTATCACCGTGTGCGGCGGAACCGAGATCGCCGCGCTGGGCGGCGGCCAGGCCGGGCCCTATGCCGAACTGTCCGACGGCCGGCTGGTCCGTGCGGATATCGTCGTCTGCGCCACCGGTTTCCAGCAGCGGGTCCCGTTCCTGACTCCGTACGTACAGCGCCAGCTCACCGACGATCACGGTAATTTCCGGTTGTACCGGCAGATCCTGCCGTTGCAGGTACCACATCTGACCTTCGCCGGTTACAACTCGTCGCTGCTGAGCGCGGTGGGTGCGGAGGTCGGCGCGCATTGGACGTCGGCCCTGCTCACCAGGAGCCTGTCCCTGCCGCCCGCGGAGACGATGAGCGAGCGGATCGAGGCCCGCCTGCGCTGGATGCACGAGTACACCGGCGGTCACCACGCGCACGGTGCCTCGGTGACGCCCTACGCCCTGCGCGATATCGATGAACTGCTCGCCGATCTCGGGGTGAAGTTGCCCTTCGCGGCACGCACCGCGCAGTGGGTGCGCCCGGCCCGGCCCGGTGACTACAAGGTGGTGTCGCGCCGGAAACGGGGGCCCATGGCCGAGCCTCTCGCGGCTCCCTACGGTGCGCCTTCGGCGCAGCCGTCGCCACCACAGCCGCCCGCGTCGCCACCGCAGCCGGCGTCGCCGCCGACCGGTGCGACCGAACCGATCCACACCGGCGCCGCCCGCCCCGAATCGTCCGGCGGGCGACCCGTGGCCTCGGAATCTCCGACCGTGAAATTGCCGGAGTCGGCTCTTCCGGGCGCCGACGAGCGGACCAAGATCATCGCGATGCCCGCCGCGCACCCGGCCGGCCCGGACCCGCAGCCCGCGCCCGGGCAACCTCCCCAACCGCAACCCGCGCCGGGGCAACCTCCGCAACCGCAACCCGCGCCGGGGCAACCTCCGCAACCGGTGCACCAGTCCCGGCCCGCGGCCGCGGCGGTGAACACCCGGTGGCCGGTGAACGCCCCGCAGCCACCGAACACACCGCAGCAGGAGAGCGCGGCGCCCCCCCACGGGCAACCCGCGGAGACGCCCCCCGCAGCGCAACAGTCGGCGGTGGACGTCGCCCGGGACGCGGCCCGGCGGGCCGCGGCCGAAAAGCGCGCGGCCGGTATCGCCGCACGATCCAACAGTCCCACGGTCCGGCTCGATATGCGTGCGGCCCAGGCCGCGGCAGCCGCCGCGGCGGCCGAGACCTCCGCGCCGCCGCCCGGGCCGGGGACACTCGGCGATACCCCGACGGACGCGGCATCCGCGTCCGCCGCCGAGACCGGCACCCAGGAGGCGACGAAACCTGGTACGGCCACCACGGGATCGGACCGCGCCCACCCGGCGAAGCCCGACCCGGCACCGGCGGCCGGGACGGTGGGTAAGGATTCGGCTGCCGACCGGTCACCGGCTACCGGTGCCGGTGACACGGCGCCCGCTGAAGTTGCGGGTCCATCGGCTCCCAAGGCCACCGAGCCGGCGCCCGCCGACACCACCGAGCAGGCGCGGGCCACCGGTACGGCGCCTGCCGCCGGACCGGAGACGCCGGACAGGGCAACCGCCGACTCGGAATCGGCTTCGCCCGAACCCGAGGCACAGGCCACCGGCGCGTCCTCACGAACCTGATCCGGCCGTGCCGGATCTGGATCTGAACCTGCTGGTGGCCCTACACGCCCTGCTCGAGACCAACAGTGTCACGCAGGCCGCCGAACGGCTCAACACCTCGCCACCGGCGATGAGCCGTACCCTGGCGCGGCTGCGCCGGGTCTACGACGATCCGCTGCTTGTCCGGGCCGGGCGTCAGCTCGTCCCGACTCCGCGCGCGCTCGAGCTGCGGTTCGAGGTCGGCGCGCTGGTGGAACAGGGACGGGCGCTGCTGGCGAAACCCGATACGGTCGACCCGACCGCCCTGGTACGCGGGTTCGCGTTGTACGTGGACGACGCGGTGCTGCCCGAACTCGCCGGCCGGCTGCTCACCGAGGTCCGGGCCCGGGCACCGGGAGTGACCTTGCGGTTCGTGCCCGGCGAGACGGCCGGTTCGGCGAGTGCGCTGCGCGACGGCCGGATCGACGCGCAGGTCGGGGTGATCGCGCAGGCGGATCCGCAGACCCGGGTGGAACGGGTACGCGGAGACCGGTTGATCGGGGTCGCCGCACCCGGGCATCCACTGGTGACCGAGCGGGTGACCGTGGCCGCCTACGCCGCCGCGGCCCATATCAGCATCTCGGCGCGCGGGATCGCCCGCGGCCCCATCGACGACCGTCTCGCCCTGCACGGCCGCACCCGCCGCGTCGTGGCCACTGTCCCCGATCTGACAACGGCGTTGCTCGCCGTGCGTTCCGGTGTCGCGGTGTGCCCGGCCCCCGCGGTCGTGGCGGTCACCGCGCTGCCGGCGTTGGGGCTGTGCGCGTTCGAGATCCCGCTGCCGCTGCCGGAGGTGACGATTTCGCTGGCCTGGCATCCGCGCAACACCCCCGATCCCGCGCACGCGTGGCTGCGCACCCTGGTGCGTTCGGTGCTGACAGCCGCCGATCCGGTGACCGGGACACCGCCGGGGGTGAGGGTTGCATGGGTCCCATCTGGGTAACTGCTGGGCAGAAACCTGGCGGTGACCGGCCTCTGTGGAGCACCCTGGAATACGTCGGTGTGGTGTCGGGCCGACATGGTGGGACGGGTTAGATGGGTGGTCGCATGCAGACGAAGCGGCGGAGTGATATTCGGTGCGGGCGCCGGACGATGTTGTCCGACCTGGGTATATCCGACGGTCCGGGGGGTACGGACACCGCGGAGCAGACCACCTCCGGGTACGGTTGCGGCTGCGCGCGCTGTGTGGAGGCGCAGTGGGACGCGCAGCGACTCAAGTACTGGCTGGCGAGCCGGCTGCTCGCGTTCGGCGCGGATGAGGCGGTGGTGGACCGGCGCTGCGGCCCGGTCACCGTCGACGTCTGGTGGCGGCGCGGTACCGAGCAAGGCGCGATCGAGGTGCGCACCGGCCCACTGACCCAGGAACTCGCGCAACAACATACGGACCGGCTGCGTGTGCTGGGCTGCGCGAAGGTGCTGTGGTTGTGCGCGCCCGGTTTCTGGGTGTCCCAGTTGCCCGCCCTCGGTATCGCCGATCTCGCGCCCGCCTCGTGTGAGTACCGCGCCGTGAGCGGCATGCTGGAAACCGGTCCCACCGGCTTGGTCGTGCCGAGCGCGCGGCCCTACGAATTGCGGGAGTTCCTGCGGGAGTGGGTGGCAGGCGAGGTCGCGTGGGGTTACCGCGATCATATGAAGAAAGGATGGGCGGCCGTGACCGACTGGGAGAAGCACACCAGGACCCAGGCACTGCTGCTCGAACAGCAACGTCTGGAACTGATGTCGCAGCGCACCGCGCTGGCCGTGGCCCGGCAGGCGGTGCGCGAGAAGAAGCGGCAGCTCGCCAAAACCGTCGCCCGGATGGAGCGGACGGCACAGCGCGCCCGGGAGCAGGCCGAGGCGGTGGCGGCGGTGGATCGCCGGATCGCCGATGAGCGACGGGTACATCGCGCGTTGGAGGACACCATCCGGCGTCTGCACAAAACCATCGACAACTGGCAGCTGATCACGGTTTTCGTCATGTTGTTGCTCGCGACCTTCATCGCGGCGACCATGCTGGTCAAACCCTGACGGCGACCGCCCGGCCCGATCTCGTTCCCGCCGGGCGGAGTTCAGCGCGTAGGGGCCGCCGAGTCCGCCGCGGGCGGTCTTCTGTCCAGCGCGGCGCACGCCGCGTCGAGCGCGGCCACGCGCAGTTCGTCCACCGGCGTATCGGCGAGCAGGACCAGGCAGTCGCCCAGGCCGCCCAGCGCGACGATGGCGCGGGCCCGGTCGCCGAGTCCGGCGTCGGGACCGACCAACAGGGCGGTGAGCCGACGGCGCCAGTCGACGACACGATCGAGGAAACCGAGTTCGGCCAGCGGCGCGATATCGCGGAGCAGCAGCGCGGTGATCGCGCGATGCCGGTAGGAGACGTCGAAATAGCGTCCGAGTAGTTCTCGTGCGTCCACCGGGCCGCCGCCGGCGCGGGCTTCATCCGCGGTGATGGCGGCCTCGGCATCGTCGAACAACGGTTGTACCAGGCTGCGCAGCAGCTCATCGCGCGAGGAGAAGTGGTAGTACAGCGCGGGTTTGGTGAGTCCGAGTTTTTCGGCGATCTGGCGCAGGCTCGTCTCCCGGATACCGTGCGCGGTGAAGAGTTCGAGCGCCGCGGCGTGTATGCGCTCACGGGTTTCGCTGGATCGGGGTCTCGGCACTTCCTCACCCTAGCGTGTTGACCGCCCGGTAAGTAAACTGACTTACCTACCGATAAGTAAACAAATTAGGGGATCGCTATGGACGTCCTGATTTCCGGCGCGAGCGTGGCCGGGCCCGTTCTCGCCTACTGGCTCGATCGGTTCGGATTTACACCGGTGGTCGTGGAGCGCGCCCCCTTTCCGCGGCTGGGCCTGGGTGGTCACGCGGTAGATCTCTTCGCCCCGGCGACGGCAGTGATGGACCATATGGACCTGCTCGGGCCGCTACGGGAGGCGAGTACCGAATCGACCGCGCTCCGGCTCGAACGGCCGGGCAAACGGCCCATCGCCGTGGATCTGCGCGATATCTCGGACGCTTTCGCCGACGGGCGGCATCTCGAGATCATGCGCGGGGAGCTGGCGGCGATCCTGCACGAGGCGACCGGTAGCCGGGTCGACTACCGCTTCGGTGATTCGATCGCCGAACTCACCGACCACGGTGACGGCGTGGCGGTAACGTTCGACAGTGGTGCTTCGGCCCGGTTCGACCTGGTCATCGGTGCCGACGGTGTGCATTCCAGGGTCCGGGAACTGGTCTTCGGACCGGAGGAGCGCTGGCGCCGGCATCTGGGCGCCTACTTCGCGGTGGGCACCCTCCCGAACTATCGGGAGCTCGCCGGGCTGACACTGCTGTACAACGCCGTGGACCGGATCGCCGCGATGTATCCGGTCCGGCAGACCGGCCTGGCACGTGCGGTGTTCCTGTTCCGGCGTGGCGAAGAAGCGCGGCACGACCCTCGCGATATCGATGCCCAGCGCCGGCTGCTGCGCGCCGAGTACCGCGACGAGGGCTGGGATATCCCGCTGCTGCTCGACGAGATGGACCGCGCCGAGGATTTCTATCTCGATTCCGTCAGCCGGATCCAGCTGGACACCTGGTCGCGGGGCCGGGTGGCGCTGGTGGGCGACGCCGGGTACGCACCCGGACCGGCGGTCGGGGGCGGTACCTCGCTCGCCGTGGTCGGTGCCTACCTCCTCGCCCGTGCCCTGGCCGAAGCCGGCGGCGACCATGCGGTGGCCTTTCCCGCCTACCGCGCGCAGGTCGACGCGTACGCCCAGCGGTGTCGCGAGGTCGCGCCCGCGGTGCTGCGCCGGGGCATTCCACGCTCCCGGGCCCAGCTGCTCGTCGGCGAAACGGCGATGCGCCTGCTCCCGCACCTCCCGCGCCGGCTCCGTGCCCGCCTGATGTCCGGCAGCGCGAGCAGTACGCTCTCGTCGTTCACCGTGCCCGATCCTATCGGGCAGCACCGCTAGGCGGCCCGGCGTTTTCCGCGCCGCTGCACCGAGCGGGCCCCGCCGGGGTGGGGGCCGGATGTTGCGTTGGCTACCCGGCGGTCAACCGGAACGGGCCCCGATCCCACCGCCACTCGTTACGGACCACCAGCGCGATCAGGTCCACTGTGTCGAATCCGGTATCCGCCCGCACCTGCCGTAGCGCGGGCAGCCGGACCGGGCCCTCGGTAAGCAGCTCGGTGAGCCGATCCTCGAGGCCCGCGGGCACCCGGTGGGCCGCCAGTTCCGGTTCGCCGAGGTGGCTGCCCGTCCAGAGCAACCAGCCCCAGCCGTTCTCGTGCGCCCGGGCGCGGGCCGCCGCGGACTTCATCCGGTTCACATGGAAACCGATATGCCCCAGGGGTTGTTCGTCGATCAGTACCAGGCGCCCGTCGGCGAGTTCGGCGACGACGGTCGGGAAGTGCACCTGTTCCGTGCCGTCGATCCGGTACCCGACGGCCTCGGGATATTCCTGGAAATTGCGAATCCGGTCGTCGGCGTCGAGCAGGCGGAGGAGCCGGGCCTCGAGCCCGGAGTCGAAACCGATATCACGTCCCGGTTTATACAGGTAGAACCGGCCGCGACCGTCGTCGTCCACATCGAACGTCCGTGCCGGGCCGGTGGGCAGCGGTGCGGGCGAGCCGTTTCCGGTGGGCCAGTCGATCCGGTCGAGCCAGGGCGCCGGCGGTCCGGCGGGTTCCTCGTCCATGCGCAATCGGGACAGCAGGTGGTTGGTCTTCTTGCGCCAGCCCACGATGCGCTGGGTGACGAAACCCGCGATCCGTTTCGCGTCGGCCGCGGTATGCCCCGCCAGCCGTAGCTTCAGGTAGGACAGGTCGTTCACCGCGATATCGGTATCGGTGGCGTAGGTTTCGGCCAGCAGCGCGCGAGTGAGCGCGGAATCCCGGGTACCCACGGGGTAGCGCCGGGCGTACTCGGGAACCGGCAGCCGTCCGGAGCGCGCCGTGTGCCGGAGCAGTTCGCCGACCGCCTTGGTATGCAACTGGCGGGCCCGGTCCCGCGCGAAATCCAGTCGTGCGCCGATACGGGTGAGCGTTTCGGGGCGGTCCCCGGTGATACCGAGCCGCAGTCGCAGGATCGTTGCCGCCCGTTCCCGGTCGACTGCGTAATCGTCCACCAGCTCGGCCAGGGCGTGGCCGCACTCCTCGAGTTCGAAGGACAGATGCTCACGGAGATCGTCCGGGAACGTTTCCCCGGTGTCCGTGGCGGCCGGACCATCCGGCATCACATCGCGGGCTGGTTCCGTCTGCACACACACCCCCTGTCGGGACCCGCCGGGCCGGTCGGCTCGAGTTCGTGCGGGTCAGCTTAACCGCGCCCGCCGACAACCCCGGTGGACGCGTACCGACTGTCCGGGGTCGTCCTGTGCTCTAATGAAGTTTGCCGAGTATTCGCCCTGCGCCACGACCCACCGCCGCGATCCCCGGCTCCACCGGATTCGGCGCGCCGACCCCACGATGTGGAGGATTTCGTGCTGCACACCGATATCCCGACTCGCGGCGAGATCGAAGCGCTCGCCGCCCTCACCGACGACTGGTGCGTATCGATCTACACCCCCACCGAATCGGATGCGGCCGATCCGGACCGCAACCGGATCGCGTTCTGGGACCAGGTCCGGCAGGCACTCGACCAGGTCACCGACGCGGCGGCGCGGACCGCCCTGGAGGAGGAATTCGACGTCCACATCGACGATGCCGAGTTCTGGCGCTACCAGTCGCGCACCCTGGTCGCCCTCGCCACACCGACGCGGATCCGCACCTTCCGGGTGCCCAACGAGTTGAACGCCTCCGTCACGGTGGGCGATCGGTTCTATCTCAAACGCCTGCTCCGCGCCGTCACCTTCCCGCAGTCGGCGTTCGTCCTGGCTCTGGCCGAAGGCAGCGTCCGGCTGGTGGAGATCACCGCCGATAAACCGGCGTACACGGTGCGGATACCCGGGCTGCCGGCCAACGCGGCCGCGCACGCCGGCAAATCGAGCCTGGGCGATCGGGCCCCGAAGCGCCGTGTTCAGGGGGAAGAGGGCCGCAAGATGCGGGCCCGCCAGTATGCCCGCGCCATCGACACCGAACTCCGCGATTTCCTGTCCGGCCGCCACGTGCCGCTTATCCTCGCGGCCACCGAACCGATCGACTCCCTGTTCCGGTCGGTGAACAGCTACGACGGCCTGCTCGCCGAAAGCATCTCCGGCAACCCCGAGCACGCCTCCGACCAGGAACTCGCCGAACGTTCCCGTGCGGTACTGGACCGCCACTACGCCGCGCAACTGTCCGAGCTGATCGACCTGCTGGACCGCCGGCGCAGCGAGGGCCGGGCCGCCACCGATGTCTCCGATCTCGCCCGCGCGGCCACCGCGGGTGCCGTGGACACCCTGCTCGTCGATATCGATGCGTCGGTGCCCGGTGCCGTATCCGCCGATGGTGCGGTCACATTCGCCGAACCGGAGCCGGTCGACGCGCCCGGCATCCTGGACGAGATAAGCCGTCGCGTCCTGCTCACCGGTGGCCGGGTTCTGGCCGTGCGCGCCGAGGACCTGCCCGGTGAGACGCAGATCGCGGGCATACTCCGTTATGCGGCGTAGCCGCCCGGAAAAGCCGTAGAGGCACTTTCCGATCCGTTCGGAAAGTGCCTCTCAACCGATATGAACTGGTGCGCGATACTGGGATTGAACCAGTGACCTCTTCCGTGTCAGGGAAGCGCTCTCCCGCTGAGCTAATCGCGCGAGGTGGAGACGGGAATCGAACCCGTGTGCACGGCTTTGCAGGCCGTTGCCTCACCACTCGGCCACTCCACCGCGCAAAGGGGGAAGGCATTCTATGCGCCTGGCCCTACCTCTCGAGCGGATGACGGGATTCGAACCCGCGACCCTCACCTTGGCAAGGTGATGCGCTACCAGCTGCGCTACATCCGCATTCTGCATCCCCGGCGGCCGTTTCCGTCCTCCGTGGTGCGAGACAGAACATTAGCCGACGTTCGGCGAAACCTACAAATCGCCTGGTAGATGCCGGTAAACTACAAGCTTGTCATTTTCCGCCGCTGCCGGCGTGCGGGTCGTGCCACTCGTGCGTCCGGGGCGCGGCACTCCGCTGTCAACGGGTGGGCGTAGCGGCCCCGGCCGACCCCGGTGAATGAATGACAACCGGGTGATTTGGTGACGAACGGGTGGTGCGTGTTAAAGTTCGTACTCGTTCGGAGGGCATCGAAATTCCCCCCGAGCGGTTCCCCCGGTCTCATAGCTCAGCGGGAGAGCGTCCGCCTCACACGCGGAAGGTCGCTGGTTCGATCCCAGCTGGGACCACAGTAAGTAATCGCCTCCTATCTGTAAATCAGCAGGTAGGGGGCGATTGTCGTCTCGCGCCGATTTCCGCTACCGCACCCTCGGGTTCAGTTTTCGCACCGGTTCGGAGTTCGATACCTGCGGCGTAAGTGGAGGAGTGCTCCCGCTCGCGGTATTACGTGCCGATACCCGGATATGCGCATCTGAACATGTCGACCACCCCGAGCGGCGCCTCGGCCCTGAATCACCGCAGAGCTGGTGATAGCTTTCAGGTATGGGTTTCGGGGCGGAGCCGATGGCTCGTGCGATCGCCCCGGCGCGGCTCGTTGTCGGTTCGGGGGCGTGCCGGGCCGGGATGGTCGGAATATGGGCCGGACCTGTGCTGCACTGGGCGGTGCCGTGATGACGGTCACGGTTCTTCTCGGTGGAGATGTGATGCTGGGTCGCGGTGTGGATCAGATCCTGCCGCATCCGGGTGCCCCGGAACTGCGGGAGCCTTGGGTCCGGGATGCCCGGCGTTACGTCGAGTTGGCAGAGTGGGCCCACGGCTCGATGCCGCGGCCCTGCGGTTACGACTGGGTGTGGGGTGAGGTGCCGGGCCTGCTGGATGAGCTCGCGCCCGAGGTACGCCTGGTCAATCTGGAAACCGCGGTTACCGCGGACGGTTGTTTCGCTCCCGGCAAAGCCATCCACTATCGGATGCAGCCCGGTAACCTGCCGGCGCTCACCGCGTTCGCCCCCGACGCCTGCGCGTTGAGCAACAACCATGCCCTCGATTTCGGTATCGGCGGATTGATGGACACACTCGACGCATTGGCCGGCGCGGGTATCCGGGCCGCGGGTGCGGGGGCCGACCTCGCGGCGGCGCAACAGCCCGCCGCGGTGCCGCTACCGGACGGACGCCGGGTCCTGATCGAGTCCGTATCGACCAGGTCCAGTGGGGTTCCTTCGGACTGGGCCGCCGCCACCGGCCGTCCCGGAGTACGGCGCATCGGTCACCCGTCGGCGCGGCACGCCGACGATATCGCGGCGCATCTATCGGCCCCTCGGCGTGCCGGCGATCTCACCATCGTCTCGGTCCATTGGGGTTCCAACTGGGGGTATGGAATCGGCCTGAGCGAGCGGCAGTTCGCGCACCGCCTCATCGACGCCGGTATCGATATCGTGCATGGCCACTCCGCGCACCATCCCCGGCCGATCGAGATCTACCGCGGCAAACCCATCTTGTACGGGTGCGGTGATGTGATCGACGATTACGAGGGCATCGGCGGTCACGAGTCCTACCGGCCCGAGCTGCGGTTGCTGTATCTCGTCACGCTCGGTCCCGCCGGCCCGGCCGTGCTGCGCATGCTGCCCCTCCGTATCCGTCGTATCCGGCTCGAGCGCCCGGGGCGATCGGATACACAATGGCTACGGACTCGGCTTGCCGAGATCAGCCGCAGTTTCGGCACCCGGGTCGAGATCGGGCCCGACGATCTGCTGACTGCCGGGTCGGCGGTGTGAGGCTCGAAGAGCCGGATTGCAGGTGATCGGGTGAGCTCGGTCGTTGAGCATTGTTTCCCACTTCGAGTGGCCCTCGAAGTCGTGGATTCGAAACGGCTGTCGTTCGGCAACGTTCATGCCTTTGTGTTCCGCCGGCGAATCGATCACGCTGGGCAGGCCGTGGGCCGGTCATTCGGGGAGGTCGTCGACCTGTGCGGCCGGGATCAGCTCGGGGGGCCGGTGGATGCGCAGGGGTGGGAGGTCGCCCGCGTAACGTTCGATCTGGACCAGGCAGCTGTTGACCGACGGCCCCTGGGCCAGCGAACTGGTGCCGATGTCGAGGGTGACGGTGTTCGGGTTGCCGTGGACGTCCAGTGATTCCGGGTCGTCGGGATCCAGGGGGTCGTACCAGGCGCCGGTGGCCATGTGCACGACCCCGGGCCGGACCGCGTCGGTGAGCCGGAGGCCCGCGAGGAGGGCACCGCGGTCATTGAAGACGCGGACGATATCGCCGTCGCGCAAGGCGCGGGCGGCGGCGTCGGCGGGGTGCATGCGCAGGGGTTCGCGGTCGCGGATCTTGGATTCCCGGCTGGTGGCGCCGTAGTCGAGCTGACTGTGCAGGCGGGTCGCGGGCTGGTGCGAGAGCAGGTGCAGCGGAAAGCGTTGCGCGCGGGGGCTGCCGAGCCACTCCCGGGCGGGGAGCCAGGCGGGGTGACCGGGGCAATCGGAGTAGCCGAAGTCGGCGACGGTGCGGGAGAAGATTTCGATCCGGCCCGACGGTGTACTGAGCGGATAGCGGTCCGGGTCGTCGCGGAACCGTTCGAGTACGTGGCGGCTCTCGGGGAGCCGGGGACGCAGGTCGATCGGCGCACCGGACCGGAACTCGGTGTAGTCGGGGAGGGTGATGCCGGCGGCGGCCGCGTTGTCGGCGGTCATCTGCCACAGGTGTTCCACCCACTGCCGCGCGGTGCGGCCTTCGGTGAACCGCGGGCCGAAACCCAGCCGGTCGGCGAGGGCGGCGAAGATCGCGTAGTCGTCGCGCGCCTCCCGGTAGGGCGGCAGGGCCGCGCGCATGGGGGAGAGCCAGTGATCGACCGGCGCGGCGGCGAAATCCTCGCGTTCCTGGGCGGCCGTGCTGGGTAGCACGATATCGGCCAGGCGGGCGGTGGAGGTCCAGCCGATCTCGTTGACGATGACCGTCCGCGGCCGGGTCCAGGCACGGCGTAGCCGGTTGAGGTCCTGATGATGGTGGAACGGGTTGCCGCCGGCCCAGTAGACGAGGTCGATGTGCGGATAGGTGAGAACGCGGCCGTTGTAGTCGACGGTCTCGCCGGGACGTTCCAGCATATCGGTGAGGCGCGCCACCGGCACCACCTCGGCGACCGGATTCGGCGGCTGCGGCAGGGCGGCGATCTCGAACGGCAGCCGGCGCCGCTGCATCCCGTTGGTCATTCCGCTGCCGGTGCCCATGAGGACGCCGCCGCCGGACAGGCCGATATGGCCGAGGGCGGCGGCCAGCGCCCAGGCGGTCCAATAGGTCTGCTCCCCGTGTTCGGCGCGCTGCAGGGCGTAGGGGAGCCCGATCACACAGCGTTCCCGGGCCAGCAACCGGGCCAGCTCCCGGATCTCGGCGGCGGGTACCTCCGACAGCGCCGCCGCCCATTCCGGGGTTTTCGGTTCGCCGTCCGCGCGCCCGGTCACATAGTCGGCGAAGCGGTCGAAACCGACGGTGTAGCGGTGCAGGAAGGCCCGGTCGTGCAGATCCTCGGTCAGGAGGGTGTGCACCAGTGCCAGCATGATCGCCACATCGCTGCCCGGCCGGCACGGGATCCAGCGGGCGGCGAGTACCGGCTCGAGGTCGTCGCGGACGGGTCCGATATTGATCGTGTCGACGCCGGCGGCGCGGAGGGCCGCGAGGTGGTCGCGGTAACCGTGGGCGCCGAAGCTACCGGGGTTGACCTGGGCGTTTCGCGCCGCTGCCCCGCCGAAGAAGACGATGCGGGCACAGTGCCGCGCGATCTCCTCCGTGGTGGGGGACTGCCGCGCCGCGTAATAGGCGTTCATCCCGAGCACATGCGGGATCGTG
This sequence comes from Nocardia sp. NPDC050799, assembly GCF_040654015.1. Classification (NCBI taxonomy): domain Bacteria; kingdom Bacillati; phylum Actinomycetota; class Actinomycetes; order Mycobacteriales; family Nocardiaceae; genus Nocardia; species Nocardia sp. NPDC050799. The sequence continues at coordinate 138,003 of NZ_JBFAHF010000011.1, forward strand.
ACCTCGGCGGCGGCGAACGAATAGGTGTCCACCGAGGCGGTGTAGCCGCCGAACATTCGCAGGAAGCGATGGATCTGCCCCTGGGTGTGGTGGAACCGGCCGGCGCTGGCCCAGCCGTAGGAGCCGCCGTAGATCGCGCGGTTGCCGGTTCGCTCCCGGGTGGACCGCAGGGCGCCGGCGGCGATATCCAGTGCTTCGTCCCAGTCGACCTCCACGAACGGTTCGCGGCCCCGGCGCGTGGTGTCGCTGTGCTCGCGGTCCCGGTAGTAGCCGAGCCGGACGGCGGGCCGGGCGATCCGGTGATCGGGGTCGTGGGTGGCGGTGAGCGAGCGGCCGATCGGCGAGGGGTCGGGGTCGGACCCGGTGGGCGTGACGCGGAGTTCGCCGTCGCCGGCGCGGTCGATCAGATAGTTGCCCCAGTGTGTCGCGGTCGGTAGCGGCTGCGTCATCGTGGTCCTTCGGGCGGTGGTACGGCGATCCGGGTCATCGATCACCGTACGACCGGGTCGCTGTTCGAAGCGGGGCGCGGGGTGTGACGGGGTGCGGGATCCGTGCGCCGGGCGCGCCCGGCCGCCGCGGGCCCGGGTGACCACCGTGGGGGACCCCTCGGCGGGTTCCCCGGCGATTGCTATCTTGAACGTCGTTCAAGTCATGGTATTGCGGAGGTATCCCGGTGAGCGGTGTCGACAACGAGCGGAGGCCGCGGCCCGGTATCACCGCACGCGATATGGCACAGATCGCGGTATTCGCCGCGTTGATCGCGGCGCTGGGCCTGCCGGGTTCGATCACGGTCGGATTCACCGGTGTGCCGATCACTGTGCAGACCCTGGGTGTCCTCCTGGCCGGGGCGGTGCTGGGACCGCGTAAGGGCACGGCCGCCGTGGCAGTCTTCATCGCCCTGACCATCATCGGGCTGCCGCTGCTGTCGGGCGGCCGCACCGGGCTGACCGCGCTGGCCGGTCCGAGCGCCGGCTATCTGGTCGGCTGGCTCCCGGCGGCGCTGTTCATCGGGCTGCTCACGGCGCGGATCGTGCCCAAGTACCCGGTGCTGCCCGCGCTGCTGATCAACGCGGCGGGCGGCATCGTGGTCATCTACTTCTTCGGAACCCTCGGACTGTTGCTGCGCACCGATATCGCACTGTGGCCGGCGATCACCTCGAACGGCGTGTACCTGCCCGGTGACCTGCTGAAGGTGGTCGTCGCGACGATGGTGGCCAAAGGCGTACACCGCGCCTACCCCGGGTTGATCCGTGCCTAGCCGGGAACTCGGTGGAACCGGCGACGCGCCCGCGCTCGATCTCGGCGGGCAGCGGTACAGCTACGCCGAACTCGACCGCGCCGTCGACCGCTGGATCGACCGGCACGAGCCGGGCCCGGGTGAATACGACGCCTCCACCCTTCCGGTCGCCGAAGCGCTGATCTGCGTCTGCGCGGCCGCACGGCGCGGTGTCCCGGTCGCCGTGGAGGACCCCGCCGCGCGCCCCGACCGCACCGAATGGCCGGCCTCGGCGTTCCTGCTGGTCGCCACCTCGGGGTCGACCGGCCGACCCCGGCCGCTGGCCCGCACCGCCGCCTCCTGGTACGACAGTTTTCCGGCCTTCACCGCGCTCACCGGGGTCACGGCCACCGACCGGGTCCTGCTCACCGGCCCGCTGCACGCGACGATGCATCTGTTCGGGGCCCTGCACGCGCTGTGGTGCGGGGCCTGTGTCACCGACGACCCACGGCACGCCGGCGTCGTGCACGCCGTCCCGGCGGTACTGCGCGAGGTCGTGCGTATCGCGCCCGAATTGCGCACCGCCGTCGTCGCCGGTATCGCCGCCGACCCCGGCGCGCTCGCGGCGGCCCGTCATCTGCGCGTCGTCGAGTACTACGGATCCTCCGAGGTATCGCTGGTCGCCGCCCGGCGGGTCCCCGAACCGCTGCGGTTGCTCGACGAGGTCGACGCCGAGATCCGCGACGGGTTGCTCTACGTCCGATCGCCCTACACGGTGCTCGGTGCGCCCGAATGGTTCGGTGTCGGCGATCTGGCCGTACTCGGGGACGACCGGGAACTCGCGGTCCGGGGACGCGGCGAGGCGGTGATCAATGTCGGCGGTACCACCGTCGTCGCCGAGGATGTGGAACGGGTACTGGGCGGTATCGACGGTGTGGTGGCGGCCGCGGTGATCGGTTCGGCGCATGCGGTGTTCGGCGAAACCGTCACGGCGGCCGTCCAATTGGACGGCATCGCTATCGAAGAGGTGCGGCGGCGGGCGCGCGGGCTGCTGAGCCGGGAAGCGGTGCCGCGGCGCTGGGTGCGGGTCGGTGAACTTCCCACCACGACCGCGGGCAAGGTCGCCCGGGGCCGGTTGAAAGACTTGCTGGCGTGAGTGCTGTTCCTGTTCTGGTCGCCGCCCGGCGCACCCCGATCGGTACGGCCGGGCACGCGTTCGCCGGACTGACCGTCACCGAGCTGGCCGCCCCGGTCCTGCGGGCCGTCGCCGAAGAGGTGCGCGCGGCCGGGCTGGACGACGAGATCGACGATGTGGTGCTGGGCAACTGTTTGGGCCCCGGGGGGAATCCGGCCCGGGTCGCGGCGCTGCGGGCCGGGCTCGGAACGCAGGTACCCGGCGTCACCGTGGACCGGCAGTGCGGTTCCGGGCTGGACGCGGTGATGCAGGCCGCGCTGCGGGTACGCAGCGGCGTAGACGGGTTGATCCTCGCCGGTGGCGTCGAATCCGCGAGTACCGCGCCGTGGCGGTTCTGGCCGCCGGAGCCGGAGCGGGAACCGGTGCGCTACACCCGCGCGCCGTTCGCGCCCGAAGGTTTTCCGGACCCGGATATGGGCGTCGCCGCCGATGATCTCGCCCGGCGCCGCGGTATCGGCCGGGAACGGCAGGACGCCTACGCCGCGCGCTCCCATGCCCGCGCCACCGTCACCGATTTCGGCGCGGAGCTGGTACCGGTCGCGGGGGTGAGCCGGGACCAGCGCATCCGGCCGGGAATGACCGCGCAGCGGCTGGGCCGGCTGCGGCCCAGCTTCGGCGCCGACGGCACCGCGACCGCGGGCAATTCCTGCGGGATCTCCGACGGTGCCGCCGTGCTGGCCGTGACGAGCGAGACACGCGCGGCCGGGTTGCCCGCCCTGCGGATCCTCGGTTCGGCGGTGTGCGGCTCGGATCCCGCGCTGCCCGGGCTGGGACCGGTGCCGGCGATCCGGGAGGTGCTGCGCCGCACCGGTCACTCGGTGGCCGACCTCGGCATCGTGGAGATCACCGAGGCCTTCGCCTCGGTGGTGCTGGCGGTGGCCGACGAACTGGGCTTGGACGAAGCGGTGCTCTGCCCGGAGGGTGGCGCGATCGCCATGGGTCATCCCTGGGGTGCCTCCGGCGCGGTGCTGCTGGTGCGGCTGGCGAGTCAGATGTTACGACCGGACGGGCCCGCCCTCGGACTGGCGGCCTGTGCCATCGGCGGTGGTCAGGGGATCGCCGTACTCGTGGAGCGGATGCAATGAGCGAGATCGTCTTCGATGCGGTGAGCCACCGCTACGGTGAGCGCCGGGTCCTGCGCGCAGTGGATCTGCGGATCACCGAGCGCCGGGTCGGAATCATCGGCGCCAATGGGTCCGGGAAATCGACCCTGGCCCGCATGATCAACGGCCTGCTGACCCCGACCTCGGGCACCGTCACCGTGGACGGTGTCGACGCGTCGAAGAAGGGCGCCCGGGTACGCCGCAAGGTGGGGTTCGTGTTCACCGACCCCGACTCCCAGATCGTCATGCCGACGGTCGCCGAGGATCTGGCGTTCTCGCTGCGGCGCACAGGCCTGAGCAAACCGGAGATCGCCGGGCGGGTGGCCGAGATACTGGACCGCTTCGGCCTCGCCGCCCACGCCGAACATCCGTCCCATCTCCTCTCCGGCGGGCAGAAGCAGTTGCTGGCGCTGGGTGCCGTCCTCATCCGGCGCCCGGAGGTGATCGTCGCCGACGAGCCGACCACGCTGCTGGACCTGCGCAACGCCCGCGCCGTCGCCGCGGCACTCGATTCGGTGGACCAGCAGGTGATCGTGGTGACCCATCAGCTCGGACTGCTGGACAGTTTCGAACGGGTGATCGTCGTCGACGAGGGCGCGGTGGTCTTCGACGGCACCCCCGCCGCGGCCGTCCCCGCCTATCGGGAGCTGATCGAGTGATCGGGCTGTACCTTCCCGGCCACTCGCTCCTGCACCGGATGCCCTCCGGTGTGAAACTGCTGTCGCTGGTCGCGATCATCGTGGCGGCGACCGTGCTCGTGCGAACACCCGCGCAGGTGGGTGGCGTCGCGCTCGGCGTCGCCGCGGTGTTCGCGCTCGCCCGGATCCCGTGGCGGGTGGCGCTGGCCCAGCTGCGACCGGTGGTGTGGATGCTGGTGTTCATCGCGGTGGTCCAGGTCCTGACGACCTCGCCCGCGCGTGCCACGGTGGTGTGCGGGCTGCTGCTGATCTCGGTGGCGCTGGCCGCGCTGGTCACCTTGACCACCCGGGTCACCGATATGCTGGACGCCGTCACCAGGGGGCTCGGCCCGCTGCGCCGTCTCGGCGTCGATCCCGAACGTATCGGCCTGCTGCTGGCGCTGGCGATCCGCTGTGTGCCGCTGCTGGCCGGGATCGTCCGGGAGGTGGCGGACGCCCGGCGCGCGCGCGGACTGCAGTGGTCGGTGACCGCCCTCGCCACGCCGGTGCTGGTCCGGGCGCTACGCACCGCCGACGCGATGGGCGACGCGCTGGCCGCCCGCGGAGTCGACGATGACTGAACTGCTCGCCGAGCGGATCGCGCGGCAGGCGGCCCGGGATCCGGCGGCGACCGCCGTCGTCGCCGCCCGCGAACAGGCCACCTACGGTGAATTCCTGGAGCGGGTCACCCGTACCGCCGCGGGTCTGGCCGGCGCGCACCGGGTGGCGGTACTGCCCACCTCCGATATCGGCTCACTGGTCACCGTGGCGGCGGCGATGTACGCCGGGGTCGGTGTGGTGCTGCTGCACCGCCATCTGCTGCCACGGCAGCTGGACCGGGTCCTGACGCTGTCCCGTCCCGCGCAGGTGTGCGCCGCCGCCGGACATCATCGGCTGCTGCGCCGGCTCGGCTGGACGGGGACGATCCGCACCGCGGTGGAACTGGAAACAGACGGGCCCCGCGGACGCGCGGATCCCGGCAGCGAACTACTGGTGGGGATCACCTCCGGCACCACCGGTGAACCCAAACTGTTCGTCCGGGATCAGCGATCGTGGGCGGCGACCCTGGACCGCTCCGACGCGACCTTCGATATCGGACGGGGAGACCGGGTCTCGACGCCGGGTGTACTCGATCACACGCATTTCCTCTACGGCGCGCTGCACGCGCTGACCCGGGGCGCGACGGTCGATCTGCGTCCGGTCACCGCGGCGCTGGCCGATGACCCCACCCATCTGTACTCGGTCCCCGCCATCGCCTGGGACGTGGTGCGTTCGGGCGCGGGGCCGGTCGGCAGTGTGCGCGAGGTGCTCTCCTCGGCGGCGCGCTGGCCGCGGCCGGGCCGGGCGGCCTTGCGAGAGGTACTGCCGAATGCCGCGCTCACCCATTTCTACGGGGCCTCGGAGCTGAGTTTCGTCTCGTTCGACCGTGGCCTCGGCGATACCGACGACAGTGCGGCGGGGGAACTGTTCGACGGAGTCGAGGTGGAGATCCGTGACGGTCTCGTTCACGTACGCAGCGATATGGTCTTCACCGGGTACCTGACCGAGGACGGTGTGGTAAGCGGCCCGGTCGACGGCTGGTTCTCGGTCGGCGATCGTGGCGCGTTGGCGGCCGGCAGGTTACGGCTCTTCGGTCGCGACGGCGAAATGCTCATCCGGGGCGGCCTGAATGTGGAGCCGGCGGCGGTCGAGGCCGCGCTGACCGCGATCCCCGGGGTCACCGAGGCAGTCTGTGTCGGACTCGCCGACGCGCGCTGGGGTCAGGTGCCGGTGGCCGCCGTCGTCGTCACCGGCGACGCGCCCGGCTCCGAGGAGATCCGGCGGCGGCTGCGGGCGGTGCTGCCGGCCCCGAGCATGCCGGATCGAGTGCGGGTGGTGGACCGGCTGCCGCGGACGCCGCGGGGCAAAGTGGATCGCGCCGCGCTGACCGCCCTGTTCGGCTGACACCGCGCCGGCCGGCGCGCGACGGCGACCCGCCACGCTGGGTGCGGCACCCACCCAGGAGCACAGAACCGCCGTGCGCCAGGTAATCTCGCGTCCCTGACGTAGCCGGGACTTCGGTCGAGTCGCACGGGGCGTCGAGTAGCCACCGCCGTGACTGGAGAACTCTGTGAATTCCGCACGTCCCACCGCGCTCCCGGGGATCCCGGCCGCCCTCGGCTCACCCCAGAACAGCACCGGGCCTCGTGTCCCCCTGTACTCCGACGAGATCGCCACCACGCCGCAGCGTGCCTATCAGGATATGCGGCGGCGGTACGGCTCGCTGGTACCGGTCGAACTGGCGCCCGGGGTCCCGGCGACCCTGGTCATCGGCTACCACACCGCGTTGCGGATCCTGAACGATCCCGCGCACTTCCCCGCGGATTCCCGGATCTGGCAGCAGGACGTCCCGCGGGACTGCCCGGTGCGGTCGATGCTGGAGTGGCGTCCGGCCGCCATCCGCAGCACGGGCTCCGAGCACGCGCGCTACCGCCGGGCGACGGTCGCCGGGATCGACGGCGTGGATCTCTTCGGGATGCACAGCACCGTCGAGCAGATCGCGATCCCGCTGATCGACAGCTTCTGCGGCACCGGATCCGCCGAGCTCATCGGCCAGTACGCGTTTCCGCTGACCTTCGCGGTGGTGAACAGCATGCTGGGGTGCCCGGCCGAAATCGGCCAGCGGGCCGCGGCCGGGATGGCCGCGATGTTCGAGGGTGTCGACGCGGAGGCCGGCAATATGATGTTCGGCCGGGCCATGGCGGATCTGGTCGGGTTGAAGCGGTCCCGACCGGGGGACGACGTGGTCACCCGGCTGCTGGCGGATCCGGCCGATCTGAACGACGAGGAGATGCTGCACCAGGTTTTGAGCTTCTACGGCGCGGGGATCGAACCGCTGCAGAACCTGATCGTCAACACCCTGCGGCTGATGCTCACCGACGAACGTTTCGCGGGCGGCATCCTGGGTGGCAGCCTGTCCACCCGGGACGCGCTGGACGAGGTGCTGTTCACCGATCCGCCGCTGTCCAACTATTCGGTCTCGTTCCCGCGGCAGCCGATCCTCATCGAGGGGGTGTGGCTGCCGGCGCATCAGCCCGTGGTGATCAGCATGGCCGGCTGCAACAACGATCCCGCGATCGCTACCGGTGCCTACACCGACAACCGATCGCATCTGTCGTGGAGTATCGGACCGCATTCCTGCCCGGCGAAATCGGTGGCCTACCTGGTGGCGCAGGACGCCATCGATCAGTTGCTGGACGCGCTGCCCGAGATCCGGCTCGCCGTACCGGCCGCCGAACTGACCTGGCGGCCGGGACCGTTCCATCGATCGCTCACCGCGCTGCCGGTGGCGTTTCCCGCGTCCGCGCCGCTGCGGCCCGCGAGCGTGTAGCACGGTGGCGCCGGCGCTCGCGGTGCCGCGCCGGTGCCACGCAGGCACGGTGCTCGGCGGCCGTCGCCACAGTGGGGAGCGCGCCGGTCGGCGCACCGATTATCGTGCAGAGCGAGAAGTTTCGATGTGTGAAGGGTTCGGGTGGTCGAGGTGTCGGTTCGGGAAAAGGGCAGGGCGGCAGGGCTCACCACGCGGATTGCGGGGCACTACCTGCGGGATGTGATCCGCAGAACGTCTCCCACCGAGCTCACCGAGGTACCGGCCGCGCCCGAATTGCTGACCGAACAGTGGCTCACCGCCGCGTTGTGCGCGCAGCATCCGCAGGCGCGGGTGGAGTCGTTCACGCTCACCGCGGGCAGTAACGGCACCTCGTCGCGACGGGGGCTCACCGTCCGGTACAACGAGGCCGGGGTGGCTGCCGGTCTGCCGACCGAGCTGTTCACCAAATCCACCGCGGCGCTGACGATGCGAGTGGTGTGCGGGCTGTGTCAACTGCTGGGGAACGAGTCCGGCTTCTATCGCCACATCAGGCCCGAACTCGAGCTGGAGGCGCCCTGGGCGTATCACGCCGCCTTCGATCCGCGGTCCTTCCGCTCGTTGTTCGTGCTCGAGGATGTCGTGGCCACCAAGGGCGCCACCTTCGGCAACCCGCTCACTCGGGTGCTGGAGAAGGCGATGGCCGAGGACATGGTGGGGCAGCTGGCGATCTATCACGGCGCGTACTGGGACAGCCCGCGGCTGCGCAGTGATTTCGGCTGGTTGCTCACCGGTGCACAGTGGCACACCACCATGAACAACATGATCAATACCGGCCGGATGTTCCGTACCGGGCTCGCGCGCGGCGCCGAGGCGATCCCGCCGGAACTGCGTAACCGGCAGGACGAGCTGTGGCCCGGTCTGTTCCGCGCCATGGCGCTGCACGAGCGCACCCCGCAGACCCTGCTGCACGCCGATGTGCACGCCGGCAACTGGTACGTCACCGGTGACGGCCGGATGGGCCTCTACGACTGGCAGTGCACCCTGCGCGGGAACTGGGCGGCCGACTTCGCGTACGCGATCATGTCCGCGCTGACCGTGGAACAACGCCGGGAATGGGAGCGCGACCTGCTGGAGTACTACCTCGACCGGTTGCGGGCCGCGGGTGGCGCGGCGATCGCGTTCGACGCCGCGTGGTTGCAGTACCGGCAGCAAACCTTCCAGGGCGTTTTCGCCTGGGTCGGCACCCTGGGACAGGGCCGGATGCAGCCCGATATGCAGCCCCGCGATATCAGCCTCGCGAACTTCGAGCGGATCCTGCAGGCAGTAGCGGATCTGGAGTCGCTGGACAGTCTGGCGGAGTAGCCCGCGGGCGCGACCGGCCCGGCTCAGGCCCGGGGCCGGTCGCCGGCGGCCCGGCCGGGGCGGGGTCGGGCACATTCCGCGTATGCGACGGATCTCGTTGTGCTGCTGCCGGATCCGACGTCGGACCGGCTCGAGGTAGCGCTCCGCGTGGCCGAGTGTCAGTTGCTCGGGGGCGCCCCGGCCACCGTCGTAGCCGCTGTCGACGGCGGTGTGCAGGGGGCGAACTCGGCGGTCGAGCGGCGCACCTCCCGGGTGCGCGTAGACCGCCCGCCACGCGGTAGGAGATCTCCGCGCGTGAAAACTCCTTGGTAGGCCGGAAGTGAGCCGGACACGTTCGGGATCGTCCGTATCCGGTGTGTACTCGATGCCCCGGTCCGACACGCCGACGGGAATACCGCCGCGGCGGCCCGGGCGGCGGTCGTCCGCCGGTCGTCCCGGCAGCACCACCGTGGTCCTGCGGCCCTTTGTGGTCGATTAGCGGCAAATATTGTGTTTCCGCTGTTCAGGACTCAGCTTTGTTCGATAGAGTCATGTCGATTCATTGATGTGACGCGCGTGTCGCCGGCTCGGTCACCCGAGGGTGCTTCCGGGGCGCCGCACGTCACCGCATCGCAATGACACGTATCGTTTGGGTAGCGATTGTCATTTTCGTCTCGCTAGCTCTATTGCTGAGTTTGGGTAGTTCTTTACTATGTGTGGAGCTGGACTGTGGCATCTCATATCTATGGGACGCCGCGGGCATAATGGTGACGGTGTATCGGAAGGGTTCGCCCGATCACTGTTCATCGTTCTTCGATCAGCTGTCCTGCATGGGTTTTCAACAGTATTCTGGTAGTCGAGTCTGCTCGTTCGACTGGTTCCGATAGTGGGATCGCTGCGGTTCGGCCTTCGTGGTGGCGGTGTCGCCGGATGCGAGGTCCAGTTCTTAAGCTTTGCTGAGCCTTTACCAATACCATAGCGATGGTTTGAAACTCGGCTCGTTGCCGTGCCGAGGACCTGCTTCACCGCGAGATGCCGGTTCGCGGTCTGTGCCCGACTGGACATGTTGATCGTCAACCGACCTCGGCTCGTGCCGAGTCGGCGAAGGAGACCAATGGCAACCAAGATCCCGAATGCCCATGCGTCACCGCCTGGACCGGGCTCGTCCGTAGCCACGGCCGGGTCCGGATCCCGCTTGCGCTCCGTGGTCCCGGCCTCGATCCTGCGCCATGATGTCCCGGCCTCGATCGTGGTCTTCCTCGTCGCGTTACCACTCTCCATCGGCATCGCGATCGCCTCCGGTGCCCCGGTGGCCGCCGGTCTGATCGCCGCCGTCGTCGGCGGTGTCGTCGGCGGTGCGCTCGGCGGCTCCGCTCTGCAGGTGAGCGGCCCCGCGGCCGGCCTCACCGTGGTCGTCGCCGAATCCATTCATCACTTCGGCTGGCGCGTAACCTGTTTTATTGTCGCCGCAGCCGGTGTGTTGCAGATCCTGTTCGGCTTGAGCCGGGTCGCCCGGGCGGCGCTCGCGGTGGCGCCGGTGGTGGTACACGCCATGCTCGCGGGGATCGGGATCACCATCGCACTCCAGCAGGTTCATATACTGCTCGGTGGCGAATCCGGCAGCGCCGCATGGACGAATATCACCGGCCTGGCGGGCCGGCTCGCCTCCGCGAACGGCCCCGCTGCGCTGCTCGGCGTGGCCGTGATCGTCATCATGCTGGGCTGGAATCGCCTGCCCGTACGGGTCAAGGTGGTGCCCGGGGCGCTGGTGGCCATCGTGGTGGCCACCGGGCTTTCCGTGGTGTTGTCGCTGGACGTGAAGCGGGTCGCGCTGGACGGCTCGCTGTTCGACGCGATCATGTTACCCGCACTGCCACACGGTGATTGGGCCGCCGTTGTCATGATGATCTTCACCGTAGCGCTGATCACCAGTGTGCAGAGTCTGCTGTCGGCCGTCGCGATCGACAAGATGCACACCGGACCGCGGACGGACCTGGATCGCGAGATGATCGGCCTGGGATCGGCGAACGTCCTGACCGGGTTGCTCGGCGGTTTGCCCGTCGCGGGCGTTATCGTGCGCAGTTCCACCAACGTGGCCGCGGGCGCCCGCAGCCGGGCTTCGGCGATCCTGCACGGCGCGTGGATATTGGTGTTCTCGGTGGCCCTGGTGTCGCTGGTGGAGCAGATCCCGCTCGCCGCGCTGGCCGGTCTGCTGATCGTCATCGGAATGCAGCTGGTCAAACTGGCGCATATCCGGCTCGCGCACCGCACCGGCGATCTGCTCGTCTACGTCGCCACCCTGGCGTCAGTGGTTTTCCTGAACCTGCTCGAGGGGGTTCTGATCGGTTTGGCCCTGGCCTTCGCGCTGCTGATCTGGCGGATCGTGCGGGTCGCGGTGACGGCGGAACAGATCGGCGGCACCGATCGCTGGCTCGTGCGGATCGACGGCTCCTGTACTTTCCTTTCCCTGCCGAAACTGTCCACCACCTTCGCCGAGGTCCCGCCGGGGGTCGCGGTGACGGTGGAGCTCACTGTGGACTTCCTCGATCATGCCGCCTACGACGCGATCACCGACTGGGCGCGGCAGCACGAGAGTAACGGCGGCACTGTCGATTTCGTGGAAATCGGTTCCTCTCGGATGGCGCACGTCACGGATGCTCCGCCGTCGCGCGGGATGGGCCGGGTCGCGCTCGCCGATGTCCTCGGGCCGTGGCGGTTGCATCGCAACGGTTCGTCGATGGGACCGGATGACAGTGGTGATCCGCTGGCCAGCGGTATCGCCGCCTACCATCGCAGCCGTGCGCATTTGGTGCGATCCCATCTGGACGAGTTGCGTGACGGGCAGGATCCGGATTCCTTCTTCCTGACCTGCTCGGATTCACGGATCGTGCCGAATGTGATCACCCACAGCGGGCCGGGTGATCTGTTCACGGTGCGCAATGTGGGCAATCTGGTGCCCGAGCACGACGCCTCGGTGGAGGCGGCGCTGGCCTTCGCGCTCGAGAAACTCAGTGTTCGCACGGTGGTGGTCTGCGGCCATTCGTGCTGCGGGGCCATGGGCGCCCTGTACTCGGGTGAGTCGGCGGGTCCGGGTATCGACCGGTGGCTCGAGTACGGTCGGCCGAGCCTGGAGCGTTATCGGGCCGGACATGTGGTGGGCGCCGCGGCGGAGTCGGCCGGTTTCGGTCCGGTCGAGCAGCTGAGCATGGTGAATATCGCGGTGCAGCTGGAGAATCTGCGGCGGCATCCGTCGGTCCGCCGAGCGATCGAGGAACGTGGGCTCACCGTCTCCGGTCTGTTCTTCGATATCGCCAGTGCTCGGCTGATCGAGGTGGGTGTGGACGGGATTGCTTCCATCGAGGACTCGGACGGGCTGCTGGCGCAATTGCAGCGCGGACCGGCGTCGATGGGGACGGTATGAGCATGGTTGCGGCCCCCCGTTCCGGTGCTGCCGGTCGAGTCTTGATTCTCTGCGAGACAATTGGTTTCGGCAGTGATGTCGGTCATGACGCGATCGGGCCGACATGGTCGCGCGCGTTATCGCCAGCGGTGGGGGTGCCTTCTCAGGCTTTGATAAGTCATTACCCTTACTATGGCAACGGTTTACAACTCGGCCCGTTGGTGTGCCGAGTACCCACTTCACCGCGAGTTGCCGGTTCGCGGTCTGTGTCCGAGCGGACACGTTGATCGTCAACCGACCTGGCCCGTGCCGAGTCGGCGAAGGAGAACGATGGGCACCCAGAGCACGAATTCCCCAGAATCAGTTACTGATTCGGGCCCGGACGGGCGCGAGCCCCCCGGGTCCGGGCGCAAACCCACCCCGACCTGGCCGGCCTCGATCCTGCGCCATGATGTCCCGGCCTCGATCGTGGTCTTTCTCGTTGCGTTACCGCTGTCCATCGGTATCGCGATCGCCTCCGGCGCCCCGGTGGCCGCCGGGCTCATCGCCGCGGTGATCGGTGGTGTGGTCGCCGGCGCCCTCGGCGGCTCCGCTCTGCAGGTGAGCGGCCCGGCCGCGGGCCTCACCGTGATCGTCGCCGAATCGATCAGCCAATTCGGCTGGCGCGTAACCTGTTTCATCGTCGCGGCGGCCGGTGTCCTGCAGATCCTGTTCGGATTGAGCCGGATCGCCCGGGCGGCACTGGCGGTGGCGCCGGTGGTGGTGCACGCCATGCTCGCCGGAATCGGCATCACCATCGCGCTGCAACAGTTGCACGTACTGCTCGGTGGTGAATCCAACAGCACCGCGTGGACCAACATCACCGACCTGCCCGCGCAGCTGGCCGCGCTGCACGGGCCGGCCGTCATCCTCGGCGCCGTCGTCATCGTCATCATGCTCGGCTGGAAGTACCTCCCGGAACGGATCAGGGTCGTCCCCGGCGCCCTGGCCGCGATCGTGGTGGCCACGGTGCTGTCGCTGGTGTTCTCGCTCGACGTCAAGCGGGTCACCATCGACGGTTCGCTGTTCGATGCGATCGGGCTGCCCGAATTGCCCCGCAGCGACTGGGCCGGGGTCGTGGTGATGATCCTGACCTTCGCGCTCATCGCCAGTGTGGAGAGCCTGTTGTCGGCCGTGGCGATCGACAAGATGCATACCGGACCGCGGGCCGACTTCGACCGCGAAATGCTCGGCCAGGGTTCGGCGAACGTCCTGTCCGGCCTGCTCGGTGGCTTGCCCGTCACCGGCGTCATCGTGCGCAGCTCCACCAACGTCGCGGCCGGTGCGCGCAGCCGTGCCTCGGCCGTACTGCACGGTGTCTGGCTGCTGATCTTCTCGGTGGCCCTGGTGTCGCTGGTCGAACAGATCCCGCTCGCCGCCCTGGCCGGCCTGCTCATCGTCATCGGCGTACAGCTGGTCAAACTGGCGCATATCCGGCTCGCCCACCGCACCGGCGATCTCCTCGTCTATGTGGTGACCCTGGCCGCGGTGGTCTTCCTGAACCTGCTCGAGGGGGTTCTGATCGGTTTGGCCCTGGCCTTCGCGCTCCTGCTCTGGCGGGTCGTACGGGTCACGATCACCGCCGAACCGCTCGGTGGCACCGATCGCTGGCTGATCCAGGTCGACGGATCGTGCACGTTCCTGTCGCTGCCGAAACTGTCGTCCACCTTCGCGAAGGTCCCGCCGGGTATCCCGGTGACCGTGGAGATGACGGTCGACTTCCTCGATCACGCCGCCTACGACGCGATCACCGACTGGGCGCGTCAGCACGAGAGCAACGGTGGCACTGTCGATTTCGTGGAGATCGGTGCCGCGCGGATGGCGAACGTGGGGACGGCACCGCCTTCGCGCAGTATGAGCCGGGTCGCCCTCGACGGTGTCCTCGGGCCCTGGCAGGTGGATCGCAACGGTTCGTCCAACGGTTCGGGTGACAGTGGTGATCCGCTGGTCAGCGGTATCGCCGCCTACCACCGCAGCCACGCGCATCTGGTGCGGCCGCATCTGGACGAGCTGCGTGACGGGCAGGATCCGGATTCCTTCTTCCTGACCTGCTCGGATTCACGGATCGTGCCCAATGTGATCACCAACAGCGGGCCGGGCGATCTGTTCACCGTGCGCAATGTGGGCAATCTGGTGCCCGAGCACGGTGACGCGTCGGTGGAGGCGGCGCTGGTCTTCGCGCTGGAGAAGCTGAATGTCCGATCCGTGGTGGTCTGCGGTCACTCCTCCTGTGGGGCCATGGGTGCGCTGCACTCCGGCGAACCCGCGGGCCCGGGCATCGACCGCTGGCTCGAATACGGCCGGCCGAGCCTGGAGAGCTACCGGGCCGGGCATGTGGTCGGCCGCGCCGCCGAGGCCGCCGGTTTCGGTCCGGTGGAGCAGTTGAGCATGGTCAATATCGCGGTGCAGCTGGAGAACCTGCGGCGACATCCGTCGGTCCGCCGGGCCGCCGACGAACGCGGACTCACCGTCTCCGGTCTGTTCTTCGATATCGCCAGCGCACGGGTCATCGAAGTCCGCCTCGACGGCATCGCCCCCATCGAGGATAACGACGAGTTATTGGCGCAGTTTCAGCGGGAACCGGCGCAGTCCGCCCGGTGACGCGCCGGAACGTGACCCGTCCGGGTGCCCCGGGCGGGTCACGTCCGCGCTCTCGTCCCACGGCGCCTCGTAGGCTGGTACCCGTGGAAAGTCGTTCCGATTCCGTCGCGGATCATCCCGCGGCCGAGGCCGGTGTGCCCGGGGAGGCCACCGAGCCCGAGTCCGGGCACCGGTCCGGTCCCGCATTCTGGCGCGCCTACCGGGACCGGATCGCGCGGCGCCCTACGCTCGAGCTCGTCTACCGAGTCGGGGTGGCGGTCGTCGGCACCGCGGTGTTAGTCGTCGGGGTGATCACCATTCCGTTCCCCGGTCCGGGCTGGGCACTGGTGTTCGCCGGTATCGGCATCCTGGCCACCGAATTCGCGGTGGCGCGGCGGGCGCTGGTGTGGTTGCGGGACAAGTACCGGCGCGGGATGGCCTGGTACATCTCCCGCGGGCCGGTCATGCAGGTGATCGCCTTCCTGGCGACGTGTGCGCTGGTCGTGGCCACCCTGTGGGTACTCGGGACGTTCGGATTGGTCGGTGACTGGATCGGAGTCGATTGGCCGTGGTTGCGCAGCCCCCTGATGTCGTGACGCCGGTGAGCGGCCGGATGCTCACCGACGAATCGTGGCTGGCGGCTCGAATAGCGGATCTCGGCGCGTCCTGGCGTACCGATTCGATGCGGGTGAGCGCGACGCTGTGGTGGTGTATGACGGCCTCGGCGCTGGTCGAACAGGTGGTGCGGGCGCTGGCACAGCGGCGTCCGATTCCGGCACCCACCCTGGAGCGGCTCACGCTGACCCTGCGCGCCGACGGGTCGGTCGAACGGGTAGAGATCGACGAGGCCGGGTGGCACGCGGCGGGCGCGGACTCCGGGATCGAGGCCACCGAGGCCGATATCGCGGTGACCTTGCGGGAGACCGTCACCACGGTGATCGACTGCCTCACCGCGGTGTCGGGTGTCCGGGGACCGGCGCTGTGGGCGGTGGTCACCGATGTGGTGGGGAGCTGGGCCGTCGATGCCGGGCAACCCCCGATCGGCCGGCGGCTGGCCGAGGCGATCGGCACGGCACTGCCCGAACCCCGTTTCGTCGAGGTCGCCGGGCGCACCTTCGTCCGCCGCGCCTCCTGCTGCCTGGTGTACGAGGCGCCGGGCTGCGAGAAATGCGTCAGCTGCCCCAAGCGCCGTCCCCACGAGCGTGAAGCGCTGCTCGCGGACTACGCGCGGCGGGGGTGAGGAGCCGGTTCCGGCACCGGCCGGGCGTTCGAGCGGGCACGGCGAGCGACCTCGTCCGGTCCATCGACACGCGTTCCCGGCTGTGCCGATAGCATGGTCGCGGCCGGGCTGTGCCCGGTCACCGACAGACGGATCGAGCCGTCGACGAACCGGAACGAGCCGGAGTGATGCGGGCGATCCGTTGCCCGAACGAGCCGAACCGTAACCGGCCACAGATACCCGAGGAGAGCGCCACCGTGACCACCACAGCCCCCCGCAGCCCAGCCACCCTCGTCCGGGTGCCTGCCGGGACGACGGCGGGTGCCGCGGTGCGTGAGGCGGGCCTGCCGGCCAAAGGCCCCGATACCGTGGTCGTCGTTCGCGACGCCGCGGGACAGTTGCGCGACCTCTCCTGGGCACCGGAACTCGAGACAGAGGTCACCCCGGTCGCCGCGAACACCGAGGACGGCCGCAGCGTGATCCGCCATTCGGCCGCCCATGTGCTGGCCCAGGCGGTGCAGCAGGAGTTTCCTGAGGCCGTGCTGGGTATCGGCCCGCCGATCAAGGACGGCTTCTACTACGACTTCCGGGTCGAGCGCCCGTTCACCCCTGAGGATCTGGCCCGGCTGGAGTCCCGGATGAAGAAGATCGTCAAGGGCGCGCAGCGGTTCTCCCGCCGCGTCGTCGAGGTGGACCAGGCGCGGATCGAACTCGCGCGGGAACCATTCAAACTCGAACTGATCGGCGACAAATCCGGGATCGACGATCCGGAGATCATGGAGGTCGGCGGTAACGAGCTGACCATCTACGACAATCTCGACCCACGGACCGGCGAGCGGGTGTGGGGCGATCTGTGCCGGGGTCCGCACATCCCCACCACCAAGTTCATCCCGGCCTTCAAGCTGACCCGCAGTTCGGCCGCGTACTGGCGCGGTGACCAGAACCGGGAAGGCCTGCAGCGCATCTACGGCACCGCCTGGGAATCGACCGAGGCGCAGGACGAGTACCTGCACATGCTCGCCGAGGCCGAGAAGCGCGACCATCGCAAATTGGGCCTGGAACTCGACCTGTTCTCCTTCCCGGACGAACTGGGTTCCGGTCTGCCGGTGTTCCATCCCAAGGGTGGCATCATCCGTAAGGAGATGGAGGACTACTCGCGTCAGCAGCATGTGGCGGCGGGCTACGAGTTCGTCAACACCCCGCACATCACCAAGGCGCATCTGTTCGAGACCTCCAAGCACCTCGAGTGGTACGCCGACGGGATGTACCCGCCCATGCACCTGGACGCCGAACTCAATGAGGACGGCACCGTGCGCAAGCCGGGGCAGGACTATTACCTCAAGCCGATGAACTGCCCGATGCACAACCTGATCTACCGGTCCCGGGGCCGGTCGTACCGGGAACTCCCGCTGCGGCTGTTCGAATTCGGTTCGGTGTACCGGTACGAGAAGTCCGGGGTCGTACACGGTCTCACCCGGGCCCGCGGTTTCACCCAGGACGACGCGCACCTGTACTGCACCCAGGAGCAGGTGGTCGAGGAACTGACCGGCACCCTGCGGTTCGTGCTCGACCTGCTGAAGGCCTACGGTCTGGACGATTTCTACCTGGAACTGTCCACCAAGGATCCGGACAAGTACGTCGGCTCCGACGAACTGTGGGACGAGGCCACCGAGACCCTGCGCCAGGTGGGGGAGGCGTCCGGTCTGGAACTGGTGCCGGATCCCGGGGGTGCCGCCTTCTACGGTCCGAAGATCTCGGTGCAGACCCGCGACGCGCTCGGCCGCAACTGGCAGATGTCGACCATCCAGCTGGATTTCTTCGAACCGGATCTGTTCGAGCTCGAGTACACCGCCTCCGACGGCGCCAAGAAGCGGCCGGTGATGATCCACCGGGCCCTGTTCGGCTCGATCGAACGCTTCTTCGGCGTCCTCACCGAGCACTACGCGGGTGCGTTCCCGGCCTGGCTGGCGCCGGTGCAGGTCGTCGGCATCCCGGTGGCCGATACCTTCGTCCCGCACCTGGACGCGGTGGTGACGCGGCTGCGCGCGGCCGGGGTCCGGGCCGAGGTCGATCGCGGTGACGACCGGATGCAGAAAAAGATTTTCAACCACACGGCGCAGAAAGTGCCGTTCATGCTGCTGGCCGGCGCGCGGGATGTGGAGGCCGGCGCGGTGAGCTTCCGGTTCCGGGACGGCACCCAGGTCAACGGAGTACCGGTGGACGATGCGGTGCGAGTGGTCGCGGAGTGGATCCGCCGCCGCGACAATTCCTCGCCCACCGCGGACACGGTTCGCGCCCTGGTGGACAGCGAAGGCGGTGCGCCCGAGTGACACCGGGTCCGTCCGGGCGGGGAAAGGGTATGGAGCATGAGTGAGCGCACGGCGCCGGACGAGCTGACCGAGGAGTCGGGCGCGACCCCGGAGCGGTCCGGCGAGATCGTGGATCGCGGTGCGGGCGAACCGGACCGGTTGCAGCGGCTGTGGACGCCGTATCGGATGTCCTATATCGCGGAGGCCGCGACCACGGCCCCCAAGGGCGCGACCGGGCATCCGTTCACCGATATCCCCACCATGTCCGACGAGGACGGTCTGGTCATCGCCCGCGGCGAGCAGGTGTACGCGGTGCTGAACCTGTACCCCTACAACCCGGGGCACATGATGGTGGTGCCCTATCGCCGGGTCGCGAACCTGGAGGATCTCACCGCCGCCGAATCCGCCGAACTGATGGAGTTCACGCAGCGGGCCATCCGGACGATGAAGAAGGTGTCCCGGCCGCACGGCTTCAATGTCGGACTCAACCTGGGGGGTGTCGCGGGCGGCTCGCTCGCCGACCATCTGCACCAGCACATTGTGCCGCGCTGGGGTGGTGACGCGAACTTCATCACCGTGATCGGAGGCGCGAAGGTGATGCCGCAGCTGCTGCGCGAGACCCGGGCGCTGCTCGCGTCGGCCTGGGAGGAGGCGTAGATGAGCGACGCCGTGCCAGGCGCGCGCGCCGGAGCCGGGCGGGTGCGGGTGACCTACCGGGCAGAGCAGGAGGGGTAGGTGCTGAGCATTATCGGCCGGGCGACCTTCGCCAAGGCCACCGCGCCGCTGGGCAGGGCACTGGTCGGCACCGGCCTCACCCCCGACGCGGTCACCCTCATCGGCACCGCCGCCTCGATCGCCGCCGCGGTCACCCTGTTTCCCACCGGGCATTTGTTCTGGGGAACCATACTCATCTGGCTGTTCGTCATGTTCGACATGCTCGACGGCGCGATGGCCCGGGCCCGGGGCGGTGGGACCCGCTACGGGGCGGTGCTCGACGCGACCTGCGACCGCATTGCCGATGGCGCCATCTTCGGTTCGCTGGCCTGGTGGGCGGTCTACCACGAACAGAGCAGGCCGCTGTTCGTGGCCACCCTGGCCGTCCTGGTGACCTCGCAGGTCATCTCCTACGCCAAGGCCCGGGCCGAGGCCAGCGGGCTGTCCGCCGACGGCGGCCTGATCGAACGCCCGGACCGGCTGGTGATCGTGCTGGTGGGTGCCGGGCTCACCGGGATCGGCGGGCACTGGGGTATCGAATGGCTCACCTGGGCCGTGCACGTGGCGATGTGGGTTCTGGCCGTACTCAGCATCGTGACGGTGGGCCAGCGGGTGCTGGCGGTGCGCAATTCACCCGGGGCCCGCGAGATCCTGGACAGCACGAACAACAAGGGAACGGAGCGGCCGTCGTGAGCAGGTGGCGGGCGACCGCGAGCGATCGCGGATACGCCGCGGGCTGGCGGCTGGTGCGCGCCCTCCCGGATCGGGCGGCGCGCACACTGTTCGACCGGGGTGCGGATTTCGCGGCCCGCAAGGGCGGGCCGGTCCAGTTGCGCCGCAATCTGGCCCGGGTGGTCGGGATGCCCGCGGAAGCCGTATCCGACGAACTCGTCCGGGCGAGTACGCGTTCCTACGCCCGCTACTGGCGGGAGGCGTTCCGGCTACCGACGATGGATCACGCCGAACTGGTGCGGTCGGGCCGGATCACGGTGATCGGCCGGGAACACCTGGACGCCGCGCTGGCCCGCGGTCGCGGAGTGGTGTTCGTGCTGCCGCATTCGGGTAACTGGGATATGGCCGGTACCTGGCTGGTCCAGAACTACGGGACGTTCACCACCGTCATGGAACGGCTGAAACCGGAATCGCTGTTCGAACGGTTCGTCGCCTACCGGGAGAGTCTCGGCTTCGAGGTGTTCCCGCTGACCGGCGGCGAGCAGCCGCCGTTCACCGCGCTGGTGCAGCGGTTGCGCGACAACAAGATCGTCTGCCTGATGGGGGAGCGCGACCTCACCGGCCGCGGTGTCCCGGTCACCTTCTTCGGCGAACGGACCTGGATGCCCGCCGGAGCGGCCGCGCTTGCCGTGGAAACCGGTGCCGCGCTCATGCCGGTACACGTCTCGTTCACCGTGGACGACCGCGGCCGGGAGAGCTGGGTGGTCCGTACCCGGGAGCCCCTGGACGTCACGGACGGTGTCGCGGCCGCGACGCAGGCGCTGGCGGATTGTTTCGCCGCCGGTATCGCCGAGCACCCGGCCGACTGGCATATGTTGCAGCCGCTGTGGGAAACGGATCTGTCCGAGGCCCGGCTGGACCGTATCCACACCGAACAGGCGCGACGCGAGACGTATTCGATCGAAACCGGTGGAGACCGCGCCCCATGAGAATCGGCATGGTCTGTCCCTACTCGTTCGACGTACCGGGCGGCGTGCAGGCGCATGTGGTGGAGCTCGCGCAGGTCTTCCTGGAACGCGGGCACAAAGTGAGTGTGCTGGCGCCCGCCTCCGAGACGACCGAGCTTCCCGATTTCGTCGTCTCGGCCGGGCGCGCGGTGGCGATCCCGTACAACGGCTCGGTGGCCCGGCTCTCCTTCGGGCCGACCGCCTACACCCGGATCCGCCGGTGGATCGAGAGCAACGAGTTCGACGTCCTGCACATCCACGAACCGAACGCGCCCAGTCTGTCCATGCTGGCCCTGAAGATCGCCGAGGGCCCGATCGTGGCCACCTTCCACACCTCCACCACGAAGTCCCTGATACTGGCGACATTTCAGGGTGTGCTGCGGCCGTATCACGAGAAGATCAGCGGCCGGATCGCGGTATCGGAACTGGCCCGTCGCTGGCAGGTGGAGGCGCTCGGTTCCGACGCGGTGGAGATCCCGAACGGGGTCGATGTGCAGGCGTTCGCCCGCGCCCCGCGGCTGCCCGGCTATCCGCGGCCGGGCGGCACCGTCCTTTTCCTCGGACGCTACGACGAGCCGCGTAAGGGGATGCAGGTCCTGCTGGGGGCCCTCCCGGCCCTCGTCGCGCGCCATCCCGAGGTGGAGGTCCTGGTCGTCGGCCGCGGTGACGAGGAACGTCTGCGCCGGGAGGCCGGTCCGTGCGCCCGGCACCTGCGCTTTCTCGGCCAGGTCTCGGATGCGGAGAAAGCCTCGGCCCTGCGCAGCGCCGATGTCTACGTGGCACCGAATCTGGGTGGGGAGAGTTTCGGGATCATTCTCATCGAGGCCATGGCCGCCGGGACCGCCGTGGTGGCCAGCGGACTGGATGCCTTCCGGCGGGTCCTGCGCGACGGCGCCGCCGGGTTGCTGGTGCCGATCGGTGACGCCACGGCTCTGGCGGACGCCCTGGACACGGTGCTCACGGACGGGGTCCGGCGCGGCGCTCTGGTGCGTACGGCGACCCAGGTGGTCGGCACCTACGACTGGCCGGTGGTGGCCGAACAGATCCTGCGGGTCTACGAAACCGTGGTGGTCGGTGACCTGCGGGTCCGGGTGGCCGGATGATCACCTTCTCCGCGACCACGGTTCTCGTTCTCGCGTTCGTCGCCGCTCTCGTGGTCGCACTCGGGGTGTGGGCCTATTCCGCCGCCAACCGGCTCGACCGCCTGCATGTGCGCACCGATCTGGCCTGGCACGCCCTGGAGGCGGCGCTGGCCCGCCGGGCCGTGGTGGCCCGGGCGGTGGCGACGTCGCTGTCCGGTGCGCACGCCGGCCCGGAGCCCGATACGGCCGAGTCCGCCCGGCGGCTCACCGCACTGGCCGACCGTGCCGAGCGCGCCGGCCGCGAAGACCGGGAAACCGTGGAGAACCAGCTGGCGGCCGCCCTGTCGGCCGTCGATATCGCCAAGCTGCCGACTCAGCAGGTCGCCGAACTGGCCGATGCCGAAGCCCGGGTGCTCATCGCCCGCCGCTTCCACAACGACGCCGTGCGCGACACCCTCGCGCTGCGGACCCGCCGCCCGGTGCGCTGGCTGCACCTGGGCGGTACCGCCCCCATCCCGACCTACTTCGAGATCGCCGAACGGGCTACTCCCGCGGCCTCCACCGGACTGGAGGTCGACACCACGCGGGTCTCGGCGCGGGTGGCCCTGCTCGACGAACAGGACCGGATCCTGCTCATGCGCGGCCACGATCCGCTGGCTCCGGAGGTGTCGTTCTGGTTCACCGTCGGCGGCGGGGTGGAACCGGGGGAGAGTCTGCGCGAAGCCGCGGTGCGCGAGGTGTACGAGGAAACCGGGCTCATCGCCGATCCGGCCGCCCTGCGCGGCCCGATCTGGCGGCGGGTCGCGGTTTTCCCCTTCAACGGCGATCTGATCCGGTCCGAGGAACTGTTCTTCGCGTTGCGGGTACCGCGATTCGAACCCGATGCGGCCGATCTGACCCACGTCGAGCAACGCTCCATCACCGGTAACCGGTGGTGCGGCCCGGACGAGATCAGGGCCCAGGTCGCCGCAGGGGAGATGGTGTATCCGTACCAGTTGGACGAACTGCTCGCGGAAGCCTCGGCCGCGGCCGACGCCGCGGGCGATCCGGAGGTTCGCTCCATTCGGTGAATGTGACCGGGCTCACTGGCGTGATAGGGTCGCAGACGGTTTGACACGCCGAGGATGTGTCGATTCGGTGTGTGGAGGTGAGTACGTGTCCTATATCCTGTTCGATTACCTGTTGCCGATTCTGGGTCCCGGCGCCGCCGAGTACTGGGCGAAGCTGCTGGTGGTCGATCCGATCTGAATCGGTTCGCAGCGCCCCGCCGGGCCGGTGTCACACCGGTCCGGCGGCGCCGTTTTCCGGTCCAGTAGCCGGAGGTCGCCGGTACATCGCAGGTGGTGGCCAGGCCAGTGTGCGTCAACTGGCTATGAAGCCGGTTTGTCGCCCCACCTAGAATCGTGGTGTTCATCGACGATCCCCACCTGGCAACAGACACAGGAGCTGCCGTGACCACGCCCGAGACCACCCAGACCCCCGACGCGACCCGCGAGGCCGGTACCGCCCGCGTGAAGCGCGGTATGGCCGAGATGCTCAAGGGCGGGGTGATCATGGACGTCGTCACCCCGGAGCAGGCCAAGATCGCCGAGGATGCCGGCGCCGTCGCGGTGATGGCGCTCGAGCGGGTACCGGCCGATATCCGCGCCCAGGGCGGGGTGTCCCGGATGAGCGACCCGGACATGATCGACGGGATCATCGAGGCGGTCTCCATCCCGGTGATGGCCAAGGCCCGGATCGGGCATTTCGTGGAGGCGCAGGTGCTGCAGAGCCTCGGTGTCGACTACATCGACGAATCCGAGGTCCTCACTCCCGCCGACTACGCCAACCACATCGACAAGTGGAATTTCACGGTGCCGTTCGTCTGTGGCGCCACCAACCTCGGTGAGGCGCTTCGCCGGATCACCGAGGGCGCGGCCATGATCCGCTCCAAGGGCGAGGCGGGTACCGGCGATGTCTCCAACGCCACCACGCATATGCGCAAGATCCGGCAGGAGATCACCCGGCTGACCTCCCTGCCCACCGACGAGCTGTTCGTCGCCGCCAAGGAACTCCAGGCGCCCTACGAACTGGTGAAGGAGATCGCCGAAACCGGGAAACTGCCCGTCGTGCTGTTCACCGCCGGCGGTATCGCCACTCCGGCCGACGCGGCCATGATGATGCAGCTCGGCGCCGAGGGCGTTTTCGTCGGCTCGGGCATCTTCAAGTCCGGCAACCCGGCGCAGCGCGCGAGCGCGATCGTCAAGGCGACCACCTTCTACGACGACCCCGATGTGCTCGCCAAGGTCTCGCGTGGACTGGGCGAGGCGATGGTCGGTATCAATGTCGACGAGATCCCGCAGCCGCACCGGCTGGCCGAACGCGGTTGGTGATCGGCGCGCAGAACTGCGCGCCGTCCCTGTGCCGGGCGTGCGCCGGTGGCCTCGATCCGGTGTGATCCACTGATCGTCACCTATGTCGCGGGCGCGAGTGACACGGATCGGCGCCCGGTCCATGGAGATGATCGCTCGGTCAGCCTGTGCCGGTCCGCAGGGCGGGGCGGTCGGGATGGTCCCAGCGCACGAAGTACTCCGCTGTCCCGGTGTGTACACGATCGTGGGCGAGCAGCGCCGGCACGGTCCAGGCATCGTCGTCCGGGGTGCCGCGGGCGAGCGCGGCCGCGCTGAGGTCGAGGCGAACAGTGCGATCGAAGGGCAGGCCGCGACCCAGCAGCATGGGGCCCGCCACGAACAGCACGGTCCCGGGCAGCGCGGTGCGCCGGCGGCCCCGCGCGGAGCGATCGGCGGCCTCGTCCCACAGCGCGGGTAGCCAGGTACCGGTGTGGTGCATCGCATCGAGTACTTCGCGCCGCAGCGCCGAATAGTCGAACCAGCCTGTGCGATACGAGTTCTCGTCGCGGCCGAACTCCATTCGCAGCGAGGCGGGCCGGACGTAATCGTGCAGCGATACCGTTTCCGCGGGCCGTCCGTCCGCCCGCACCCGCTCGGCGGCGCGTCCCGCGAACCCGAGCGGGCACGCCGCGTCGGCGCCGTCGACACCGACCACCCGGTACCCGTCCAGCGTCCGCAGGTCCCGGGTCACCAGTTCGGTGAGAGCGTCGGGTGTGGTCGGAGTGAAACGCGGCACCGGACCATCACAGCAGGTCCGGCCGGGCGGTCGGTGACGGGGATTACCCGTGACCGGATCGTGGAAAAACGGGGACCCGGGATAATCTCGGCGGATGGCGACTATCGAAGAGGCACTGGAGATCGAACGCCTCGAGCGGGATATCTTCCGCGGCGCGTCCACCAAGACCCAGCTGCCGCGTACGTTCGGCGGCCAGGTGGCGGGCCAGGCGCTGGTGTCGGCGGTGCGCACGGTGGAGCCACGGTTCCAGGTCCATTCGCTGCACGGCTACTTCTTGCGGCCCGGCAATCCCGAGGCGCCCACCGTCTACCTGGTGGACCGGATCCGCGACGGTCGCTCCTTCTGCACCCGCCGGGTCACCGGTGTGCAGGACGGTGACGCGATATTCACCATGTCGGCCTCCTTCCACCTCGGGGACGAGGGTCCGTCGCATCAGGACGAGATGGCCGATGTGGCACCGCCGCACGATCTTCCCGATGCCAAGACCAGCATGGATCCGGAGCGGCTGTGGGCCATGCGGGAATGGGAGCACTGGGATATCCGCCCGGTGCCGCAGGATCAGGTGACCCGGCGGCCCGGTGTGGTCTCCCCGCAGCAGGTGTGGTTCCGCTACCGGCATCCGCTGCCCGACGATCCGCTGTTCCATGTGTGCACGCTCGCCTATATGAGCGATATGACGCTGCTCGGCTCCTCCAAGGTCACCCATCCCGACGAGCCCACCCAGAACGCTTCGCTCGACCACGCGATGTGGTTCCTGCGCCCGTTCCGTACCGACGACTGGTTGCTCTACGACCAGTCGTCGCCGTCGGCCGGGTTCGGCCGGGCCCTGACCGGCGGGAAGATCTTCGATCGCGGCGGCCGGCTGGTGGCCGCGGTGGTGCAGGAGGGGCTGATCCGGACACTGCGTTCCTAGCCGGGACGGTTTGCGGCCGCCGGGTGTCCGTCCGGGACCGGCGTGACCCCGGGCACACCGGTCCGGCTCGTAAGCTCGCACACGTGAACGAGTCTGCGGTGTCCCCGGAAGTGGCGGCCGCACCGGATGCCGGTGCCGCGCCCGACCAGCCCACCATCGGCGTGCTGGCCCTGCAAGGCGATGTCCGGGAACATATCGCGGTGCTCGCCGAATGCGGTGCCCGCCCGGTCCTGGTCCGCCGCCCGGACGAGCTGGCCGCCGTCGACGCGCTGGTTCTGCCCGGCGGGGAATCCACGGCGATCAGCAAACTGCTCGAGATCTTCGAACTACTCGAACCGTTGCGCGCCCGGCTACGCGCCGGGATGCCGGCGTTCGGGTCCTGCGCCGGGATGATCCTGCTGGCGAGCGAGGTGCTCGACACCCGCGCCGATGCGAAGCATCTCGACGGAATCGATATGACGGTGCGCCGCAACGCTTTCGGGCGTCAGGTCGACTCGTTCGAAACCGATATCGATTTCGCCGGGCTGCCCGGCGACCCGGTCCGGGCGGTGTTCATCCGCGCGCCGTGGGTCGAACGGGCCGGTGACGAGGTGGAGGTGCTGGCCCGGGTGCCGAGCGGCCCGGCCGCCGGCCGGATCGTCGCCGTCCGGCAGGGCCGCGTGGTGGCCACGGCCTTCCACCCGGAAGTCACCGGTGATCACCGTGTGCACCGAATGTTCGTCGATCTGGTCCGTGGCGTAGCGTTGTCGAGCGATACCGTGCCATCGACCTGAAGGAAGTAGGGAATGAGCGGCCACTCCAAATGGGCCACCACCAAGCACAAGAAGGCGGCGATCGATGCTAAGCGTGGCAAGCTCTTCGCCAAGCTGATCAAGAACATCGAGGTGGCGGCCCGGACCGGCGGTGGCGATCCGGAAGGCAACCCGACGCTGTTCGACGCCATCCAGAAGGCCAAGAAATCGTCGGTTCCCAACGACAATATCGAGCGGGCACGTAAACGCGGCGGCGGCGAGGAAGCCGGCGGCGCCGACTGGCAGACCATCATGTACGAGGGCTACGGCCCCAATGGTGTCGCCGTCCTGATCGAATGCCTCACCGACAACCGCAACCGGGCTGCCGGTGAGGTGCGCGTCGCCATGACCCGCAACGGCGGAAACATGGCCGATCCGGGATCGGTGTCCTACCTGTTCCACCGCAAGGGCATCGTCACCCTGGAGAAGAACGGTCTGTCCGAGGACGATGTGCTGACGGCGGTGCTGGACGCCGGCGCCGAGGAGGTCAACGACCTCGGTGAATCCTTCGAGATCATCAGCGAGCCAGGCGACCTGATCGAGGTCCGGAAGGCGCTGCAGTCCGCCGATATCGACTACGACTCCGCCGAATCCGGTTTCCAGCCGTCGGTGAGCGTCGCGGTCGACGCGGACGGCGCCCGCAAGGTGTTCAAACTGGTCGACGCGCTGGAGGACAGTGACGACGTCCAGAACGTCTACACCAATGTCGACATCTCCGACGAGGTGCTGGCCGAACTGGACGCCGACTAACTGTACCGACCCGCGAGTGCGGTGTAGTGATCCCGCAGGGCGGGGTAGTAGTCGTCGAAGTCGGGGTGTCGCGCATCCGTGCGCGACGCCCCGAGCGCGTCCAGGTAGTAATCCCAGCCCGGCCCGA
Source organism: Nocardia sp. NPDC050799 (assembly GCF_040654015.1). Taxonomy (NCBI): domain Bacteria; kingdom Bacillati; phylum Actinomycetota; class Actinomycetes; order Mycobacteriales; family Nocardiaceae; genus Nocardia; species Nocardia sp. NPDC050799. Next base: position 165,613 of record NZ_JBFAHF010000011.1, read on the forward strand.
TCTCGGGCAGCTGTTCGGGCGAAACCAGGTGGTGGACGAAGACGAGCTCGGTCAGCTTCTCGTGTTCGGTGAGCGTGACCTCGAGATGCCAGCTGCCGTGCTCGTCGACGGCGCGCAGGGCGAGGCGACGCGGCGGGTCGCACACGTCGATGGTGTACTCGCTCCACGGCTGTCCCGCTTCGTAGGACAACCGCACCCGTATCGTCCGGCCCGGTCCGGGGTCGCCCTGCCACGGGCCGAACCAGCGGGCGGTGCGCTCGGATTCGGTGATACTGGCCCATACGTCCGCGATGGGTGCGCGATAGGTCCGGGTGAGGACCAGATCGTGGCCGGCCGGTGTGTTCTCCAGGCGTCCGGTGGGACGGATGGTCATGCCGAGTTCTCCTCGTTGTCGGTAGTTTCCGGGGCGCCCGAAGAGGGCGGCCCCTGCTGCGCTCGGGCGGTGGTGGACCTGCGCTCGCGCCGTGTCCGGTGGACCTCGGTGGCCAGCGCGTCCAGCCGGTGTTCCCACGCGGCCGGTTCTTCCAGAGCGGCGAGCCAGGTGCGCAGCTCGCGCAGTGGTGTGGTGTCGAGGGCGTAGTAGCGCTGCCGCCCCACCAGTTCGTCACGGACCAGGCCGCTGTCGCGCAGCACCCGCAGGTGCCGGCTGATCGCGGGCCGGCTGATGGGGAACCGGGCGGCGATCGCGCCCGCGGTATGCCGGGTGCCGCGCAGCATCTCCAAGATCTCCCGTCGTATCGGGTCGGCGATCGCCGCGGCCACCTCGTCCACGGGGCAAAGCGTAACCAGTTGGTTACCCTTTGTCCAGGGGGCTGCTTCGTGGCACGTCACGGACGAGGGGCGGCGGTGCCGGGCATGCGGGTATCGATCGAGGGAGCGCGGGCGTGCCACCGGAGGAGGGGCGGCGGGCGGCGGCACAATGGCGGCATGGTCGCTGTGACTCTCGTGCCCGGGGATATCACCGAGCAGCAGGTCGACGCGGTGGTCAATGCCGCCAACTCGGAGCTGCTCGGCGGTGGGGGCGTGGACGGTGCGATACACCGGCGCGGGGGACCCGCGATCCTGGCCGAATGCCGGCGGCTACGGGAGACCGACTACCCCCGCGGACTGCCCACCGGGCAGGCGGTGGCGACCACGGCCGGTGACCTGCCGGCCCGGTGGGTCATCCATACGGTCGGTCCGGTGTGGTCGGCCCGCGGCGACCGCGCGGCGCAACTCGCCCCGCTGCTGGCCTCCTGCTACCGCGAGTCGCTGCGGGTCGCGGACGAACTGGGCGCGCGGACGGTTGCTTTCCCGGCGATCTCCACCGGGGTGTATCGCTGGCCGATGGACGACGGCGCCCGGATCGCGATCGACACCGTCCACGCCACCGCGACCCGGGTCGAGGAAGTGCGGTTCGTGCTGTACGACGCCGCCGCGTACGACATCTTCGCAGCGCAGCTGGGTCGCTGAGCCCCCGGTGACCCGGGCCCGTGTCCCTGGCGCCCGGATACCCGGTCCTGCACTAGACTTCGAACAACTGTTCGTTCTGGGAAGGGATTCGTCGGTGCGGGTGATGGGCGTCGACCCCGGGCTCACCCGGTGTGGGGTGAGCATGGTCGAAGGGGGCGCGGGGCGCACCGTGCGGGCGATCGCGGTGGATGTGGTCCGCACACCGGCCGATATGGACCTGGCCCGGCGACTGCTGCGAATCTCCGACGCCGCCGAGGAGTGGATGGACACCCACCGCCCCGAGGTGGTGGCGATCGAGCGGGTGTTCGCGCAGCACAATGTGCGCACCGCCATGGGCACCGCGCAGGCGGGCGGGGTCATCGCACTGGCGGCCGCGCGGCGCGAAATCCCGGTCATGTTCCATACTCCCAGTGAGGTGAAGGCGGCCGTCACCGGCAACGGTGCTGCGGACAAGAGACAGGTGACCGCCATGGTCACCCGGATTCTCGGGCTCGCGACCCCGCCGAAACCGGCCGATGCCGCCGACGCGCTGGCGCTCGCCATCTGCCACTGCTGGCGGGCGCCGCTGCTGGAGCGGATGGCACGGGCCGAAGCCCTGGCCGAACGGGCCCGGCAGCAGTACACACAACGACTGGAACAGCAGCGGAAGGCGGTACGCGGGTGATCGCGTCCATACGTGGCGAAGTCCTCGAACTCGCCCTCGATCATGCGGTGCTGGAGGCATCGGGCGTCGGATACCAGCTCAACGCCACCCCCGCGACCCTGGCCGGTCTCACCCGCGGCGCGGAGGCCACGCTGTTCACCGCGTTGATCGTGCGTGAGGACTCGATGACCCTCTACGGGTTCGCCGACACCGAGTCGCGCGATCTGTTCGGTCTGTTGCAGACCGTGTCCGGGGTGGGGCCGCGGCTGGCCATGGCGGTGCTCGCGGTGCTGGAACCCGAGGCGCTGCGCAAGGCGCTGGCCGCGGGCGATATCGCGACCCTCACCCGGGTGCCGGGCATCGGCAAGCGCGGGGCCGAGCGGATGGTGGTGGAACTGCGGGACAAGGTGAACCTGGTTCCTGTTCCGGCGGACCGCGCGGCCGCTGTCGCGCCGGTATCCACGCCGGTCCGCGATCAGGTGGTGGAGGCGCTCAGCGGCCTGGGATTCCCGCTGAAACAGGCCGAACCCGCTGTGGACGCGGTATTGGCGGAGAATCCCGACGCGGGTAATTCGGCCGCATTGCGCGCCGCGCTCGGGATGCTGGGCAGGAATCGCTAGGCCGTAATGGAATACGACGACGACCAGACCTCGCCGGAATCGCAGGTGAGTGCCGACTACCTGGCCTCGGACGGCGATACCGACTCCGGGCTGCGTCCCACCTCACTCGACGGGTTCATCGGCCAGCTGCGCGTGCGCGAACAGCTCACCCTGGTGCTGCGCGGCGCCCGGGCCCGCGGCGGTACACCCGACCACATCCTGCTGTCGGGGCCGCCGGGGCTGGGCAAGACGAGCTTGGCGATGATCATCGCCACCGAGCTGGGCACCGCGCTGCGCATCACTTCCGGCCCGGCCCTGGAACGTGCGGGTGATCTGGCCGCCATGCTCAGTAATCTGGTCGCCGGTGACGTGTTGTTCATCGATGAGATCCACCGCATGGCCCGGCCCGCCGAGGAGATGCTGTATCTGGCGATGGAGGATTTCCGGGTCGACGTGGTGGTCGGCAAGGGACCGGGCGCGACCTCGATCCCGCTCGATATCGCCCCGTTCACCCTGGTGGGGGCGACCACCAGGTCTGGTGCGCTCACCGGCCCGCTGCGTGACCGGTTCGGTTTCACCGGCCATATGGAGTTCTACGAACCCGACGAACTGCTGCTCATCCTGCAGCGCTCGGCGCGGATTCTCGGCGTGAGCATCGATCTCGACGCCGCCGCCGAGATCGCGGGCCGCTCGCGTGGCACGCCCCGGATCGCCAACCGGCTGCTGCGCCGGGTACGCGACTACGCCGAGGTGCGGGCCGACGGCCTCATCACCCTGGCGGTCGCCCGGGCGGCGCTCGAGGTCTACGACGTCGATCCGATGGGCCTGGATCGGCTCGACCGTGCGGTGCTGAGCGCCCTGGTCCGTGGCTTCGGCGGCGGACCGGTGGGCGTCTCGACGCTGGCCGTGGCGGTCGGTGAGGAACCGGCGACGGTCGAGGAGGTGTGCGAACCGTTCCTGGTGCGGGCCGGGATGGTCGCGCGTACCCCGCGCGGCCGGGTCGCGACCGCCGCCGCCTGGTCGCATCTGGGCCTCATCCCGCCTCCGGACCTGGCGTTCGGGGCGCTCGAGGTCCGCGGTCGCGAACCGCATCCGACGCTCGATCTGTTCGAATGAGCCGCTGTCCACGGGCCGGTGGCGCGGGATCGCTCGTCGCGGCCTGATCCGTGCGCCGGTCAGAGCCCGAACCGGCGGCGCACCTGCTGCAGAAAGGCGTCCACCTGGTCGGGGTGGTAGCCGCGCTGGAAAATGTTCGGCACGGTGCGGACACCGCGGCTCAGATGCTCGGAGGTGACCGTTGCCCGCCCGGCCAGCGCGGCCGCGATCAGATCCAGCAGCTCGTCGACATCGCGCTCCCGATAGCCGCGGCGGCCGAATGGTGCTCGCGCGAAAGTGATCTGGTGAACATCTTCGGGAGTCATTCGCTGATTATCGCGCGGCCGGGCGCTCCTCATCGCGGGTTCGCCGATGGGTGATATGTGCCACCGGCTCGACTCCCGGCTACCCGGCTGCCGCGTGTTCCGGCGTGCGGGTGTGGCGCGGATCCGAAGAACTGGCAGACTGTGTGCGTACCTGTCCCCCTCCCCACCCAGATCAGGAACTGACTTCGACCATGGATCTGCTGTTTCCGCTCATACTGGTCGCGCTGCTGGTGCCGATGTTCCTAGGCATGCGCCGCCAGAAGAAAGAGGCCGACAAAGTCGCCCAGATGCAGGACAGTCTGAAGGTCGGTGACCGGGTCACCACCACCTCGGGCCTGTACGGCACCGTGATCGACGCCGACGACACCAGTGTCGATCTCGAGATCGCCGAGGATGTCGTGACCACCTGGCTGCGTGCGGCCATCCGCGACGTGCGCGTCGACGATACCGACGACGAAACCGCTGGTGACAGCACTGAGGGCGCCGAGTCGACCGACTCCGTCGACGCCCCCACCGCCGAGGAGACCCCGGAGCAGACCGAAATCCGGCTGACCAAGGACTGATCACCACGGCCCGGCCACCGGAACCGGATATCCCGGGCAACCGGTGGTATAGGCATGTGCCGTGGCCGCTCCACCCAGAACTTCCGCCTAGGAGATGACGACCTGTGCCACCGTCCCAGGGATCGGCGCACCAATTCCGCTGGCTCGCCTTGTTCGGCGTGCTGGTGGCCGCGATCTACGCGCTGGTGTTCTTCACCGGTGACAAATCACCGACACCCAAACTCGGCATCGACCTGCAGGGTGGTACCCGGGTCACCCTGACCGCGCGAACGCCCGACGGGAACCGGCCCAGCAAGGACAGTCTCGCCAAGGCGCAGGAGATCATCGAGAACCGGGTCAACGGTCTCGGCGTCTCCGGATCCGAGGTCGTGATCGACGGGGACAACCTGGTCATCACCGTCCCGGGCGAGGACAGTCAGCAGGCCCGCACCCTGGCCAGCACCGCCAAGCTGTACATCCGGCCGGTCCTGAACGCTGCGCCGGCGCCGAGCGCGCAGCAGCCGGCCCCGGGCCAGACCACCCCGGCGCCCGAGCCCGCTCCCGCACCGGCCGGTGCGGAGGGCGCGGTACCCGGTACCGGTGCGGAGGACACAGCTCCCGATGCGGGCACCACGCCCGACACCGGCACTCAGGACGGTGCGGCTCCCGATACCGGCGCCACCGCACCGGCCGAGGAGACCCCCGCCGCCGCGCCCTTGCCGGAGAGCGAGGTCGACGTCCATCCGGCGCAGGCGCCCGGTGAACCGCCCACCGAACCTTCGGCGCCCGCCGAGACCACTCCGGCTCCCGCTCCGCAGGATCCGAACGCTCCGCCGGCCACTCCCGCCGAAGGATCGCTGAGCCCGCAGGAACAGGCGCAGCAGGAGATCGAGATGGCCAAAGCCATCCGGCAGAGCACCGATCCCACCACCCAGCAGCTCGCCATGGCATCCCTGGACTGCACCGCCGCCGATCCGCTCGCCGGCAACGACGATCCGAACCTGCCGCTGGTCACCTGCTCCACCGACGGTAAAGAGGTGTTCCTGCTCGACAAGAGCCGGATCGACGGACAGGAGATCGCCGACGCGACCTCCGGCCTGAACACCGAGCAGGCGCGGCACGAGGTCAACCTCGAGTTCAAGGGCAGCGGTAGCGATGCCTGGGCCTCGCTCACCGGTGAGTACGTGCAGCAGCGGGTCGCCTTCGTCCTCGATTCGGAGGTGGTCAGCGCACCCGTGGTCCAGCAGGGTCCCCAGCTGGGCGGGCGCACCTCGATCTCCGGTGATTTCAACGCGGCCAGCGCCAAGGAACTGGCGAACACGCTGAAGTACGGTTCGCTGCCGCTGTCGTTCCAGACCTCCGAAGCCGAGACGGTTTCGGCGACTCTCGGGCTGTCCTCGCTGAAGGCGGGCCTGCTCGCCGGGGCGGTCGGCCTGGTCGCGGTGCTGATCTACTGCCTGGTCTACTACCGCATGCTCGGATTCCTCACGGCATTGTCGCTGATCGGATCCGGTTTCGCGGTGTACGGGATCATGGTCCTGCTCGGCCGCTGGATCGGGTTCACCCTGGACCTGGCCGGTATCGCCGGTTTGATCATCGGTATCGGTATGACCGCCGACTCGTTCGTCGTGTTCTTCGAACGTATCAAGGACGAGATGCGGGAGGGACGAAGTTTCCGGTCGGCGGTACCGCGCGGCTGGCAGCGCGCGCGCAAGACCGTCCTGTCCGGTAACGCCGTCAGCTTCATCGCGGCCGCCGTGCTGTACGCACTGGCCGTCGGCCAGGTGCGCGGCTTCGCGTTCACGCTCGGTTTGACCACCATTCTCGACGTGGTGGTCGTGGTCCTGGTGACGGCACCGCTCGTCCACCTGGCCTCCCGGTCCACTTTCTGGGCCAAACCGTCGGTGAACGGGCTCGGCGCGATGCAGGAGCTCGCCCGGGAACGCAAGGCGGCCGAGGCCGCGGTCGGGAAGGCGTGACGATGAACAGCCCCGTGACGATGGACAAACCTTCCGCGCCGCGCCCCTCCGGCGCCCGGCACAGCTGGTTGAACCGCCTTTACACCGGCACCGGTGTACTCGATGTGATCGGCAACCGGCGCCGCTGGTATCTGATCACCGCTGGGATCGTGCTGATCTGCCTGGCCAGCATGGCGGTGCGCGGTTTCACCTTCGGTATCGATTTCGTCGGCGGCTCGCGTATCCAGCTGCCGGCCGGTGATGTCACCACCGAGCAGGTGGAGACGGTCTACAGCGACACCATCGGTTCGGAGCCCGAATCGGTGCAGACCGTGGGTACCGGCGACGGCAAAACCATTCTGATCCGTTCGGAAACACTGGATGCCGAACAGCTCGGCGCCCTGCAGGCCGCGCTGTTCGACCAGTTCCAGCCGCGCGATGACAGCGGGAACCCCAGCCGCAACGCCATCAGCGCCTCCGATGTCAGCGAGACCTGGGGCGGGCAGATCACCAGGCAGGCGCTGATCGCGCTGGCGGTGTTCCTGGTACTGGTCAGCGTCTACATCGGTATCCGCTACGAACGCGATATGGCCCTGGCGGCGCTGGCCGCCCTGGTTTTCGACCTGCTGGTCACGGCCGGGGTGTATTCGCTGGTCGGCTTCGAGGTGACCCCCGCGATGGTGATCGGCATGCTCACCATCCTCGGGTTCTCGCTCTACGACTCGGTCGTCGTCTTCGACAAGGTCGAGGAGAACACCCGCGGGGTGCTGCACACGAGCCGGCGCACCTACGGGGAACAGGCGAACCTGGCCATCAACCAGACCCTGATGCGTTCCATCAACACCACCCTCATCGGCGCACTGCCCATCATCGGCCTGATGGTGATCGCGGTGTGGATGCTGGGGGTCGGCACACTGCAGGACCTGGCGCTGGTGCAGCTCGTCGGCACCCTGGTCGGCGCCTACTCGTCGATCTTCTTCGCGACTCCGCTGCTGGTATCCATCAAGGAACGCTGGGGCCCGGTGGCGGCGCATACGAAGAAGGTGCACGCGCGGCGCACGGCACCGGCGAGCGGACGGCCCGTCCCCGGTGCCGACCGGGCCGCGGCGGGACCCGGCCGGCGCCCCGCGGGCGCACCCGAAGACCTGGATCAGCGCAACCCACGCAGGACCGGGCCCGGCGGGCCTCCGCCCGGCGCCCGCCCCACCGGAAAACGACAGAGGCGGCACTGACAGACGAGGGGTAGTTCGATGCGACACTCATCTCTGCGCCGGACGATCGCGCTGCTCGCGGCCACGGCCGCGGCGGCCGGACTGGCGGCCGGATGTTCCGGCAAGGACAAGGTGCCGTCGATCGGCTACGCCGTCGACACCACCGTCACCAGTTACAACGGCGGGACCACCGCCGGGGCGGCTGCGGCCCAGGCGGTGTTCGGCCGGGTGCTCACCGGCTTCTTCTACACCGGCCCCGACGGGCAGCCGATCGCCGATACCGATACCGGGTCCGCCAAGGAGGTGCCCGGGGAGGCGCAGACGATCCAGTACCGGTTGAACCCCGCGGGTGTCTACTCCGACGGTGTCCCCACCTCGTGTGACGACCTGGTGTTCACCTGGGCCGCACGCAGCGGCCGGTTTCCCGGGTTCGATTCGGCGAGCACGGCCGGCTACGAGGATATCGAGCGGGTGGAGTGCCGGCCCGGGTCCAAGGACGGCACGGTGGTGTTCCGGCCGGGCCGTCGCTACTCGCCCTGGCGCACCCTGTTCGGCGCCGGTGAACTGATGCCCGCGCATGTGGCGACCCAGGCCGCGAACGTGCCCGATATCGTCGCCGCCGTCCAGAACGACGACCGGCCCGCCCTGGACCGGCTGGCCCAGTTCTGGAATACCGGGTGGAATCTGGCGCCCGGTGATCTCGATATCACCGCGTTCCCGTCCTCCGGGCCGTACCGGATCGAATCGTTCGATCTCGGCAACGGATTGGTCCTGGTGGCCAACGAACGCTGGTGGGGTGACGCTCCCGCCACGGGCCGGATCGTGGTGTACCCGAAACCGGCCGACCTCGCCGCCCATATCGCGGACGGTTCGGTCTCGGTGGTCGATATCGGTACGGGCTCGCTGCCGGACCTGAACCTGGATGCGTTCGCGGTCGAACAGCAGCCCGGCCGCGGGGTAGAGCAGTTGGTGCTCGGCACCGGTGGAGTCTTCGAAACCGATGCCGCGCGGCGCGCGTTCGCGCTGTGTGTGCCCCGCCAGGCGCTGTTCGACCAGCTCGGCCGGGTGGCGGAGGCACCGGAGACCGGGCTGGGCTCGGGTCTTGCGGATTCGCGTACGGTGCAGCCGGATTCGCCGTTCTACCCGGCGGTGACCGGCGCCGCCGATCCGTTCGCCGGCGGTGATGTGGCCGGGGCGAAGGCTGCGCTCGCCGAGTCCGGGAAGAAGCAGCTCACCGTCCGTGTCGGCTATCTGGCCCCGGATGCCCGCCGCGCGCGCACCGTATCGATGATCGCCGACTCCTGCCGGCAGGCCGGGATCGCCGTGGAGGACGCCGGCACCCCGGACTTCGGCACCGCGCAACTGGCCGGCGGCGCGGTGGACGCGGTTCTCGGCGGCCCCGGCGGACTGCCCGGTCCGGCCGGTTCGCTCGACGGTATCGCCGCGGTGAGCGGACTGCGCAGCGGCAGTGGGCTCAATGTCGGTCAGTTCCGCAACGGCCGTTACGATGCGATCACGGATCAGCTTGCGGCCGACGAGAATTCGACAGATCAGCTGAATCTGCTCACCGAGGCGGAGAACCTGCTGTGGGCACAGCTGCCGAGCGTGCCATTGTTCGCGACGCCGCGCACCATCGCCTTCGGCGGAGGGCTGCAGAACGCCGTCGCGGGGCCCACCCGGGCCGGATCCGGCTGGAATATGGACCAGTGGGTCCTGCAGCGCTGAGCTGCGCGGTAGCCGATCATGGAGGTGTCGATGAGCAAGCACGCGGCGGTCGAACCCGCGGACGTGGTCGCCGCGCGATCCGGTCAGGCCGCCGCGATGGTGCGCAGATACACCCGCTGGGCCGACGACTTCCCGGAGCCGGGGGTGCGATTCGCCGATCTCACTCCGGTTTTCGCCGATTCCCAGGGCTTCCGTACGGTGGTCGACTGTCTGGCCGCGCTGGTGCCGGATGCCGATTTGGTGGCCGGGGTCGATGCCCGGGGTTTCCTCCTCGGCGCCGGAGTCGCCACGACACTGGGTACCGGTGTGCTGGCCGTCCGTAAGCGCGGCAAACTCCCACCGCCGGTGATCACGCGGGAGTATGAACTCGAATACGGTACGGCGGCGCTGGAGATTCCGGCCACCGGCGTGGCGCTGGAGGGCCGCCGCGTCCTGCTGCTCGACGATGTCCTGGCGACCGGCGGGACGCTTGCCGCCGCCGCCGACCTGTTCGCTGAGGCCGGGGCAGAGGTGGTGGCTGCCGCGGTCGTGCTGGAAATCGAGGCGCTGGGCGGCCGGGCCCGACAGGGCGAATACCCGGTCACGTCGATCGTCACCGTGTAGGTCACGCGACTCCCGGGCCGAAATGTGACCCGGTGCGCAATGTGCTGGCGTTCGTGGTGGCCGGCGCGTATCGTCGCCGGAGTCTTGTTTCCGAGGATCGGAGCTGCCGTTGCTCTCATGAGGTAGTCGCTCGTGCGGCCCGCGTTCTGCGCGTCGCCTCCGTATCGATACCTCCAGGGGCAGCCATGGCCGATATTTCCCTTTCCGATCTTTCGTTCACCTGGCCGGACGGGACTCCGGTGTTCGACGGGCTCGACGCGGTGCTCACCGCGGGCCATATCGGGCTCGTGGGAGCCAACGGCGCCGGGAAATCCACCCTGCTGCGGCTGGTCGCGCGCGATCTGCTGCCCGCTCGCGGGTCGATCACCGTGACCGGGGAGCTGGGCTATCTTCGCCAGGATCTCGGGCTCGCCGTCGGCCGGCGCGTCGATGAGGTACTCGGTATCGCGGGGATCCGAAAAGCGTTGCATCGCATCGAGTCCGGTAGCGGTACCGAGACCGATTTCGAGGTCGTCGGGGCGCAGTGGGATATCGAAGAACGCGCGGTGGCGATGCTCGGCCGGCTCGGTCTCGGCTACCTCGCCGACGGTGTACAGCAGCTGGACCGCCGCCTGGCGACGCTGTCCGGTGGCGAGACCGTCCTGCTCGGCCTGGGCGCGCAACTGCTGACCGAACCGGATGTGCTGTTGCTCGACGAACCCACCAACAACCTCGACGGTGCCGCCCGCGCCCGCCTCTACGAGGTGGTCGCACAGTTCACCGGGACCGTCGTGGTGGTCAGCCACGACCGCGATCTGCTGGAGCGGATGGACACCATCGCCGAACTCCGCGGCGGCGTGCTGCGATTGTTCGGCGGCAACTACAGCGACTACGAGCGCGCCGTCGATCAGGAACAGGAGACAGCGCGGGCAGCGATCCGGGAGGCCCGCAGCGATGTGCGCAAACAGTCGCGGGAACTGGTACAGGCCCGGATCAAACTCGACCGGCGGCAGCGGTACGGGCAGAAGATGTTCGAGAACAAGCGCGAACCGAAGATCATCATGGGCCAGCGCAAACGGCAGGCACAGGTCGCAGCGGGCAAACTGCGCAACAACCATCTGGAGAAAGTGGAGGACGCCGGGGAACGGCTGGACAGGGCCGAGGAGATGCTGCGCGACGATCGCGAGATCCGCGTCGATCTGCCCGGTACCCGACTGCATCCCGGGCAGGAGGTCCTCGAGCTGGACGGGGTGGAACTGGCCAACGGCCCGGTGGTGTCCCTCGCGGTGCGGTGGCCGGAGCGGCTGGCGATCACCGGCCGCAACGGTGTCGGAAAGACCACGCTGCTGCGGCGGATCACCGCGGAACCGCCCCGGGTGCCCTGGCGGCTGCTCCCGCAGCGTCTCGATATCTTCGACGAGCAGCGGACCGTATACGACAACGTCGCCGGCGCCGCCCCACACGCGGCACCGGAACGGATCCGCGCCCAGCTCGCTCGCTTCCTGTTCCGTGGTGCCGCCGCCGATGTGCCCGCGTCCGCCCTGTCCGGTGGCGAGCGGCTGCGGGCCGCGCTGGCTGTTCTGCTGCTCGCCGAACCCGGGCCCGGCCTGCTGATACTGGACGAACCCACCAACAATCTCGACCTGGTGAGTCTCGGCCATCTCACGCAGGCACTCGCCGCGTATCGGGGAGCGTTGCTGGTGGTGAGTCATGATCAGCGGTTCCTGGACGAGATCGGGGTCACCCGGCAGTTGGAACTGACCCCGGCCGGTCTGGTGGAATGACCCCGGACCGCGCCGACGGGGGAACGCCGGGGTGCGATCGGGCCGTTCTCCCGGGTGGCCGGGGATATCGATCGATGTCGATGGTGTTGCGGCGGGGGTTTCCCACGGTGCTGTGGGGGTTAAAGTTGGTGGTCTGGAACGTTGCGGTGATCTGCCGCGGCACGGAGAGGTGGTGGCATGACTCAGCATCTGGGCGAGGCGAATGTCGAGCAGACGTCCGGTTCGCAGTCGAACGGTGCCGCCACCCCTGCCCCTGCCGCCGGTTCGCGCCCGGAGCCCGCGCCCGAACCCGACGGTGTCCGGTCCTCCGGCGCGGTCCCGAGTTCGGCGTCGCGCCGGGTACGGGCCCGGCTGGCCCGGCGGATGACCGGTCAGCGCGGCATCCCGGCGGTCAAACCGGTGCTCGAGCCGCTGGCCACGGTGCACCGCGAGCTGTACCCGAAGGCCAATCTCACCCAGCTGCAGCGGGCGTTCGACGTGGCCGACGAGCGGCACGCGACCCAGTTCCGCAAATCCGGTGATCCGTACATCACCCACCCGCTGGCCGTCGCGAATATCCTGGCCGAGCTGGGGATGGACACCACCACCCTGGTTGCGGCCCTGCTGCATGACACCGTCGAGGACACCGGGTACTCGCTCGAACAACTGACCGCGGATTTCGGTTCCGAGGTGGCCCACCTCGTCGACGGTGTCACCAAGCTGGACAAGGTGAATCTGGGCGCCGCGGCGGAGGCCGAGACCATCCGCAAGATGATCATCGCGATGGCGCGCGACCCGCGTGTCCTGGTGATCAAGGTCGCCGACCGGTTGCACAATATGCGGACCATGCGGTTCCTGCCCCCGGAGAAGCAGGCCAAGAAGGCACGCGAAACCCTCGAGGTGATCGCGCCGCTGGCGCACCGGCTGGGTATGGCCACCGTGAAATGGGAACTGGAGGACCTCGCGTTCGCGATTCTGCATCCCAAGAAATACGACGAGATCGTCCGCCTGGTTGCCGACCGGGCGCCGTCACGTGACACCTATCTCGCGAAGGTGCGCGCGGAGATCGTCAACACCCTCGCGGCGTCCCGAATCCCCGCCACGGTCGAGGGCCGCCCCAAGCACTACTGGTCGATTTATCAGAAGATGATCGTGAAGGGGAAGGATTTCGACGATATCCACGACCTGGTGGGTATCCGGATCCTGTGCGACGAGGTGCGCGACTGCTACGCCGCCGTCGGTGTGGTGCATTCGCTGTGGCAGCCGATGGCCGGGCGGTTCAAGGACTATATCGCCCAGCCCCGCTACGGCGTCTACCAGTCGCTGCACACGACGGTGGTCGGCCCGGACGGTAAACCGCTCGAGGTGCAGATCCGCACCCACGATATGCACCGGACCGCCGAATTCGGGATCGCCGCGCACTGGCGCTACAAGGAGACCAAGGGCCGCCATTCCGGGGACGCCGCCGAGGTCGACGATATGGCCTGGATGCGGCAGCTGCTCGACTGGCAGCGGGAGGCCGCCGACCCGGCGGAGTTCCTGGAATCGCTGCGCTTCGACCTCAAGGCGCCCGAGATCTTCGTCTTCACCCCCAAGGGTGATGTGATCACGTTGCCGCAGAAGTCGACGCCGGTGGACTTCGCCTACGCGGTGCACACCGAGGTCGGGCACAAATGCATCGGTGCCCGGGTCAACGGGCGGCTGGTGGCGCTGGAGCGCCAGCTGGAGAACGGTGAGGTCGTCGAGGTCTTCACCTCCAAGGCGCCCAATGCCGGGCCCAGCCGTGACTGGCAGACCTTCGTCGTCTCGCCGCGCGCCAAGGCCAAGATCCGGCAATGGTTCGCCAAGGAGCGTCGCGAAGAGGCACTGGAGAGCGGCAAGGAACAGATCAACAAGGAGGTCCGCCGCGTCGGACTGCCGCTGCAGCGGTTGATGAGCGTCGATGCCATGACCGCCGTCGCCCACGAACTGCACTACAGCGATATCTCCGCGCTCTACACCGCCGTCGGCGAACATCAGGTCTCCGCGCATCACGTGGTGCAGCGGCTGATGGCCCAACTGGGCGGAATCGGTGATGTCGAGAACGAACTCGCCGAACGGTCCACGCCGTCCACCACACCGTCGCGGCAGCGGCTCACCGGTGATGCCGGCGTACTGATCCCGGGTGCCGAGGGGACCGTCGCGAAACTGGCCAAATGCTGCACTCCCGTACCGGGTGACGAGATCATGGGTTTCGTGACCCGCGGCGGGTCGGTGAGTGTGCACCGGGTCGACTGCACCAACGCCGATTCGCTGCGCGCCCAGTCCGAACGCATCATCGAAGTGGAGTGGGCGCCGTCGCCGCATTCGGTGTTCCTGGTGGCCATCCAGATCGAGGCGCTGGACCGCACCCGGCTGCTCTCCGATGTCACCAAGGTGCTCGCCGACGAGAAGGTCAATATCCTGTCCGCGTCGGTGGCCACCCATGGCGACCGGGTGGCGATCAGCAAATTCACCTTCGAGATGGGTGATCCGAAGCATCTCGGGCATTTGCTGAATGTTGTCCGCAATGTCGAAGGTGTCTACGACGTGTACCGGGTGACCTCCGCCGCCTGAGCGTCCCCCGCGTCCATTGTGGTCGTGGTCGTACTCTTCCCGGGTGCCCCGATGTCCGGCGTGGCCGTGTGCGTTCGCTGCGGTGGTCTCGGCGGCCGAGCGGTGCGCGGGCGTCGGCCGGTGTTCCGGGTGTCCCCGTGGTGACCGCGTGCGTTTCCCGCGGATTCCGTCTTTCACCGAGACGGGAAGAGGGGTGTTCCGGGACGTGTTTCGGGGCCTTGGCAGCCCTTCTGCGGTCGCCGGAAGAATATAACGTTCGGGCTTCGGCGCGCCGCGTCACGTACGGGTCGTGCTGGCGGGTCGCGTAAACTCTTCGGCGCTTCAGCGGTCATAGCCGGAATCTGTTACCGTTTACTGCGTTTCGTCGCGCTCGGTAACTGCGGTAGGACTGATTGCGGGTCGCTATGGCTGGATGCACAAGATTCTCGGGGATGCTGATCGCATTCACCGTCGCTGTGGCGACGGCGGCAGCGGGCACACTCGCCGCTCCCGCGTACGCTCAACCGCCGAATCCGGCGGGCCCCTCGACCGAACTCGCGGTGACGTCGTGTCCGGCACTGTACGCGTTGGGGATCCAGGGCACCGGCGAATCCTCGCCGGATGCCGCCCCCACGACCGATACCGGCATGCTGTCCACCGTCTTCCGGCCGCTCATGGCCGCGGCGCCCGACCAGGGACTGGTCGAGCGTGCCTACGTGCCGTACGAGTCCAGCTTCGGTGGGGTCGACGGCGGTAGCGCCACACCGTATTCGGATTCGGTGAAGGGCGGCCTGATCCGGCTGCGTAGTATGGCAGGCTCGGTGGCACAGCGCTGCCCGGAGACCCGCTTCGCGATCGTCGGGTATTCGCAGGGCGCGCATGTGGCCTCGGTATTCGCGCAGGAGATCGGCCGGGGGCAGGGCGGCCTGCCCGCCGACAAGGTCGCCGCGGTCGCCTTGATCGGTGACCCGACCCGGAACGCCGGAGCCCCGCTGTTCCCCGGTGCGCCGGGCAAGGCCAACCCCGACCCCGCTCCCGGCACCGAGGGCACCGAGATCGGGCATATCGCGGCACTGAACCAGACGCCGGCCACCGGCGGCGGTATCGCGCCCGATCGGGATACCGCGGAGAATTTCGGTGCGCTCACCGGGCGTGTGGCCAGTTTCTGTGCCGCGGGCGATCTCGCCTGCGATGCTCCCGAGGGCGCGCCGATCCTCAAGGCGGTGGCCGGTGTCGTGGGGCAGATGAAACTCAGCGGCGGCGATCCGATCGCCTCGCTCACCTCGATCGCCCAGGCCCTGGCGTTCACCTCCATCAAAACGGCCACCAAGGTGGTCAACGAGGACATCCAGGGCACCTCGCTGGCGACGCTGAACATCTCGCCGAAGAAGTCGATCTCCGAACGGCTGGCCGACGCCGCCGATCCGCGGACCCCGCTGGATATTCCGGGCGCCATGCGAGCTCTGCTGAAAGTGGGCATGATCGGGCTGAACGCGGTGGTCACCGTGGTCCGTACGGTGTTGAACCCCACGGCGATCGCCGAACTGGCCACCGCCGGACTGGCGAATCCCCCGGCGGCGCTGCTGATGCTGGGTGTCAAACTGCTGGGTGCCGTTCCGCAGCTCGTTCCACCCACCACCGGTATCCGGTTGGTGAGTCAGGCTTTCGACGCGGTCGTCGACAACATCACCGACAACCACGCCCTGCTCGACACCACGACATGGGTGCGCTACTGGGACACCATCCAGCGACACCAGGCCTATGGCAATGCGGCCATTTCGGCCACCGGTGAGGCGCCCACCCGCTTCATCGCCGACTGGTTCGCCGCCGCCGCGCGGGATCTCGCCGCGGTACACGGCAGCGGCAACGAACCCGTCGCGGAAAGGGCGATACCGCAGGTCCCGAGCATGCCGGACAGCGGAGTTCCCGCTCCGAACGGATTCTCAGGTGCCGATCCCGGCGCGTCGCCTGCGCCCGCTCCCTCCGGTACGGGACAATTCCCTTTTGGGACAGGAGTGAACAATGGTGCCCCGGAGGGTCCGGTGACCACCACTCCTACACCCCGTACAACCAAAACCGACTCGTTCTCCGTGAACTGATCGCCGAGAGGGATCGATGATGCCAGATCACGTGCCCGGCGCCACGGGAATGGGGGAATGTTGAAGTCCTACAAAAAGCTCGATCGATGGTACGGTCCGCTGGAGCCGGAGGGGACGCGCGACACGGATGTGCCGCCTCGCGCGCCGGAGTCCGGTGGCGAGGTCGTCCCGGGGGCCGACGACGACGGCCCCGCCAGGTACCCCGACTACATCGCCGAGGCCGGAAGCGCGACAGCCCGGCCCGATCCGGCGCCCGCCGAACTATCCGGTCGCCGCACCGAATTCACCGGTGGCTGGTCGGACTGGGTGGACGCGCCCGGCGATGAGCGGGACGCGGACCTGGTCCGGTTTCCTTGGGCCGACGACGAGGAACTCACCGAACCGGCGCGGATCGGCCGTACCCCCGCCCGGCTCCGCGATATCGGAACCGAGCACGGCGCCCGCCGGCGCCGTACCGCCGGAGTGCTCCTTGCCGCCGTGGTGCTGCTCGGTATCGCCGCCGCCGTGGTCCTGTACCTGCTGGCGCCCGGCACACCCGGTGCCGCCGGCCCCGGAGCCGCGCCCGACGGAGGCGCGGGCCTGCGCTTCACCGCCGGGAGCGCCGGCGCCGATCCCACCGCCGCGGCGTGTCCGGCCGAACAGACCGCGCAGGTGGTGCGTGGTGCGGGGCCGGGCGGCACGAATTCGGGTCCCGAGGCCGTGCTGCGCTTCCAGTACGCCTACTACGTGCAGCGTTCCGGTGCCGAGGCGCGCGCCGCGGTCGCACCCGACGCCCCGGTCTCCTCCGCCGAGGTGATCCAGGCGGGTATCGACAGCGTGGCGCCCGGCACCGCGCACTGTGTACGGATCGTGACCGTGGCCGATGGCCGGTACACGGTCGAGGTCACCGAGTTCCGGCCCGGTGGCGAGCCCGCTACCTACAGCAGGCAAACGGTCACCACCGCGGTGATCGACGGCCGCACCCTCATCACGGGTATCTCGGCCGGATAGAGGAGAGTGCTGCGATGGGAGAGGATTGGAGCCGCTGGCTCGACACCGCACCGGATGCCGAGGTGACGGACGGGACAGGCGGAGACCGGAAGGCGCGGGTGGTGCGGTTGCCGGGTGGCGCCCGGACCCGTGCGGCCGGCGAGCCCCGGCCGATCCTGGTGGTGGGCGGCTGCGGCGGCGCCGGCACCACGACCACCGCGCTCGGGCTGGCGGGTGAACTCGGTCTCGCGGGGACCGCCACGGTCGCGGTGGACGCCACGCCGGCGGGGGGCGATCTGGCCCTGCGCGGCGCCGACGAGCATCTGCACCCGATCAGCATGCAGCAGTGGTTGTACGGCCGCGGCGACGACGAGCCGGCCCCATTGAAAGACTGTATGTCCCGGGCCACCTCTGGAATCGGCCTGCTGTGGCGTGACGCCGCGCCGTTGCGCCGCCGGGCGAGCTACCTCACCGTGGCCCGGGCGGTCGACCAGGCCGGATACACCGGCGTCTACGACGGCGGGAACCCGATCGCGAGCCGGCAGCTGCGGCCGTTGCTCGACGACGCGGATGTCGCACTGGTCCTGACCATCCCGGCGCGGGTCGACGCGGCAAACCGCCTGCGGGTGACTCTCGAATGGCTCGACGACGAATACGGCGACTCCTCGGAGCCCATGGGCGGCGGGATCGTCGGCGATACCACCATCGTGGTCTCCCATCAGCTGCGCGGCGCCGATTCGCGGGTAGCCGACCATTTGCGGGAACATCTGGCCGGTTGGGTCCGCGATATCGTCGAGGTGCCCTACGACCCCCATCTGGCACGCGGCGAACTGGTGCGTCACGTCGCACTCGCCGACGAGACGCGGCAGACCTACGAGCGACTACTCGCCGGGATGGCGTCATGATGCGGCCTCGTCGTCAGGGCTCCGGCCTCCGCGGACCGTGCGCCGCGTCTCGCGGGCGGGATCATGCGGTCGCTGGGCCTTCGTCGACTCCGCGGGCCATCCGGAACGCGGAGGGTGGCATCGTGTTGCGATCCTTCTGTCAAGGCTCCGGCCTCCGCGGACCGTGGGTTGCGTCCCGGGGGCGGGATCATGCGGTCGCTGGGCCTTCGTCGACTCCGCGGGCCATCCGGAACGCGGAGGGTGGCATCGTGTTGCGATCCCTCCGCCTTCGCTCCGGGCTCCGCGGACTACAGGTAGCGCCGTCGAGGGAGGCATTATGTCCCTTGCTATGAATCTTCCTCGTCGACCCGACCATCACGCTGTTGCCGGAGTGGTACCACCGCCGGAATCACGTCGCGCCGCGGTCTGGGACCGTCCTGTTCCCGGCGCCGGCCGTGCGCCGCTGGTGTGGCTGCTGGGTGTCCACGGCGGCGCCGGTGCCAGTTCGCTGGCCCATGTGCTGGCGCCCGCCGCCGATTCGGGCCGGCGCTGGCCCGGTGTCTTCGACCGGGAATCGCCGTTCGTGGTGCTGGTGGCGCGGGAGACCATTGCCGGACTGACCCATGCGCACGATCTGCTGCGTCAGCACCACTCGGGGTTCGCCGGGCCCAGCCAGGTTCTCGGCCTCATCACGGTGGCGGCGCGTCCGGGCCGGATGGCGCCGGAGATCCGGCGCTACCGCGATGTGGTCGCCTCACTGGCCGGACAGATCTGGCAGGTGCCCTGGTACGAGGAGTGGACGCTGGTCGAACCGGAGAAGTTGCCGGTGTGGACGCCGGGTGTCGCGACCTCGCCGCAGCGCCGCCGCCGGATCGACCCACTCGACGAGGTTCCCCTGGACATCAGGGAACTCGGTTCGGAAATCGTCGCGGCCGCCCGGGCCGCGCTGGAGGAATCGGAGGCCGCCCCCACTCGGGGCCGATCGAGATTCGTAGAGGAGTGATGCCGTGATCGCCGCCGTCGAGTACGTATTCCGTGTCGTGCTCCCCGCGCTCGCGCGGACCGAATGTTGCACCTCAGCTATCGAGAAAGGCACCCGATGAGCACCGTACTTCTCGCCGTGCACCAGGTCTACGACACCGTTGTTGTGGCCCAGGTGGGCAATCCGACGCCCGAGGCCCCGCCCGGGTCGGAGAAGATCCTGCAGCTGGTGCGGTACCTCACCTGGTTCGTCCTGCTGTCCGGGATCTGCGGAATCATCTACGCGGGCGGCAAGTTCGCGTGGGAGAAATGGACCGGCGGTGGACTCGAGTCCCCGAAGATGGTGGCCGGAGCGATGATCGGCGGCGTGGTCGCGACCAGTGCCGGAACGATCATGAACGCCGTCATCGGAACGTGAGGTTGTAATGGATCTGGTCGGGGCGGCCGGTGTTCTGGCGTACAAGCAGATGCCGGCCGAAGTGTTGGAACCGTTGATGCAGTTGCTGAACTGGCTGCTCTGGTTCGTTCTCATGGGTTGTCTGGCGTGGATGATCGTTTCGGCCGGAAAGCTGTGGCTGACGTTCAAGGGCGATCTGGCGATGAACGACGCCTCGCACGGGGTGCTCATGAGCCTGCTCGGCGCGATCGTGGCCAGCGGCGCCTCCGGTATCGCCCTGGCGTTCCTGCCCGGATGATCCGGGGCGAGGCGAGGAGAACGACCTGCGCATGAAATCGACCGTGATTCCGGCCCCGCGCCGGTCCGGCCGGCCGTATGTCCTCAGGGCTGCCCAGGTGCTGTCCGCGCTGCTGCTGGCCGGCGTCGTGGGCTGCGGGGGCGGGGACGCCGCGGCACCGCCCGATCTGTCGGCGCCCCCGACGAATGTGCGCTGGGTGCCGTTCCAGGGCGTATCGTTACCGCATAGCGATCAGGGTCCGACGGCTCAAACCGACGGCGCCGCAACGGGTTTCGAGCAGAGCCCCGCCGGCGCCGGGGTGGCCGCCATGGTGCACGCCGTGCGCCTGGCGATCGCCGACGACGGACAGTGGTCGAATATTGTTGCCCGGGAGGTGGTTCCGGGCCCGGCGAAGGACGAATGGGCGGTGAACCGGGTGCAGCTGTCCATCAGTGGTCCCGCGGATCCGGTCTACGCGCCGCGGCTGCTGGGATACCGGATCACCGAGTACAGCGACCAGCGCGCCGCGGTGGACGTGTACAGCGAGTACTCGGACAGTTCGAGAGCGGTGAACCACACGACGGTGGAGTGGTTCGCTCAGGATTGGAGGTTACGGCTGCCGGATCCGGAATCGACTACGCGACCGATCGACCCTGTGACCGAATTACCCAGTGACACTGTGAAAGTGGAGGCGCCGAAGTGAGCGGGAAGGAGACCTATCAGCGTGACCGCGTCTCCTTCGGAGTCATCGCCTCCGCGGCGGTACTGGCGCTGATCGTGGTGGTCGGCGTCGTCATGTGGACGGGCCGCGACGACGAACCCGTCTCGGCGCCGCCGCCCCCGGCCGCGGTGGGCGAGGGCTTCGCCGATCCGGAGGTGGATGTGTTCAACCGGCGCATCGATATCCCCAACAACCCGGCGGGGCAGGTCCTTCCGCAGGACCCGTCCCCGCAACGCAAGCCGACGGACCCCGATTGGCTGACCGCCGCGCCGGTGGGCACCACCGATCCCCGCGGCTGGCAGCGGGTGTACGGGGCGTCGGTGCCGTTCTCGAGTTCCGACGGTCCGCACCGGATCGAGGACGGGCTGGCCGTGGGGTACTCGCACACCCCGCAGGGCGCCGCGCTGGCCGCGGCCCAGATCACCTACCGGCTGAACGCCCGGCCGGCGGACCGTGATCTCTATGTACGGCAGGTGCGGGTTTCGGCGCAGCAGATCGCGGCCTACGACAAGGCCCTGGAAGCGGATCGGCTGCCCGAACAGCAGCCCGAATCGGTGACCCGGTACCTCGTCGCGTCCGACGCGTTCAAGATCGACGACTACGCGGACGATATGGCGATCGTGCGGTTGGCGCTGCGTGCTCCGGCGCTCGACGCGAAGCCGGTGTGGGTGACGTTGCGACTGATCATGGTGTGGGACGCGGGGGATTGGCGGCTCAAGCCGACCACCTCGCCGAACACACAGACCGAGTATGTCGAATCGCTCGAGGGGTGGACTCGATGGTGATTCCGATGTTGGGACGAAATGTGGAAGCTCAGGTAGTGCGCGCAGACGACCCTTCCGAGCGCGGGGAGCGAACTCCCGCGGTCTCGTACCGGGTGTCACTGGCCAGACGGCTCGTCACGATCCTCGCGGTGATCTTCACCGTGTCGATGGCGACGCCGGTGGTGGCCTACGGTCAGTCCTACGGGTTCGACGAGACCTGTAACGAGATACACGATGCCCTGGACGAGCTCGGCATCCCCGGGATCTCGCTCGGCGACGCCGCCGCGGCGGTGTGCAAGGCGGGCAATGCCGCCACCCATCCCGGTGAAGCGGCCACCGCCGTCAAGGACAAGGCGTGGGATTCGACCTTCGGCAAAGTGGTCGATTCGCTGATGAACGGGCTGGGCGAGGCGATCATCCTGGCGCTGACCTTCTGGATGAAGGTGCCCAACGAGGTGGCCAGCGATTCCGGTTCGCTGTTCACCAAGATCAACGACTACACGTATCAAATACAGATACTGCTGTTGATGGCCTCCATCATCATCACGGGCCTCAGATTGGCCGAGGCCAGACGCGGCGGCGCGATGCAGGAGGCGGCCGAATCGTTCCGGATGTTCACCCGGGTGGTGTTCAGTTCCTGGATGCTGGGCGCGGTGATCGTGGCCGGCACCGTGGCCTCGGACCGCTTCGCCGAATGGATTATCCAGGACTCCACCGACGGCAATGCCCGCAACATGGCCGAACTGATGGTGAAAACCAGTAAGCTGCAAGCTTTCTCGCCCGGCCTCGTCCTCATCATCGCGATCGTCGGACTGCTCGGGGCGCTGGCCCAGATCGTGCTGGCCATCGTCCGGCAGGGCCTGCTGGTGATCGCGGCCGGTGTGCTGCCGCTGGCGGCCGCCGCCTCCGGGATGAGCACCGGTAAGCAGTCGTATCAGAAACTGGTCGGCTGGATCATCGCCTTCATGCTGTGGAAACCGGTGGCGGCGATCGTGTACATGATCGCGTTCACCACTGCCGGGCACGTGGACGAGATGACCCCGGCGGGCGGACTGCCCGAGGCCGAGGAAGCCCAGCGCATGCTGGTGGCCATCGTGCTGCTGTGCAGTGTCGCGTTCGTACTGCCCGCGCTGATGCGGCTGGTCACGCCGGCGGTCGCCATTGTCGGCAGTGGCGGTTCGGGTCTCACCGCGACCGGTGGAACCTTGATCGCGGCAGCCGGTCTGGGCGCCATGGGTACCAAGGCGGTCGGTGCGAAGGGTGCCGCGGCGCCGGGTCGCGCCGGCTACGTGGGCGGCGCGGCCGGTCCGCCGCCACCCGGCGGCCGCGGTGGTGGTGCACCCCGCCCGATGCCCCCGCCGCGCGGTGGCGGAGGTGGCGGCGCGCCGGCCGGTGGACAGGGACCTCGGTCGAGTGGGTCCCCGGGCGGTGTACCGTCCGGTGCGTCCCGCGTGGCCAACAGAATGGGCGCAACCCGCGCCGCGACCGCCGGGATGACCCGCGCGGACCAGGCCATGGGTGATGTAGCAGGCGACAATTGGCGCAACCGTAACCCCGACTTCGGTAGGAACACCATCCCACGATGACCAGCACCGAGACCTACGAACGCCGCTCCTACGGCCTGTGGCAGAAGCCCCGCAGCGCCGGACTTTTCGGGCTGCGGTGGGAAGAGACCGTGCTCGGCTTCGCGGTGGTGATCACCGCGCTGCTCACCGCCATGATCGGCGGTTTCCAGTGGGGCGCCGTCGTCGGCGGGGCCGGTGTGGTGATCATGGCTCCCCTCGTCATGCGACGCGGTGGGCGTTCGGGCTACGAGACGGGATTGATGATGTTCCACTGGATGCGTTCGCGTAATCGCGGTGAGCACGTGTACCGCGGCGGCCGGTTCTCCCGGGTGCCGGGCGGTTTCACCCGGCTGCCGGGGTTGCTCGCGCCCTCCAAGCTCTACGAGGGTATCGACGCCGGCGGTTACAGCTTCGGCATGATCCACCTGCCGCAGTTCGCGCAGTACACGGTGGTACTGCGGGCGTGGCCGCAGGGTCACGAGGCGGTGGACCAGCCGGTGATCGACCGCTGGGTATCGGCCTGGGGCACCTTCCTCGCCTCGGTCGGCCAGACGAGCGATATCGTCGCCGTGGTGCCGGTGATCGATACCGTCCCGGAGACCGGGAACCGGTTGCTCACCGAGGTTTCCACCATTACCCGGCCGGAGGCGCCGGATCTGGCGCAGCAGGTGATGTACGAGCTGGCCACCGAACTGCCGCAGGAGCGGGTGCAACTGCTGCCCCGGGTCGCCATCACGTTCAAGGCGACCACCGCCGAACGTCGCAAGAATCCGGCGGAGGAAGCGGTCGAGATCGGCCGCCGGCTACCGGGTATCTGCGCCGCGCTCGCCGAAGCCGGGGTCCGCGCCCAGCCCATGTCGGCCGACGAGGTGATTTCGTTTATCCGGCGCAGCTACGACCCTGCCTCGCAGGCCGATCTCGAGGTGGCCGCGGGTGAGCCCGAGGGCCACGGCCTGGACTGGGCCGATGCCGGGCCGGTCTCGCACGACGAGAAATGGGATCACCTCATCCACGACGGCGGCCGGTCGGTGACCTGGGAAATGGACACGGCCCCGGAGGGCGCGGTGGACGAGCGGGTGCTGCAGCGGCTGCTGGCGCCGAATCCAGAGGTGCCGCGGAAGCGGATCGCCATCGTGTACCGGCCGCATTCGGCGGCCGATGCGGCCGAGATCGTCGACGACGATTTCAAGAACGCCCTGGTCGCTCAGCAGAGCGAACGCGGTGTGGTGTCGGCGTCGGCGACCCTGCGGGTCGGCGCGACCCAGCAGGCCCGGGAGGAGCAGGCGCGCGGCCACGGTGTCACACGGTTCGGCGCCCTGGTCACCATCACCGAGCCGAACCGCGGTGACCTGCCGCGGATCGAGGCGATCACGCGCGACCTGTCCACGCAGGCCCGGCTCAAGATCCGCCGCTGCTACCGCTACCAGGCGGCGGCCTTCGCGGCATCGCTCGGTTGCGGGGTGATCCTGCCCGAGCACGCGACCATTCCCAAAGCATTGGCGGGGTGAACGACTGATGGCACGCGAGCACGAGCCACCCGTACGGGAGCGCAACAGAACCCGGGTCGCCACCGGCGACCGGTCGCGGTCCGGCCGGGACGACGAACGGCATATCCGGGACGGCCGGCGCGGATCCGGCGACGCCGAACGGGGCGATCCCGAACGCTCGCGGGCCGATCGCCGGACCCGTACCGGGCGCGACGGCGAGGCGGGCACCCGGGAGCGGGTCCGCCGCAACCGGGTCGATACGGCCGCCGACCGGGCGATGGGCACACCGGAGTTCGACAAGGCGGCCCGCCGGGCGAAGGCGCGGGCCGAGAAACGCCGGCAGCAGGGCCCGCCGCTGCTCGACGCGGCCACCCGCTCACGGCTCGAGGAGGTGAGCCGGGAAGGCGCGGGTATCCGGGCCGCCTGGGCCACCTTCCGGATCCGCACCGACGATATCCGCCGCCGCAACTATGCCGCGCGCGCCGAACAGGAGTACCAGGACGGATTCGACCGCCAGACCGCCCAGTTGACCGACCGTGGGTTCGCCGGGGCCGGCGGCGGCCGGATGAACGTGGTGGGCCGCCCGGTCGAGTACCGGGCCACCACCGCGCAGGTCGCCGGGCTGTGGCCGTGGTCGGTCGGCGCCGGCGCACCGCTGATCGGTACACCGCTCGGCTCCCACCTGCACACCGGCGCCCCGGTGTGCTTCGACCCGATGAACTGGTTCATGCGCGGTAGTTTCATCACCGCGCCGAGCTTGTTCGTGCTGGGTCTGAACGGTTTCGGCAAGTCGTCGCTGGTGCGGCGGATCGTGCTCGGCGGGGTCGCGCAGAACATCACCCCGCTGGTGCTCGCCGATGTGAAACCCGACTATCGGCGGCTGGTGGAACTGGTCGGCGGTCAGGTGATCGATCTCGGGTACGGCCACGGCAAACTCAACCCGCTGGCCGGCGGCGTGCTCGGCGATATCGTGCCGCGGCTGGAAGAGCATCCCGAGCTGCAGCGGCAGGTGCTGCAGGACCTACGGGCCCGGCAGGTCACGCTGATCGCCGGTCTGGTGGAACTGGTGCGCGGCGCGCGGGTACGCGATTACGAGGAGACACTGATCTCCACCGCCCTGCGGATCCTGTACCGGCCGGGCAGCGGATTCAGTCCGGACCAGCCGCCCATCATGGAGAATCTGCTCGAGGTCATCGTCGCCGGTGGCGAGGAGATGATGCTCGATGCCGGCGCCGACAGCCCCACCGAGTACCACGAGGCGATCCGCGGGTTGCGACGGTCGCTGCGTGCCCTCACCCAGGGTCCGTTCGGCGCGGTGTTCAACGGGCAGACCTCGGTGCCGATCGATACCGATTCGGTTGCGGTGTGCATCGACGTCTCCCATATCCCGAACGGGGACAAGAAGCTCAAGGCCGCCGTCATGCTGGCCTGCTGGGCCGACGGATTCGCCGCCGTGGAGGCGGCGCATACGCTCACCGACGCGGGGATGGCCCCGCAGCGGTACTTCCAGGTCGTGATGGACGAGCTGTGGCAGGTGCTGGGCCTGGGTGATTTCATGGTCGACCGGGTCGACGAACTCACCCGTCTGCAGCGCGGTATCGCCACCGCCCTGATCATGATCAGCCACACCATCAAGGACCTGCAGTCGCTGGGTTCGGAAGCCGCCATCGCCAAGGCCCTCGGTTTCCTGGAACGGGCCCGCGCCAAAATCTTCGGCGCCCTGCCCGGCGAGGAGATCAAACGACTGGACAGCACAGTGCCCTTCACCGCGGCCGAGGAGGAGATGGTGACCAGCTGGTCGGCGCCACAGGCGCTGACCGGTGAGGCCCTCAGACCGGGTCAGGTCAGACCGTCCCCGCCGGGTACCGGCAAGTTCCTGCTGAAGATCGGGGAGGACCGGCGGCCGGGCATTCCCTTCCATATGGAATTCACCGCGGCCGAGAGGAGCAGCGGGATCCACGACACCAACCAGCGTTTCGAAGAATTCACCTCCTATCCGGGGCGCTATGCGGCCGAACAGGCCGCGGCGCCGGACAGTTCATATCCGGTAGGCGGGAGCAATTCATGATGCCGCATCGGTCCTATCGCCGGGTCTCGCCGGAGGTCCGGGCCGCCGCGGTGGAACAGGTTCTCGCGCTCACCGGCAAGCTGCGCAGCGAATCGGAGGCGTGCCGGCTGGTCGCCGAACAGATCGGGGTGCACACCAATTCGGTACGCAACTGGGTGCGCGCGGCGGAGGGGCCGAGCCTGGAGCGGATGGACGCGGCCGCCCTGCGCCGCAAGGTTGCCGCGCTGCAGCAGCAACTGGCGGTGGCCGCGGAGGTGAACCGCGCCCTGGCCGACACCCTCAACGAATCCCGGCGCGAGACGTGAACCCCGCGGGAGCGCGGTGAACGCGAAATCGGTGCTGTGGACCTGCCTAGGTCTGGTGCTCGGCCTGATGACGGTCATCCTCGTCATCGTGATGCCCGCCGTGGACGACCCGTGCGAGGGCGGGTCGGTGCTCGACCCGAGCCAGGCGACGCTGCCGCCACTGGGCGGATACCCGCCCGGTGACCCGCGCGCGGCCGGTGAGACGGGAATCCCGGACGGGTCCACCGCCAATCCCACCGCGATCGCGACGCCCTCGCTGGCCGCCGGAGCGGGTCCGCTGGGCCGCAGTTGGCCGATGGCCGCCGGCACCTATTTGGTGTCGGATGTCTTCGGTTCGCGCGGCGGGGGGCACAAGGGTGTCGATCTGGCCGCGCCGGACGGTACTCCGATCTTCTCGGTGGCCGACGGAATCGTAGTGGCCGCGGGCCCGGCCTCGGGTTTCGGTAACTGGATCGTGGTGGATTCGGTGGATGCGGGCAACGGGCGCGCGTATTCCGCGGTGTACGGGCATATGTGGGACAGCGGCGTACTGGTGCGGGTCGGCCAGGTCGTGCAAGCCGGCCAGCATATCGGCGCGGTGGGTTCGGCCGGTGAATCCAGCGGGCCCCACCTGCATTTCGAGATCGTGCCGGGCGGCCGGTTCACCGGCGGCCGGCAGATCGACCCGCTGCCCTGGCTCGACGGTGCGCCCACCCCGGATCTGGGTGGTGCCCGTGCGTATTCCACCGACCCGGCGTGTGTGCGCGGTTTCGGTACGCCGGGTGGGGCGCTGGCCAATGGGAAAGTGCCACCGGAATTGGAGATCTGGTACCGCCGCGCCGGGTCGCTGTGTCCCGAGGTCTCCCCGTCCCTGCTGGCCGCGCAGGGGCGGCAGGAGTCCGGTTTCCGCCGTGGGCTCACCTCACCCGCGGGCGCGCAGGGGCTCGCGCAGTTCCTGCCCGGCACCGCCGCGAGTATCAATCCCGACGACGGTCAGCCGTACGTGATCGATGCCGACGGTAATGGAGTGGCCAGCGTGTGGGACGACGGTGACGCCATTGTCGGACAGGGCCGGTACATGTGCGCGATCGCGCACAAGATCACCGGCTGGATCGGCGAGGGGCGGGTCCAGGGCGATGTGGTGGCGTTGACGCTGGCCGCCTACAACGCGGGCGAGGGCGCGGTGCTGGCGTCGGGCGGTATGCCGAATCAGGTGGCCGCGCACTACTCCGAGACCCAGCCCTACGTCACGAACATCCTGGCGATGGAAGCGGAATACCGCGATCCGGGGGCCACCGGGCGTTTCGCTCCCGACAGTGCGGGAGCGGCCGGGGACCAGGTCGTGCAGGCCGCACACGAATGGCTGGGCACTCCGTACGTATGGGGCGGCGGTGGCCCGCAGGGACCCAGCGGTGGCGGGCTCGACGGGCCGGGCCTGACCTCGGCGGCAGTATTCGCCGCCTCGGCCGGCGCGGTCTCGTTGCCGCGTACCGCCGAGCAGCAGTGGGAGGCCGGTACCGAGGTGCCGCTCGCCGAGGTGCAGCCGGGGGATCTGGTGTTCAGCGAGTTCGGGCCGCGTGGACCCGCGCGGGTCGGAATCTACAGCGGGAACGGGCAGATGATCCAGGCGGCACCCGCGCTGACCGCGGATTCTCCCGGCGGGGTGGCCGAAACTGCCGTACCCGGCGACGCCCGGGCGAGGAGGGTGCTGTGAACACGCGCGGATCGGCGGCGTTTACGAGGTCCGGGCGGTTAGCCTGGAACGAGAAGACGAGTGCTGGTGCGGGACTGGTGGTGGTGCTGATGCTGGGCATCACGGTACTGAGCGGATGCGGCGGCAGTGGCGAAGAGGACGTGAGATCGGGTGGCACCGTGGCCACCTCGACCACCCGGCGGCTCGAGGCCGTGCCCGCCCCGGATCCGGTGACCCCGGACGGGGTCGCGGTGGCGGCGCTGCGCGAGATCTATCAGTGGGAGCCCGCCACCGAGGTTCCGGGCGCCTCGCTGGAACGAGCGCGGAAATGGCTGGGGCCCAGCCTGGTCCGGGTGCTGGACGCGTCGACGGCCACCGCCGGTGCTCCAGCGGTGTCACTGCAGTGGGGTGACTGGGCGGTGGCCGGGGCGCGGGTGGAGGCGTTCACCTTCGCCTCCGGCGACCGACCGCCGGCCGGGCCGGATCCCGGTGTGCAGCAATTCAAGATCGGAATCGAGCAGACCGTCGTCTATCCGGACGGCCGCGAGGAACCCCTGGCGCCGTCCACCGTCATCGCGACCGTCGTTCGTACGCCGCAGGGCTGGCGTCTGGACGGCTACCGGTGACCCGGCAGGCACCATTCAGGAGGCAGTAATGGCCAAGAAGAAACCGGTGAAGGACCCGGCCGCGGTCGGGCCCGATCTGACCCTCATCGCGATCTACGTCGGCGGCGCCGTCCTGGGAACCGTATGGGTGGCCCTGCACCTGGGCAATATGCTCTCGCTGCAGAAGCAGGACATGCCGATCAACCCGATCGACATCGTGGCCGGGATGGTGAAGGGCGAGCTGCACTGGCCCACCGGTACGACGGTGATCCTGCTGCTCGTACTGCTCGCGCTGGCCCTTTTCGTGCTGTACCGGCGGCGGGCCACGGCCAGACGGCTGGTGGGCCGCCTCGCCGTGGACGACAAGGCCGATGTGATGGGCAACGGCGGCGCCATCGCCGCGATGACCGAGGCCGGGGTCCGGGAGAAGGCCCAGAACATGGGCGTCCAGCTCGGCTACAACGACGCACCCGGGGTACCGATCGGCGTCGCCGTCGCCGACGGCACGATGCTGTACGGCTCCTATGAGGATCTGCACCTGGACATCTGGGGGCCGCGGCAGGGCAAATCGACCTCCCGGGTCATCCCGGCGATCCTCACCGCCATCGGACCGGTCCTGGCCACCTCCAACAAACGCGATGTGGTGGACGCCACCCGCGATGTCCGCGAGGCCAAGGGCAGCCGCACCTTCGTCTTCGACCCGCAGGGCGTGGCTGCCGAAGAGCCCACCTGGTACTGGAATCCGCTGGCCTGGGTGGACGCGAACAGCGACGGCTGCGAGATGCGGGCAGCTCGCCTGGCCGGTCATTTCGCCGACAGTGACAGCGGTTCCGATTCCCGCAACGACGCCTTCTTCGATCCGGAGGCCGAGGATCTGCTGGCCGGGCTCTTCCTGGCCGCCGCGATCGCGAAGAAGCCGATCACTCAGATCTGGGAATGGGTGACCGATCAGCAGAACATCGAACCGATCAATATCCTGCGCGATGCGAGACACGATTTCTCCGCCTCCGGTCTGGCGGCACAGTACAACGCCGACCCGCGGACCCGCAGCGGTATCTTCGGCACCGCCAAGAAGATGGTGCGCTGCCTGAAACTGCGCAATGTGCACAAGTGGGTCACCCCGCACAGCGAGGAGCGGCACGAGCCGGCCCGGGCCCAGTTCGACGAACTGGAGTTCATCGAGAAGAACGGCACCCTCTACAGCTTGTCGCTGGAGGGCCGCGGTTCGGCGGCCCCGCTGGTGAGCGCGCTCACCGAGGCGGTGATCGATGTGGCCATGCGCAAGGCGTCGCGTTCGGCCTACGGACGCCTGCCGATTCCGCTGCTGGCGGTGCTGGACGAGGCCGCGAACGTGGTCCGGTGGAAGGATCTGCCCAAGCAGTACAGCCATTTCGGCTCGCGCGGCATCGTGGTGATGACCGTGCTGCAGTCCTGGGCGCAGGGCGCGCGCTGCTGGGGCGACGACGGGATGAACGCGCTGTGGTCGGCGGCCAATATCAAGGTGCTCGGCAGCGGTGTGGACGACACCAACTTCCTGCGAGAGCGGTCCGAGGCCATCGGGGAGCACTCCGCCATCTCCGCCTCGGTCTCCGAATCCAAGGGCGGTAAGAGCTATTCGCGGTCGCTGGGTTCCTCCAAGACCTTCACCGTGCAGGCGCTGGCGACGCTGCCGCGCGGCCGGGCCATTGTGTTCTCCTCCGGCGCGCCGCCGGTGCTGGTGCGCACCGTGCCCTGGTGGGAGGGCGACTACGCGGCCGCGGTGAAGAAGTCCATCGAACAGCACGATCCGCAGCGCAAGACCTTGGTCACCGATCTCATCGGTTCCCCCGCGCTGATCAAGGAGAAGCCGGCGGAGCCGGACCACGGCCCGGCGGGCGCGCCGACGATCCTGGACAAGAAGCCGGCGGGAGCACAGACGGAACCGGATAACGGTCCGGGCGGAACACCACCGGGTCCGGAGAACGGGCCGGGAGAGAGGCAGGAGGTTCGACCGCTGTGACCGAGACTTCCCGAGAGCAGCAGATACCGACCTACAAGAACGTGGTGGAGTTCGTCGAGAACTACCTCAGCGTCGTCTATCGGCGGCAGGTCAGCGATCTCAGCGATACCGTGTGGTGCCCGGAGTGGTGGAAGCATACGGAGGCCATCGCGCGCCTGGACGCGATGTGGCGGGCCTGGGAGCATCTGCGGCAGGACGGCGCCACGGGTATGAGCGTCTGGTTCCTCGACCACGCTGACCAGCACATGGCCGTACTCCTCGACCCGAAGGGCCCGTTCAAATATTGCAGCGTGCGCAACGGGCACAAGGACATGCTGGTGCCGCTGCCGCTGACGGCTCCGCCCGACGGAATGTTCAGCGATCCGTTCGACAGTACCGAAGAAGCCGAAGCCCCGGTCCGCTCGGCCGGTAGCGAAGTCAAGAGCTGACGACCCGCCGGCGGCCCCGGATACGGAGAACGCCCGTCCTCCTGGACGGGCGTTCTCGTATTCCGGCCGGAACCGCGGCCTAACGGCTGCGTTCGAGACCGCGGGCGAGTTCCTGCTCCCGGGTGCGCTGGACCGACGGTGCCCGATCGGGCCGGTTGCGCACCGCCTCGCTCGGCGGGGTGGCCTGCCCGACCTCGACCAGCATCCGGGCCGCGGCCAGTTCGGGTGCGACACCGATCTTGGCCAGATGCGCGGCCAGGGCCGCCCGCCGCTCCACCGAGTCGTAGCGCACCGCGTCCGCCGCGCTGCTCACCTGATCGGATTTGTCGGCGAACGAGCTCATCGAGAAGCGGTCCTTCTCCAGCTGGACGCCGCGATAACCGGGCGTTTCCCGATGCGGTACCGCGGTGCCCGGTGGTCCGACCTCCGCGACCGACCGCGAAATGGTCTGGCTCAGGGCGAGATTGCGCGGATCCTTGGCCTTGGCGTCGCGTGCCTCACGGATCTGCAGCTCCCGCGCCTCTTTCACCCGGGCCTCGGTCATCTTGACCCGCATTTCGGCTTCACGCTGACCGCGTTCCCGGGCCTTGAGTGCGACCAATGTCGCGATCTGCAACATCGTCTTCATCATGGCCGCGGTTTCCCGGCCGATGTCGTCCAGTTCCTCGGACATGGCTGCTCCCCGATACTGCGGTGTGCACTATTGGATGTTGTGGTGCCCCAGCGTCACGGACCGGGCCGGCGGATCGGGATCCGCCGGCCCGGTCCGCGGAACCGCCCGGCGAAGGTACGCCCGGCGCGACGCGAACACCGGGAGAACTCGCGAGCGGCTCCCCGGCCCGGAACTGCGGCCGGGAAGCACGACTTGGTCACGCGCACTCCCTTTTTCGAGATTACCCGAGAAATGGGGGCTCAGTCTTCGCAACGCTGCGCCGACCAGCATATATCGCCGGAAACCGAGGTGAGCGGAACGCGCCCGAGGGCGGGGCCGCCGGGATCAGTCGATCCGGACCGAGTTCAGCGTGACCGGCTGCGTGGGTTTACCGTCGCCGGGACCGTTGGATTCGTCCTGGCCCTGACCGGCGATCTTGTCCAGGGTCGCCAGGCCGCCCTCGTCCACGGTGCCGAAGATCGTGTAGTTCGGCGGGAGCATCGAATCGCCGTACACGATGAAGAACTGGCTGCCGTTGGTGCCCGGACCGGCATTGGCCATGGCCAGCACGCCGCGTCCATAACTGATCGGCTGCTGCAGCGCCGGATCGTTCGGCGCGAACTGATCGGTGGGGTACTCGTTGTCGAATTCGTACCCCGGGCCACCGGTGCCGGTGCCGGTCGGGTCACCGCACTGCAGCACCTTGAGGCCCTCACCCTGGGTGAGCCGGTGGCAGCTGGTGCCGTCGAAATAGCCCTGGCCGGCCAGGCTGGCGAAGCTGTTCACCGTGCACGGCGACTCGGCGTTGTTCAGCGTCAGCCCCAGCGGTCCCTGGTTGGAGTCCACGCTGATGCTCAGCGAGGAGTTGCCGTCGCCGGTCTGGATACCCTCCGCGCGGGGCTTCTGCACCGGCTTGGACGCG
The DNA here is from genome assembly GCF_040654015.1 of Nocardia sp. NPDC050799. Classification (NCBI taxonomy): domain Bacteria; kingdom Bacillati; phylum Actinomycetota; class Actinomycetes; order Mycobacteriales; family Nocardiaceae; genus Nocardia; species Nocardia sp. NPDC050799. The sequence goes on from NZ_JBFAHF010000011.1 coordinate 198,878, forward strand.
GGTTCCGCGCTGTCCCGGTAGGCGCAGTTCACGCTGGCCGGTTTGGCGGCCGCGGGCGGGGGCGGGGCCGCGCCCGGCGTGCTGGACAGCGAGGCGTCCGGTGTCTGCGAGGCATTGGAGGCCGTATCGGCGCTCTCGCCGCCGCGGGTCAGAAAGTACACCCCGGTCACCGCGGCGATCACCACGACGACCCCGAGCGCCGATCCGGCGATGGTCAGTTGTTTACGCTTTCGCGCGCGTTCGGCCCGGTTGGCGAGCTGTCGTTCCAGCTTGCGTTTCGCCGCCGCTCGGCGTTGTTCGTTGCTGGGCACTACCACGTTCCTCCCGTGCGGCGGCCGGACCGGCAGGCCCGGCCGGTCGCGGCTGGTCTGTTGCTTCCGGCACTAGAGTCTGCCATCTCCGGCGCCCGGCACCCGGATATCGACCGGACCGGCCGCCTCGGGGCCCGGATTGGGCGGAACCGGTTGGACTCGACCGGGGCGGGTGGGGGAAACTGGTTCACCGTGACCAAGACCAGCAGCTTCTCCGCCCCGAAGGGGGTGCCGGATTACGTTCCGCCCGGTTCGGCCGAGTTCGTCGCGGTACGCGACGGTCTGCTCCGTGCCGCCCGTCTCGCCGGGTACGGGCATATCGAGCTGCCGGTCTTCGAGGACACCGAACTGTTCGCCCGGGGTGTCGGTGAGTCCACCGATGTGGTGAGCAAGGAGATGTTCACCTTCTCCGATCGCAGCGAGCGCAGTGTCACCCTCCGTCCCGAGGGCACCGCCGGGGTGATGCGTGCGGTGATCGAGCACGGCCTCGACCGCGGCCAGTTGCCGGTCAAGCTGAGCTACGCCGGCCCCTTCTTCCGCTACGAGCGGCCGCAGAAGGGCCGGTACCGGCAGTTGCAGCAGGTCGGCGTGGAGGCGATCGGCGTCGACGATCCCGCGCTGGACGCCGAGGTCATCGCGGTCGCCGATGCCGGATTCCGGAGCCTGGGCCTGACCGGGTTCCGGCTGGAGATCACCTCGCTCGGTGACGAGACCTGCCGCCCGCACTACCGCGAGCGGCTGCAGGAGTTCCTGTTCGGACTGGACCTGGACGCCGAGACCCGGCGCCGGGCCGAGATCAACCCGCTGCGTGTGCTCGACGACAAGCGCCCCGAGGTGCGGGAGATGACCGCGACGGCGCCGCTCATGCTCGACCACCTGTCCGAATCCGCGAAGACCCACTTCGACCAGGTCCTCGCGCACCTCGACGCGCTCGGCGTGCCGTATGTCCTGAATCCGCGCATGGTGCGCGGGCTGGACTACTACACGAAGACGACCTTCGAGTTCGTGCACGACGGGTTGGGCGCCCAGTCCGGGATCGGCGGCGGCGGCCGCTACGACGGACTCATGGCCGAGCTGGGCGGGCAGGCCCTGTCCGGAATCGGTTTCGGTCTCGGTGTCGACCGCACGGTCCTGGCGCTGGCCGCCGAGGGCGTCACGGCGGGCGACCCGGCCCGCTGCGAGGTATTCGGTGTCCCGCTCGGCGAGGCCGCCACACAGCGCATGGTGGTCCTGGCCGGTGAACTGCGCGCCGCGGGGGTCCGGGTGGATCTGGCCTACGGCGGCCGCGGGGTGAAAGGCGCCATGAAGGCCGCGGACCGGTCGGGTGCGCGGGTCACACTGATCCTGGGCGATCGCGATCTGGCCGAGGGAACCATCGGGCTGAAGGATATGCAGACCGGCGACCAGCGGCAGATCCCGCTCGACCAGATCGTCGCCACGCTGGCCGCGCAGTAGTCACCGCGGCCGCCGGGGCCGAGGAGTCGCGAAATGCGCGCTGTGCGACGGGTCGTAGTACTGTCCGGTGCGACCCGTCCCCGGACCGAAATGCGCCTGCCGTGACCGATGCACCCCTGCCCGACGACGCCCGGCGAATCGGGCTGGATCTGGTCGCCCCGGAGGTCTACGGTCCGGTGCTGCGACGACTGGCGGTGCTCGCCCTCGCGCTCGCTCTCGCGGTCGGTGTGATCGCCGGACTCCTCTTCGGCCCGCCGGCGGGGCTGGTGGCGGCACTGGTGGTGGCCGTACCGGCCGTGGGCTACGCCCTGGCGGTACCCCGGCGCCGGCTGTGGCTACGCGGGACCTCGCTCAACGCACGCACCCTGCTCGGCACCCGGTCTCTCGATATCGCGGCCGTTACCGGTGTCGAGCTGCTGATATATCCGGGCCGGCTCAGCCGCCTGGCGCTGCGGCTCACCGCCGGCCCCGACCGGCAGGTCGTCCCGCTGGCCATGTACACCGACGCGGGGAGCGGCCGCGAGCTGCATCTGCTGGGACTGCGGCGGTTGGCGGACGCCCTGGTGCACAGTGACCTTCCCGCGGCGCTCGCGGTGGCGGATCTACTCGTCCACCAGTTACGTGCCGAGGCCCGCGACGCGCCGCTTCCGCAGCGGCCGCTGTACCGCGCGGTGACATTGACCCGGGCCAAGGACTATGTCGCTCCGATCGTGCTCACCGACGAGGAGATCGCGACCCTGTACTGACCGCGGGACCGGCGTCGTCCGGCGACCGCCCGCGCGCCGACGAGCCGCTCAGCCCACCGTCCAGGTCTCGGAGCCGGTGAGCAGATTCTGCAGTGAATCTTCGGCCACCGGGAACCGTTCCCGGGCCGCGGCGGTCTGGGCCCGGACTCCGTCGTCATAGGTGGGCCGGTCCACCGCCCGGAAGACACCCGTGACCACATGGTCGAGATCCTGATCGGAGAGCCGGGACAGCGCGTAGGCGTACTCGGGGTCGTCGGTATGCGCGTCGTGCACCACGATCTCGTCGTCGGGAACATTCGCCGCCGGCACCGCGGCGAGACCGAAGCCCCTTCGCACTACGGCGTATTCACCGTGGGCGCCGAACCGTAGCGGTTCACCGTGGCGCAGGCGGATGAGCCGGGATTCGCTGTCCCCACGGCGCAGCACATCGAAGGATCCATCGTTGAAGATCGGGCAGTCCTGGAGGATCTCCACGAAGGAGGTGCCGCGATGTTCGGCGGCGGCGCGCAGTACCTCGTTCAGGCCGGTGCGGTCGGAGTCCAGGGCGCGGGCGGCGAAGGTCGCTTCGGCGCCCAGGGCCACCGACAGGGTGTTGAACGGGTGGTCCACCGAACCCATCGGGGTCGATTTGGTCACCTTGCCCGGTTCCGAGGTGGGGGAGTATTGGCCCTTGGTCAGGCCGTAGATCCGATTGTTGAACAGCAGGATCGTCATATTGACGTTGCGGCGCAGCGCGTGGATCAGATGGTTGCCACCGATGGAGAGGGCGTCACCGTCGCCGGTGACCACCCAGACCGACAGATCCGGGCGGGTCACCGCCAGCCCGGTGGCGATGGCCGGCGCGCGGCCGTGGATGGAGTGGATACCGTAGGCGTCGAGGTAGTAGGGGAAGCGGCTCGAGCAGCCGATCCCGGAGACGAACATCAGGTTTTCCCGGCGCAGGCCGAGGTCGGCCAGGAAGCCGCGCACGGTGGCGAGGATGACATAGTCGCCGCAGCCGGGGCACCAGCGCACCTCCTGGTCGGAGGTGTAGTCCTTGGCCTTCTGCGGGCCGTCGGCCGTCGGCACCCCGGACAGGCCGGAGACCGGTGTGAGCCCGAGCTCGGTACCGGTCAGCGAGGTTTCGACGATGGTCATGATGCGCCCCCGTTCGTGCGATACGTGGCCCGGGCCCGCGCGGCGCGGGCCTTGTCGTGCTCGAGTCCGGCCAGGGTGCCGTCCAGTGCCGCGTCGATGACGCCCACCAGTTCCTGGGCGGAGAACGCCGTACCGGCGACCTTGGTCCACGGTTGGACGTCCACCAGGTACTTCGCGCGTAGCAGCATGGCCAGCTGGCCGCCGTTCATCTCGGGGGCGACCACCGTGGGGTACCGGCGCAGGACCTCGCCCAGATCGGGCGGCAGCGGATTGAGATGCCGCAGATGCAGCTGGGCCACTCGCCCGCCCCGGCGCCGTACCCGCCGGCACGCCTCACCGATCGGTCCGTAGGAACTGCCCCAGCCGACCAGCAGGATCTCGGCAGCGCCATCGGGATCGTTCACCTCGGCCGGCGGTACCGTGATCCCGTCGATCTTGGCCTGCCGCAACCGCACCATCAGATCGTGATTGGCCGGATCGTAGGAGATATCGCCGCTGCCGTCGGCTTTCTCGAGCCCGCCGATCCGATGGGCCCGGCCCGCGGTGCCCGGGACCGCCAGCGGGCGCGCCAGAGTTTCCGGATCGCGGGCATAGGGCAGGTACTCGCCTTCCGCGTCGGTCTCGAAGCCCGGGTCGATGGGATCGAGGCCGGCTACCGACGGGATGGCCCACGGTTCGGATCCGTTGGCGATCGAACCGTCGGACAGCAACAGCACCGGCGTCCGGTAGGTGAGGGCGATCCGCGCGGCCTCCACCGCGGTGGCGAAACAGTCGGCGGGTGAGCGCGGCGCCAGCACGGCCACCGGGGATTCGCCGTTGCGTCCGTACAGGGCCTGCAGCAGGTCGGCCTGCTCGGTCTTGGTGGGCAGCCCGGTCGACGGGCCGCCGCGCTGCACATCGACGATCACCAGCGGGAGCTCGGTCATCACGGCCAACCCGATGGTCTCGCTCTTGAGCGCCAGACCGGGGCCCGAGGTGCTGGTGACCCCCAGCGCGCCACCGAGGGACGCCCCCAGCGCCGCGCCGATCCCGGCGATCTCGTCCTCGGCCTGGAAGGTGGTGACGCCGAAGTTCTTGTGTTTGCTCAGCTCGTGCAGGATATCGGAGGCCGGGGTGATCGGATAGGTCCCCAGGAACACGGGCAGGCCCGCCAGCGAACCGGCCGTGATCAGCCCATATGCCAGTGCTGTGTTACCGGTGATCTGCCGGTAGGTGCCGGTGGGCAGGACCGCCGGGGCGACGCTGTAGGTGGTGGCGAAGGCCTCGGTGGTTTCGCCGTAGTTCCAGCCCGCCCGGAAGGCGAGAACATTGGCCTCGGCGATATCCGGTTTCGCGGCGAACTTTTCCCGCAGGAACTTTTCGGTACCGCCGATGGGGCGTCCGTACATCCAGGACAGCAGGCCCAGCGCGAACATGTTCTTGGCGCGTTGGCCGTCCTTCTTGCCGACTCCGGTGGATTCGGTCGCGGCCAGCGTGAGCGAGGTCATCGGCACCTGGTGGACCACGAACTCGCCGAGGCTGTCGTCGGATAGCGGATCGGCCGCATAGCCGACCTTGGTGAGGTTGCGTTTGGTGAACTCGTCGGTGTTGACGATGACGGTGCCGCCCCGCGGTAACTCGCCCAGATTGGCCTTCAGCGCCGCCGGGTTCATCGCGACCAGCACATCCGGCTGATCGCCGGCCGTGAGAATATCGTGGTCGGCGATCTGGATCTGGAACGACGACACACCCGGCAGCGTCCCCTGCGGTGCCCGGATCTCGGCCGGGAAATTGGGCTGGGTGGCCAGATCGTTGCCGAAGGCCGCCGCCTCGTGGGTGAACCGGTCCCCGGTGAGCTGCATACCGTCGCCCGAGTCGCCCGCGAAACGGATGACGACACGGTCCAATACCGCTGTGCCGGAGTCGTTCCCGGCGGTAGCGGTGTCGGGGCGGCCGATATTGTCGTGGTGCGAAACCATACGCGTGCTTCACTTCCTCGTCGAAATGAGCTGCCGGTCGCCAACCTACCCCGGGGCGGGGTCGCCGCGCCGGAAAAGCACACGGCCGGGTCGGCGGCGGAAGCGGAACGAGGTGTTCCTGCGTCGTGCTTCTGTGGTACCTACCAGGGTAGTGCGCCGGGCGTGCCGGGCCTATAACCTGGAACTCGCCGTTCCGCGGCCGCCCGGAGCACAGGGACGGGGATACCCCCGCGGGGTATCCGGTCAGGCGAAGAGCTCGAGCTGGGGGGCCGCCCGGGGCTCGACAGGGGGTGGGGTGCGGGGTTCGGTTTCGCGTTCGGGGAGCAGACCGTGCTGCTCCAGGAGCGGATCGATGCGTTCGCGCAACCAGCCGGCGTACTCGGGCGCGACCACCGCACCGCGCCGGTACAGCTGGCGGTAACGGCGCAGCAGTGCCGGATGGTGTTCGGCCAGCCAGCCCAGGAACCAGCCCCGGGTGCTGCCGCGCAGGTGCAGGGGCAGCGCGACCGCCGACGCCGCACCGGCCGCGGCCAGTTCACCGAACAACTCGTCGAGCTGGGACCGGCCGTCGGTGAGGTACGGGATCACCGGCGCCACCATGATGTTCACCGCGAAACCGGCGTCACTGCAGGCGCGTACCAGGTCCAGCCGGGCGCGCGGCGACGGGGTGCCCGGTTCCAGTCCGCGATGCAGCTCGGGTTCCAGCAGGGCCAGCGAGATACCGATGTGCACCGGCACCTCCCGCGCGGCCAGGGTGAGCAGCGGCAGATCCCGGTGCAGCAGGGTGCCCTTGGTGAGGAGGGAGAACGGGGTTCCGGAATCGGTAAGGGCGCGGATGATTCCGGGCATCAGCCGGTACCGGCCCTCCGCGCGCTGGTAGGGATCGGTGTTGGTGCCGAGCGCCACCTTCTCCCGGTGCCAGGATCGGCGGGTGAGCTCGCGCCGCAGCACGGCGGCGATATTGGTCTTCACGACGATCTGGGTGTCGAAATCCGTTCCGGCGTCGAGGTCCAGGTACTCGTGCGAACCGCGCGCGAAGCAGTAGCGGCAGGCGTGCGAACAACCACGCATCGGATTGACCGTCCACCGGAACGGCAGATTCGATTCGTCGGGAACCTTGTTCAGCGCACTCTTGCAGAGCACTTCGTGAAAGGTGATCCCGTCGAATTCGGGAGTCTGTACGGTGCGGGCGAATCCGGCCCGGTCCAGCCCGGGCAGCGCGCCGTCGTCGGCGTCCAGGGTTTGGTTCTGCCACCGCACCGGACCAGTCGAACACGCGTTCTATGCGCTGTCAAGCAGTCGGGGTGAAATCCGGCAGCGGGGCGTGCGGGTCGGCGAAGAAGGCGACCAGGTCGCGTACCGTGTCGCCGATGGGGCGCGGTCGGTAGCCGAGTTCCCGGGTGGCCTTGCCGTGGTCGACCAATGGCGCCGAGACCAGCGCGCCGAGCGCGGCCTTGGAGACGATATCGGTGCCGAGCCGTTTACCGATCGGCTCCATCACGGGGATGAGACCGGAGACCAGTTTCGGGGAGATGGAGAAGCGCGGTCCCTTCTTCCCGCCGTGCCGCGCGGCCATCCGGCACAGGTCGAGCATGGAGATCATCTCGCCGCCGATCAGATAGTTCTCCCCGGTCCGGCCGTGCTCACCGGCCAGAACGAGACCGCGCGCGACATCGCGGACGTCCACCAGGTCGAAACCGCCGTCGATCATGGCCGGGATGCGGCCGCGCGCGGCGTCGCGCAACGAGCGGTTGATGCGCGACAGCGGGGTGCCGTGATCGGCCGGCCCGAAAACTCCGGTGGGATTGCAGATCACCGCGTCCAGACCGGCCTCGACCACTGTGCGCAGTGCGATCTCGCCGGCCCATTTGGAGCGGTCGTACACCGGCAGGTCCGGGTCGGTGGACCGCGGCGTCGTCTCGTCGATGTTGCCGCCGCAGCTGTACTGGTCGAAGGCATGGATCGAGCTGGCGTGCACCAACCGCCGTACTCCGACGGCATGGGCGGCCTCGGCGACCACGCGAACGCCCTCGGTGTTCACCCGCCAGGCCAGATCGTGCTTGTCGGCGAGGGTGATCACGGCGACCAGGTGGTAGACGATCTCGGCGCCGTCGAGTGCGGCGCGCATGGATTCGGGGTCCAAGACGTCGGCGCTCACCCAGGAGATGTTCGCCGCGCCGGGCTGCCGGGGTGTCACCCGGTCGATGGCGACGATCTCGTCACCCCGCTCGGCGAGCAACGGGAGCAGATTCGTACCCAAGTAGCCGGCGGCGCCGGTCACTGCGACCTTCATGGAGACGAGAATATAGAACTTGTTCTAATTTGCAACAGGTTCTAGTTTTGCGGTTCCGTCGCGTCTCGTGTGCGGCAGGTCGAGTGGGCTATATTCGGGCGGCAACCATTTGGTGCCGCAAGGGGTGCGCGTCGTTGCGGTATACGACACGTTCCACGCGGTGGCCACGATGATGTTCACGAAGAATCAGGGGGGAGCTCGATGAGTAATCTCTCGGTAGCGACCGAAGCGCTGCGGGCGTTCGGAATCACGAATTCCGGAATCGGGACCGAGATCGCGGCAGCCGGCAATATCGACGCCGTGGCCAATGTGGCCGCGCTGACACCGGTTTTCGGTTTGATCGGTGCCGACTATCTGGCCATGTTCGCCGCCGCCCAGGTGCTGCAGGCGCGCGATATCAACGATCTGTCGGCCAAATACCAGAAACTGTCGGAGGCCGCCTTCACCTCCGCGTTCAACTACGACACCACCGACGACGGTACGGCCGGTGTGCTCGGCGCGGCCGGGGGTGGCCTGTGAAACCGCTCGACACCACCGCCTCGGCGGGCCTCATCGCCCCCGAGCTCCAGCAGGGGGTGCCGGCCGTCCCCGTCACAGTTCCGGAAACCGCCGGGCCGGCGGCCGCACCGGACCCGGCCGCCGCCATCCAAGATGTTCCGCTCGCTCAGCTGCCCGAGGGTGAGCTGCCGGTGGACGCACCGGAATTCGTGCTCTCGCGGCGGATCTCCGACGACGCACCGCAGACCGGCGTACCCGCGGCGGGGCTGCCCGGGTTGTCCGGGCCGGGCGGGGAGCCGGCCGGCGCGCAGGACATCCTTTCCGGTGCGGCCGAGGAGGCCTCCGCTCAGGCGAACGAGCTGCTGGGGGTCGTCAACGAGGCCGCGGCGCCGGTGCTGGAAACCGCCGAGGGCGTGCTGGGGCAGGTCCTGAACACGGCCGCCGGCGGTGGCGTCCCCTCCGGTGCCGGCGCCGCCGCGGCCGGAGCCACACCGGCGGCAGCCGCTCCGGCGCTGCCCGCCGATCCGGTGGGAGCATTGCTCGGCGGCGCGGCCCTGCCCGCCCTACCCGGTATCGATGTGCTGTTCCAGCCCATCCGCGACCTGCTGAGCAGTTTCGGCACCGGGGTCATCGGAGCCCTGGACCCGACCGCGATCCTGAGCCAGTCCTCCCAGATCATCGAGGTGGCCATGAGCGTGGGCAAGAGCAGCCTGACCGCCATGGGCCAGGTCTGGGAGAGCGACGCCGCGCAGACCGCGCAGACCGCCGGGCAGGAGGCCAACAACTCCGGACTCCAGACCAGTCAGCGCGGTATCGATATCGCCGCCCTCACCCAGGCCGCCGCCGCGGTCGTACAACAGGGCAATGCCCAGCTCAATACCATCGCGACGTCATTTCTGGGACAGGCGGTCGCACTTGCCCCGGTGGTCATGACGCCGCCCGCCCAGACCGCCCTCATCGCCTCGGCGACCGAGCATCTGGGGCAGGCCGTGATCGTGGCCAACGGCACCCGCGGTGATCTCGCCGGGAAGACGGCGGAGCTGGGCGGAATGGTGCAGAACCTGCTCGGCGTGGACCCGCAGAAGGCCGCCGCGGCCGCGCAGAGTGTGGCCCAGAGTGTCGGTGAACCGATCATGCAACAGGCGCAGAGCATGACCTCCGATACCTCGGCACTCGAATCGGCACTGGGCTCCGGCGACGATCCCGCCGCCACCACCCTGGCCGGCCTGAACTCCGGGAGCCCGAGCACCACGCACGGCAGTCCCGGACTCACCACGGGAAGCCCCGGCCTGTCCACCGGTTCGCCCGGTGGAACCCCGGGTTCGCCCTCGCTGCCCGGAGTACCCGGAGCGAGCCAGACACCGCTGACGGGTGTGGTCCGTCCCGGTCTGCCGGTGACGGGTATGCCCTCCGCCGCCACCACACCCGCGTCGAGTTCGTTCATGGGTTCGCCGGGCGGCGCCGCGGGGCAGCAGCGCAACAACGACGACGAACACTCCCGCACGGTCGATCCCTACCGGAGTCCCACCGGTAACGACGATCTCACCGGGCCGCTCGGCGAATCCGCGCCGGAGGTCATCGGCGCGGTGGACGCCGATGAGGACGCGGGCTACGACAACCAATTCTGAGCCGGCCGTCCCGGCGGGTCAGCGCAGGCCCGCCGGGTTGCTCAGATCGCCGGCCGAATAGGTGTCGCAGGCCGCCACCTCGCCGGTGCGATATCCGGTGAGGAACCACTTCTGGCGTTGATCGGAGGCGCCGTGCGTCCACGCCTCCGGGTTCACCCGGCCCGTCGCGGCTTCCTGGATCCGGTCGTCACCGACCGCGGCAGCGGCCGACAGGGCGTCCTTGATATCGGTATCGGCCAGCGGCATCAGCAGCGGTGTGTCCGATCCCGGCGCGGGTGTCTTGTCCGCGTAGTGGGCCCAGATACCCCCGTAGCAGTCGGCCTGCAGTTCGGTGCGCACCGCGCCGGACTCCGGGCCGCGGGGATCCTGCTGCGCCCGGCCGATATCGCCGAGCAGGTTCTGGATGTGGTGGCCAACCTCGTGCGCCACCACGTACTCCTGGGCGAGCGGCCCACCGCTCGCACCGAACCGGTCCACCAGTTCCTGGAAGAAACCGATATCGAAATAGGCGGTCCGGTCGCCGGGGCAGTAGAACGGGCCCACGTCACTGCTGGCGTACCCGCAGCCGGTGGAAATGCCACCGGTGAACAGGCGGATACCGGGTTCGGTGTAGGCGACACCGGTTTGTCCGGGCAGTTCCGCCGACCAGACCGAGTCCAGGCTCTGTGCGGTGAGCACCACCCGGCAGTCCACGTACTTGTTGGCATCGGCGCCGGTCCGGCAGTGCTCGGGAGTACCAGCGGTCTCCCCGGTGCTCTGCTGCGTATCCTCGACCCCGGTGAACTGGCCCAGCATCGAGCCCGGATCCCCACCCAGCAGCAGGGCCAGCACCAGAACGATCAGGCCGCCGGCGCCGCCGCCGAGGGCGATTTTCCCGCCCCGGCCCGGCCCCGGGCCCGATGAGGCGCGACCGGGGTCGATCTGTGATCCCTCGTCGAAGGTCATGGCTGATCCCGTCTGTGAACGTGTCCACTGCGGCGTGCTCGGGTGCTCGCAATATATCCGTTTACGTCCGCTCGGCGGGGCCCACTACGATGGCAACCGCATCCGGAGGCCGTCCCGGTGTGCTCCGACCGTCGAAAGGAATACCGTGCTGCGCACCCACTTGGCCGGTTCATTGCGAAGTGAACAGGCCGGTCAGACCGTGACCCTCTCCGGTTGGGTGGCACGTCGGCGGGACCACGGTGGCGTGATCTTCATCGATCTGCGTGATGCGTCCGGGGTGGCGCAGGCCGTGTTCCGCGAAGGTCCGGCGGCGGAGCAGGCGCACCGGTTGCGCGCGGAATACTGCGTGCGGATCGTCGGCGTGGTGGAACAGCGGCCCGCGGGCAACGAGAACCCGGAACTCCCGACCGGTGCGGTCGAGGTCGATGTCAAGGAACTCGAAGTGCTCAACGAGAGCGCGCCGCTGCCGTTCCAGCTCGACGAACAGCCCGGTGAGGAGGCCCGGCTCCGGTACCGCTACCTGGACCTGCGCCGCGAGGGCCCCGCCCATGCCATTCGGCTGCGGTCCAAGGTGAACGCCACCGCCCGCGCGGTGCTGGCCCGGCACGAGTTCGTCGAGGTCGAAACTCCGACGCTCACCCGTTCGACCCCCGAGGGTGCCCGCGACTTCCTGGTGCCCGCCCGGCTGCAACCAGGTAACTTCTACGCCCTGCCGCAGAGCCCGCAGCTGTTCAAGCAGTTGCTCATGGTGGGCGGTATCGAACGCTACTTCCAGATCGCGCGCTGCTATCGCGACGAGGACTTCCGCGCCGACCGCCAGCCCGAGTTCACCCAGCTCGACCTGGAGATGAGCTTCGTCCGGCAGGAGGATGTCCTCCTGCTGGCCGAGGACATCCTGGTGGCGCTGTGGGAACTCGTCGGTTACCGGATTCCCACGCCGATCCCGCATATGACCTATGCCGAGGCGATGCGGCGGTTCGGCAGCGACAAACCGGACCTCCGCTTCGGGGTCGAGATCACCGAGTGCACCGAATACTTCGCGAACACCCCGTTCCGGGTGTTCCAGGCACCCTACGTCGGTGCGGTCGTCATGCCGGGCGGCGCGAGCCAGCCGCGGCGTCAGCTCGACGCCTGGCAGGACTGGGCCAAACAGCGCGGCGCCAAGGGCCTGGCCTATGTACTGGTCGGCGAGGACGGGACCCTCACCGGGCCGGTGGCCAAGAACCTCACCGAGGACGAACGCGCGGGCCTGGCCGCGCACGTGGGCGCCGAACCGGGTGACTGTGTGTTCTTCGCCGCCGGGCCCGCCAAGGCGCAGCGGGCACTGCTGGGTGCGGCCCGCTCCGAGATCGCGCACCGGGTGGGGCTGATCGACGAGAACGCCTGGTCGTTCGTATGGATCGTGGACGCCCCGCTGTTCGAACCGGCCGCCGACGCCACCGCCGGCGGCGATGTCGCGCTCGGACATTCGGCGTGGACGGCGGTGCATCACGCGTTCACCTCGCCGAAGCCGGAATCGCTAGACACCTTCGACACCGATCCCGGCGCCGCGCTGGCCTACGCCTACGACATCGTCTGCAACGGCAACGAGATCGGCGGCGGCAGTATTCGTATCCATCGCAAGGACGTGCAGGAGCGCGTGTTCAAGGTGATGGGGATCAGCGAAGCCGAAGCGCAGGAGAAGTTCGGCTTCCTGCTGGACGCGTTCGCCTTCGGAGCCCCACCGCACGGCGGTATCGCCTTCGGCTGGGACCGCATCGTCGCACTGCTGGCCGGCCTGGACTCCATCCGCGAGGTGATCGCCTTCCCGAAGACCGGTGGCGGGGTCGACCCGCTCACCGACGCGCCGGCGCCGATCACCGCCGTGCAGCGCAAGGAAGCGGGTCTGGACGCCGCACCCCAGCCCAAGGGGAAGGGGTCGGAGAGCAACGGCGCGGTGCAGGCCGCGGCCCCGGCCGGTGGCAGCGCCTAGGCTCCCGCTACACGGGTGACACCGGGCCCCCGGTGAGCGTGCGATACGCGTAGGTGACCGCGATCGCCGCCACCGGGCCCGCGGCCAGCAGGCCGAGCCCGCAGGCCAGCAGACCGAGTGCCGTGACCACGACCACCGTGAGCACCAGGAGCAGCACCCGTACCGGGTCCCGTAGCACCAGCAGGAAGCTGGACTTGATGGCCTCCACCGGGCTCTGTCCCTGTTCGACGGCGAAGTGCAGCGAGAACATACAGCCGATCCCCACCGCGATCCCCGGGAGCAGGCACAGCGCGGAGGCCAGGGTGGTCGCGAGGAAGGCGAGCAGCGCGGTCAGGAACGCGTTCGCCATACTGCCCAGGTAGAAGTAGGAACCGAAACCCGGCCGGTAACCGTCGGTTTCGTACAGTGCCCCCCGCACCATGGCGGCTTGCAGCAGCCACAACCCGGCCATGACGGCGGCGAATATCACGAACAGGCCGAGCGCCGAGCGCGGCTCCACCACCCGGACGACCAGACAGACCAGCAGATAGATGATCAGGCCGAGCGAGGTGACCGCGACCCACGGCCCCGGGTTGCGCTTGAACTTCTCCAAGCCGTAGCTGAGCGCGTGGCCGATATCGAGCCGACCCGGGATCCCGGTGCCGTAGGCCTGGTAGCCGTAGGTCCGGGTGTTCGGGTCCGGTCCCGTGCCGGTCGGCCCATACACCGGCCGACCGGGGACACTGCCGGGCTCCGCGGTGCCATGCGGTGTGGTGCCCGCGGGCCCCGGAGCGCCGGCCCCGGCGGCATCGGGCGGTGTGCTGTCGCGCGGCGCACCGGACGTCTCGTCCATGATGCCCTGCCGGGTCGCGGGTGATTTGCCCGCCGGTGGTGGGGCGCCGGGGAGCGGAGTGTCGCTGCTCACCACGGCACTGCCGCCCTGGGGCGCGGCGGCGGGCCGCGGGCCGCCGGGGGCGGAGGGCTGCTCACCTGCCGGATCGCCGGGAGAGACCGGGGCGGAACGCGGTGTGTCGGTCACGCTGGCATACCTTTCGACGCAGCTGGTTTCCGGTGTGGCGCACAGCAGTTCAGATCGAGAAAACCCGACCGGCACAGCGGTGTCAAGCAGGCCGGTCAGGCGGCGGGGAGCGCGGCGGACACGCCGAACGACACGGAAAGGTTGTCCAACCGCTCGCTAGAAGTGACCGAATGCGAGTAACTTGAGATGCGATGACTGCACTACTGGCCGAACGAGCCACCGAAGTCGTATCCGCAGCACAGCAGTTGCTCACAAAGCGAATGGGTGCTCCGGTGAAGCTGAGCGACCCCACCGAACTCAGCGGCAGTGGACGGACGACCGTCCTCCGCGTCCGGGTCGCCGAAAACGCTTTCTCGCTACCCCGCACCCTGATCATCAAGCAGGTGCGCGGGTCGGTGTCGGACCCGAAGAACGTGACCATCACCCCGGGTGTCGCGAGCGTCGATTCGGCCTTCCTCCGGGAGGCGGTGTCCTACCAGTTCACCACCGCGCTGAGCCGCGGGGAACGCCCCGGTGCCTATCTGATCGCGCACAGTTTGCCCGACCGGTTGCTCGTCCTCAGCGATCTCGGGGAGAACACCAAACTCACCGATGTGCTGAGCTCCGGGATCGAACCGGCCACCCGCAATGCCATGATGGCGTTCGCGCAGGCGCTCGGCCGGATGCACGCCGCCACGGTGGGCCGTGAGCCCGATTTCGTGGCACTGCTGCGCCGTGTCGATGTCCTGCACCGGGTCGACGGAATCGCCCAGCAGGCCGAGGCTGCGGTCGCGGAGATGCCCGCGCTGCTGCTGCGCGAACTCGGTATGGAGGTCCCCGACGAGGTGAGCGAACAGATCGCGCACGGCGTGCGCCTGTTCACCGGCGGCCGGTTCCGGGCGTTCAGCCCGTCGGACCTGTGCCCCGACAATGTGATCCTCAACGAAGAAGGCGCCCGGATCCTCGACTACGAGTGGGGTGGATTCCGGGACGCCACCCTCGATATCGCCTACGCACTGGTCTCCTTCCCCGGATGCCTCTGCGATATCGAACTCTCCCGCGAGCGCGCCCTGCAGATGGTGGAGGCGTGGCGCGCCGAAGTGGTGGGCGTCTGGCCGGCCCTCGCCGACGACGCGCTGCTCGCGGACAAGATCCTCGAAGCCCGGCTGATCTGGGTATGGCTGAGCACCTACTGGTTCCTGCCGGCCGAACACGCGCGTATCGCCGCCGCCCGCGAACACGGCCTGTCGGTGCCGCGCTCGGATGCGCTGCTCAACCGGTGGGCCGGTGTGGCCGAGGACGCACGGTGCCTCGGCAACGATGCCGTCGGCGATTTCGCCGAGGTCGTCTGCGCGGTCCTCGACGAACACTTCAGCTGAACCAGATGCTGACCCATGTGCGCGTGCAGCCGAAATCGGGGCGGGAGGCCACCGAGGCATTCCTGCAGGGCACCGGCGATGTGCTGATCAG
>NZ_JBFAHF010000012.1:0-185021 GCF_040654015.1 Nocardia sp. NPDC050799
GCCCGGTCCCATTCCGAACCCGGAAGCTAAGCCTGCCAGCGCCGATGGTACTGCACTCGACAGGGTGTGGGAGAGTAGGACACCGCCGGAACATATTTCCCTCTAGGGGCCCACAATTGTGGGCCCCTAGAGGCGTTTCGGGGTATTACCGTTCTCGGGGTGTGTTCAGGTGAGATTCGTCGGTACGAGAGCAGGCTCCGTCGGTCCATCCGGCCGGTCGCGAAACGCTGTCGGGCCCCGGAACGGCGGCCAGGGTGCTCACCTAGACTCACCCGGATGCGCCTTGTGATTGCTCGCTGTCAGGTCGACTACGTCGGGCGGCTGACCGCCCACCTGCCGATGGCTCGCCGGCTGCTGATGATCAAAGCGGACGGTTCGGTGCTGGTGCATTCCGATGGTGGGTCCTACAAGCCGTTGAACTGGATGAGCCCACCGTGCTGGCTGGAAGAACGGGAACCGGACCCGGCGGCGGAGCTGAAGGCGCTGTGGGTGGTCAGGAACAAGGCGGGGGAGGAGTTGCGGATCAGCGTCGCCGAGATCGAGCACGACTCCAGTCACGAACTGGGCGTGGACCCTGGGCTGGTCAAGGACGGGGTGGAGGCGCATCTGCAGGAACTGCTGGCCGAGCATGTGCAGACGCTCGGCGCCGGGTTCAGCCTTATTCGGCGGGAGTACATGACCGCTATCGGTCCGGTCGATCTGCTGTGCCGTGACGCCGGCGGGCGTACGGTCGCGGTGGAGATCAAGCGGCGGGGCGAGATCGACGGGGTGGAGCAGCTCACCCGCTACCTGGAACTGTTGAACCGGGATCCGCTGCTGACGCCGGTCGCCGGGGTTTTCGCGGCGCAGCAGATCAAACCGCAGGCGCGCACGCTCGCGGAGGATCGCGGGATCCGCTGCCTCACGCTCGATTACAACGCCCTGCGTGGGACCGAGAGCGACGAATTCCGGCTCTTCTAGACTGGAAGTCATGCCACGAAGAAATCCGCGTACCGAGCGCTCCCGGGCGCAGACGCCGCGGCCGGACAGTGGGTTGGGGGATGTCTACCGGCGGATTGAATCAGGGCCGCACGGTGACGAATACGTGGTCCGTACGGTGCCAGGCGCGCGGGCGGTGAAACGGTACCGCTGCCCGGGCTGCGATCATGAGGTCATGCCCCGCGTGGCGCATGTGGTGGCGTGGCCGGTCGGTGGCGGTGAAACGGACCGCCGGCACTGGCATCGGGGCTGCTGGAACGGGCGCGGAACCCGCGGGATCACCCGGCGCTGGTCGTAGCGGAGTAGCGGTCCTAAGCGGTTGTGCAGGAGTGGCGAATGCGCTATCGAACGCACCGTTCGGCAAGTATATCTTGCCAGCACAGTTGGAGAACATGGCTGGAAGGTTGGGAGCTGCGGTGGCGATCTATCAGCAGCAGTTCGCCACTCAGCTGGAACCACGGTCGGGCGCTGGCCCGGCAGTATCCGGAGTAGCACCGGATGCTGCCGGGCGTACGGCTGTGGCGGGTCAGGCCGGCAGGATCGATACGGTGCCGCGGCACACCGCGGACCGGGTGTTGAGGAACCACCAGCCGGCGCCGGTTTGGGTGGTGACGGTGAACGACACCGTGCCGACCCCGGGCCAGGCGCGGTTCACCGGGATACTCGGCTTCTGCTTCAGCATCTCCTCATCGCTGAACGCCGTACCCGAGGCGCCGGTGGTCTCGTTGTGCCAGTCGAGTTGGACGCGGGTGCCGTAGGGAGTGGTGCCGAAGATCGGGAACATGCTCGCGGGTGGGTTGGGCAGATCGTTTCCACCGCTGAGCAGCAGCGATGGCTCCAGGACCGTGCCGCCGGGCGGCTGGCTCGCGCCGGAGGCCGCCCGGATCTGCCAGGTGAACGGCGGAGCCCACGGCAGCGGATTGGCGCTACCGCAGGTCATATTGGTTGACGGCGCGGGCTGCGCCGCGGCGGTGCCGGCCCCCGCGGTTATGAGCGCGGCCGCCGCGAGAACGGCGGTGGTGGGGGCGAGTATCGCGGTGACGAACTTTCTTGCGTGAGGCAATGGTGCTCCCGAATTCGAATAGGCGATGGAGAGGCAACAGTATCAGCGCGGACTACGGGTCCCGCGCCCCTTCGTCTCCGGCTGTGGAGGGTTCTTTTTCCTCGTCGGAAACTGAGTGGCCTGTTGTACAGCCCGCCCTTGAGCGCCTCCGATGTCGGCAAGCCTTTTTTCGAGATCGTCCCAGGCCCAGGGTTCTGTCGAGCGCCCATCAGGGCTCGTCCGAAGTGGAACTGGCTCGCCCCGGTGACTCTCAGGAAAGTTTTGAACATTCCTGCGACAGGTAGTCGGTGCACCAGCTCATGGGCCTGCTCATTCGCTCCGACCATCCGCAGTTTATATACCAGTTCATAGATTTCGTGCTCGTTGTTGAGGGCGATGCCGGCGGCGACGCGGCTGGCGAGTCGGCGGACAGCCAATTCACTTGCTCCCGCCACCCTTATTACATCGAGCAACCTTGCCTCTTCAGCTGTAATTTTCAAGGGTAGCTCTGGCGGCGATGCGGTTCGCGAGCCGATCGATTACCTGTCCGCTCGCTCCCGCCGTGCGCATTGCTTGTACCAGTAGACCGATACCGACTCCTTCGACGGCGACGTCGGGAGCGGCTCGGCGCGCGAGCTGATCGGCTTGCTCAGTCTCGCCCACTCGCGACATCACGTGCATCACCAGGCCGACGTAAAACACATCCTCGAGGGAAACTCGGCGGTGATCCGGCACGCGAGCTCATGGAGTTGCTCGCTGGCCCCCGCCACGTTCAACAGCAGAACCATCATGGCCGTTCGGCCCCATTTTCGAAGGAGACGTAGACGGCGGCACGGCACGCGAGCCCACGGTCCTGCTCATCTGCCTCCGGGTCCTTCAATACCTTGACTATCTTCAGGTTCTCGGACGTATCGCGTAGGGCAGCAACGCGGGGCGAGAGTCTGCCCGCTTGCTTGCCCGAACCGGCCTTTTGTGGCGTTTTATATTCTCACGCAGAAACAGCAGCGCATTCACCAGTTCGGCGATATCGCGAGCGTTTGTGAAAGGCGCGTGATCGGCGGCGCGGTGCGCGAAGTCAACGGCCTGGTCGTGCTCACCCACATGCCACACTGCATCTATCAGTTGCGCGGCCGCCGATGGGTCGTCCAGGGAAATGCGTTCTATGATCCGGTCCACTGCGGGAGGTGTGCAGATTCCCAGGTCGTGGAGGGTATAGAGGAGTCTAACCGCTGCTCTGAACGGCGGGGTGCTATCGGCGACGCCGGCCGGTGATGCTGCGTGTTCGTGGCGGTGCCGGACGAGGGCCGCGCACCGGGTCGCCGGGATCCGCGACCGGCTCGGGTGACTCCGGGTGCACATCGATGTCTCGGCTGACCTGCACCACTACCTACGGCCGGCCGGATAGTCGCTGAGGGTGCCGGGCGACGAAGTGCGCACGGACCCCGGCTCTTGTGGCTGTTGGGTGAATCTTCGGATATGAGGAAGGCCGCCCCATCCGGGGCGGCCTTCGGATCGATCCGCGGTGTCGCCGTACACCTCCCGACAGAAGCTCAGTTGCTGATGTCGGCGCTTTCGCGTTCTTCTTCGACGATATCGTCGGAGTCGTTATCGGAGCTCAGCTCGGGGATGGCCTTCTGACGCTGACCGGACACCGACTTGTTCTGACCGCTGCCGATGGACTTGCGCGGCTGCTCGGGCACACCGTCGAGCAGTTCGCTCTCCCGGTTGACGGCCGCGAGCATGGCCGGCACCGAATCGAGCTGGCCGCGGATACCGAGCAGCTGGGCCAGGACCCGGCCACGCAGTACGCGCATCTCCTCGGCCAGTTCCTTCGCGTGCGCGATCTTGCGCTCGGAGGTCTGGGTGGCCGAGGTGATGAGACGGTTGGCCTCGTCGGTGGCGTCCTTGATCCGCTGGGCGGCCTCGGCGCGGCTGGTGGCCTCGAGCTCTTCCATGGCGCGGGTCAGCTTGGTGCGCCGCTCGGCCATGGTGACCTCGAAGTCCTGCTGGTTGGCCTTGCGCTTGGCCTCGGACTCCTTGGCCAGCCGCTCGGCGTCGGCCTGCGCGGCGTCGATGATCTTCGCGGATTCGGTACGAGCATTGGCCAGGGTCTGCTCGTATTCGATCTCCAGCGCTTCGCGCTTTTCCTTGGTTTCGGCGAGCAGGGATTCGTATTTGCCGCGCATTTCGGTGGCCTGCTGCTCCGCGATGGAAACCATCTCGGCGGCTTCGGCCTGGGCGAGGGCGCGAACCTCGGACGCCTCGTCCGAGGCCAATCGCAACATGCGGGAGATGCGGTCGCTCATCCCCTCCGCGGTGGTCGGCGGTACGGACAGCCGGTCGACTTCCTTGCGGAGTTCGTCGATTTCGTCGCGGGCGTCTTCCAGCTGACTGGCGAGGTTCCGGGCCTGGGCGGCGGCGGCGTCGCGGTCGGTGGCGGTAACCCGCAACTCGGCATCGAAGCGGTCGAAATAGTTACGCACCTCGTCTTGCGCATAACCCTTGCGCACAACGGTGAAGGGCAGCGCAACGAAGCGATTGCGATCGGACTCGGGTGACGACATGGCCAACAAACTACAGCCTGAGACCTGCGCATGGTGAGCCGACCGGGAATGTTATCGGAGCGTCTCCTTACAGTCCGATCTCGAGACTAGTGCGTAACATTCGGATCCGGTTCCAGTAACTCGACCAGCACACCGCCAGCATCCTTCGGATGGACGAAATTGATACGGGAGTCGGCGGTTCCGCGTCGCGGCGCCTCGTACAGCAGACGCATGCCTCGATCACGTAGATATGCGGAAACGGCTTCGATATCGGTGACCCGGAAGGCCAGCTGCTGCAGACCCGGGCCGCTGCGATCGATGAATTTCGCGATGGTGGAGGTTTCGTCGAGCGGAGCCAGCAACTGCAGAGCAGTCGAATCGTCCTCGGCGGCGGGCGCGGAGAGCATCGCTTCCTGAACGCCCTGTTCCTCGTTGACCTCCCGGTGGGTCTCGACCAGGCCGAGGTTCTCCGCGTACCACGCGACGGCGGTGTCCAGGTCGGGGACGGCGATACCGACATGGTCGACCGCGACGATGTAGTCGGCGGGGATGAATTCTGATGACGGGGTAGCGGTGCTCACCCTTCGAAAGTAGCGCGTTCCACCCTGCCGCGGTCGCGTACCCACCCGGATCGAGGTCGATAGAGGGCGGCTGCCCTCAAAACTCGACGAGGTGATCTGCCATCCCGGCACGCCGATCCGGGGATACCGCAAGCTACCGTGGAGTAGTCCGCGCCGCGGGTGGCTTTCGGGTTACCCGCGGATCGTGGGTCGCATCGCGCGCATCCCGGGCCGAACCCGAGAGCCGGGCGAGGCCGTTCCCGGGCCGGTCACCTGTGTGATCGGAGCCCGCACCGGGTCGGAGCGACAGGGTGGACTGCCGAACGCGGAGCAGATGAACACAGCCGGGGTCCCGAGCGGCCCCCGACCCCGCGCCGCCGACGGCGGCGCAACAGATACAGGAGGCTCGTCGTGACCAACTCTGTGATCGTGGCCGGTGCGCGTACCCCGATCGGCCGGCTGCTGGGCGGTCTGAAGGATTTCAGCGGATCGGATCTGGGTGGGTTCGCGATCGCCGCGGCGCTCGAAAAGGCCGGCGTCCGGGGCGACCAGGTCGACTACGTGATCATGGGTCAGGTGCTCACCGCGGGGGCGGGACAGATTCCGGCCCGGCAGGCGGCGGTAGCGGGTGGTATCCCGATGGATGTGCCCGCGCTGACCCTGAACAAGGTGTGTCTGTCCGGGATCAACGCGATCGCGCTGGCGGATCAGCTGATCCGGGCCGGGGAGTACGAGATCGTGGTGGCCGGTGGGCAGGAATCGATGAGCCGCGCCCCGCATATGCTCGAGAAGAGCCGCGAGGGATTCAAATACGGTGACGTGACCCTGCGCGATCATATGGCCTACGACGGGCTGCACGATATCTTCACCGACCAGGCGATGGGCGCGCTCACCGAGCAGCGCAACGACACCGACCCGATCACCCGGGCCGATCAGGACGCGTTCGCCGCGGCGTCGCATCAGCGCGCGGCCGCCGCCTGGAAGAACGGGATCTTCGACGACGAGGTGGCCCCGGTGGAGGTGCCGCAGCGCAAGGGTGATCCGGTCGTGGTGCGGCAGGACGAGGGGATCCGGGCCGATACCACCGCGGAATCGCTGTCCAAGTTGCGTCCGTCGTTCCGAAAGGACGGGACGATCACCGCCGGGTCGGCTTCGCAGATCTCCGACGGCGCGGCCGCGGTGGTCGTGATGAGCAAGGCCAAGGCGGAGGAGCTGGGGCTGAGCTGGATCGCCGAGATCGGTGCGGCGGGTGTCGTGGCCGGCCCGGATTCGACCCTGCAGGACCAGCCGGCCAACGCGATCGCCAAGGCGTGTGCCAAGGAGGGGGTCACCCCGGCCGATCTGGACCTGGTGGAGATCAACGAGGCGTTCGCGGCGGTCGGTATCGCCTCGACCCGCAAGCTCGGGCTCGATCCGGCGAAGGTGAACGTCAACGGCGGCGCCATCGCGGTCGGGCATCCGCTCGGGATGTCGGGCGCGCGGATCGTGCTGCATCTGGCGCTGGAGCTGAAGCGCCGCGGCGGCGGGATCGGTGCGGCCGCGCTGTGTGGTGGCGGCGGCCAGGGCGATGCGCTGATCGTCAAGGTGTAGACCGCCCGGTTTGTCTCGTGTGACCGGTTCGACTACGACACCGTGTAGTGGCTAGTGCACAATGGGCGCATGAACTTCCTTGGTCTGCGTACCGTTGCCGGCAGGTTCCGCTTCTTCGCAGTACTCGAAGCGCTGTCCTGGCTGGGCCTGCTGGTGGGAATGGCGTTCAAGTACCTCCCCGCGGAGGGCAACGAGATCGGCGTGAAGATCTTCGGCCCGGTACACGGCGGCATCTTCGTCCTGTTCGTGCTGACGGCACTGCTGGCCGCGCGTGAGCTCGAATGGAACTGGAAGACCACGGTGCTGGCGCTGCTGTCCAGCATTCCGCCGTTCTGCACGGTCGTTTTCGAAGTGTGGGCCGTACGCACCGGCAAGCTGGGTGAGCTGAGTGCGGTCGGCGCCACCGAGTCCCCGCAGACCCTCGCGGCCTCCTCGTGACAAACTGGACCCTGTGACTCGACCAGCATCCCGCCGTCCTTCACCCGCCGTAGCCGCCGCCATGTCCGGGGCGGTGGATCTGTCCGCCCTGAAGCAGCCGCCGGCGGGCGCGCCGGCCGCCGCGGGCGACCATACGGTCACCGAGGCGGATTTCGAGACCAAGGTGCTGCGCCGCTCCGCCCAGGTCCCGGTCGTGGTGGCGCTGTACTCCCAGCGCAGTCCCGGCAGCATCGAACTGGTCCAGCTGCTGGAGCGGCTCGTGGGCGAGGCCGACGGCACCTGGGAACTCGCCGCCGTCGAAGCCGAGAGCAATATGCGGATCGCGCAGGCCTTCGGCGTCCAGGGCATCCCGACGGTGATCGCGGTCGCGGGCGGACAACCGCTGGCCGATTTCCAGGGCAACCAGCCCGAAGCACAGGTTTCGCAATGGCTGGCCGCCGTCGTGCAGGCGGTGGAGGGCAAACTCGAGGGCGACCCGAGCGCGCCACAGGAGCCGCCCGCCGACCCCCGGTTCGCGGCGGCGGAGGCGCTGCTCGAACAGGGCGACCTGGCGGGCGCGGAATCGGCCTACGAATCGATCGTCGAGCAGGAGCCCGGTAACTCCGAGGCCAAAGCGGCGCTGCGGCAGGTGAAGTTCCTGCGCCGGGCGCAGAACCTCCCGGAATCGGCGATCGCCACCGCCGACGCGGACCCCGGCAATGTCGCGGCCGCGCTCGACGCCGCCGATGTGGAACTCTTCCAGCAGCAGCCAGAGGCCGCGTTCGACCGGCTCATCGCACTGGTCGCCCGGACCGCCGGAGACGAACGCACCACGGTCCGGACCCGCCTGCTGGAACTGTTCGAACTCTTCGACCAGGCCGAGCCGTTCGTGGTGGCGGCCCGCCGCAAACTGGCAACCGCCCTGTACTGAGTTCATGGCGCCGCCTTCGGCGGCGCGGGGTCGAGGCCCCCTTGGTCCCGCCGTTCAGGCCTCGAGACTCGAGCCTTCGGCTCATGCACTTTCGAGGCCTGAAGCGGGACGGGCCTCGACCCTTTCAGGGCCTCGTAAGACTCGGCGCCGGCGGGTGACCGGGATGGTGGATGTCGACGCGATCGCATGAGTCGAATTCGGTGCGACAACACCGAAATATTCCCAGGTCCAGGGATGCTCGCGGGCTTCGAACGTTGCGGGCTCGCCGAGCTCGGCACCACAGGGCGCCGAGGAGGTCGGACGCCGACGCCACTGCGTGAGTCGGGGTTTCGCGGATCGCCACCCGAGATCTCTCGGATTCTCTGACGTTCTCAAAGCTGCGTCGGCTCGGCGCCGGTGGTTGTACCTGTCCGGGGAAAGTGCGGCTGTTCAGGGGCGTGGGGTCAGCCAGATGACGCTGAGCGGGCCCAGCGTGAGCGCGGCCGACGCGGGACGGTCGTGGCGGCCGACCGCGTCGGCGTGCACCACGCCGAGATTGCCCGAGCCGGTGCCGCCGTATTCGAGCGCGTCGGTGTTCAGGATTTCTGTCCAGTGCCCGGCGGCGGGCAGGCCGATCCGGTAGTCGTGGTAGGTGGCGCCGGAGAAATTGCAGAGGCAGGCGACCGTGCTGCCGTCGGCGCCGTGGCGAAGGAACGCGAGGACATTGGCCTCCCGGTCGTCGGCGGTGATCCAGGAGTGGCCGCCGGGAGTGGTGTCCTGACTCCAGAGCGCGGGATGGTCGCGGTAGATCCGGTTGAGGTCGGCGACCAGCAGCTGGACACCGCGGTGCAGCGGATTGCCGAGTTCGGGCCAGTCGAGACTGTGGTCGTGCCACCATTCGCGGTAGTGCCCGAACTCCTGGCCCATGAACAGCAGTTGTTTACCCGGGTGGGCCCACATGTAGGCCAGCAGCGCGCGGACCCCGCCGGCTTTGGCGAACTCGTCGCCGGGCATCCGGGTCCACAGGGTGCCTTTGCCGTGCACGACCTCGTCGTGGCTGATGGGCAGGACATAGTTTTCACTCCACGCGTACATGAGCGAGAAGGTGATCTCGTTGTGGTGCCAGGTGCGGTGCACGGGGTCCCGGCCCAGATAGCCGAGAGTGTCGTGCATCCAGCCCATATTCCATTTCATGGAGAAGCCGAGCCCGCCGACCTCGGTGGCGCGGGTGACGCCGGCCCAGGTGGTGGATTCCTCGGCGATGGTGACGACACCCGGATACGCGGCATGCAGGCTGTCGTTGAGTTCGGTGAGGAAGGCGACGGCCTCCAGGTTCTCACGGCCGCCGTGGACATTGGGTTCCCAGCCGCCGCCGGGCCGGGCGTAGTCGAGGTACAGCATCGCCGCGACCGCGTCTACGCGCAGGCCGTCGATATGGAATTCCTCGACCCAGAACCGGGCGTTGGCGACCAGGAAGTTGCGTACTTCGGGCCGTCCGTAGTCGAACATGTAGGTGCCCCATTCGGGCTGTTCGCCGCGGCGCGGGTCCGGGTGCTCGTACAGGGGGGTGCCGTCGAAACGCGCCAGCGCCCAGGCGTCGCGCGGGAAATGCGCGGGAACCCAGTCGAGGATGACGCCGATACCGGTGACGTGCATATGGTCGACGAAGGCGCGGAAATCGTCCGGGCTGCCGAAGCGTGCGGTCGGGGCGTAGTACGAGGTGACCTGATATCCCCAGGATCCACCGAAGGGATGTTCGGCCACTGGGAGCAGTTCGACATGGGTGAAACCGAGCCCGCGTACATATTCGCTGAGTTCGGTGGCGAGTTCGCGGTAGTCGAGTCCCGGCCGCCAGGACGCGAGATGCACTTCGAAGACACTGAACGGGGCACGCGCCGGATCGGTGTGGCTGCGGGCGGTGAGCCAGCCCTGATCGGTCCAGCGGTGCTCGGTCGTGGTGACGACGGACGCGGTGGCCGGTGGGACCTCGGTGGCGAACGCGACCGGGTCGGCGTGATCGGTGATCCGTCCGTCGGCCCCGTGCACCCGGTACTTGTAGCGGTCGCCGGGCATGGCGCCGGGGACGAAGACCTCCCATACTCCCGACTCCCCGAGCGAGCGCATCGGCCAGGTACCGCCCTGCCAGTGGTCGAAATCACCGAACACGGTGACGCCGCGGGCGTTCGGCGCCCAGACCGCGAAGGAGACACCGGCGACTTCACCGTCGAGACCTGGATAGGTACGCGGGTGCGCGCCCAGTACCTGCCATAATCGTTCGTGCCGGCCCTCGCCGATGAGGTGCAGGTCCAGCTCGCCGAGGGTGGGGAGGAATCGGTAGCCGTCGGCGGTCACGGTGGCCGGTCGGTGGGGGTGCACGGTGACGATGCGGTAGTCGAGGATCTCGGGGTACGGCAGCACGGCCGTGAAGACGCCGTGCCCCAGCGAATCCAGCGGATGATCGACGCCGCCGACCAGCACCGATACCGATTCCGCTTCGGGTCGCAGCACCCGTACCGCGGTGCCGTCGGGGTGCGGGTGCGCGCCGAGCACCGTATGCGGGTCGGGATGGGTGCCCGCGGCGAGGAGCAGCAGGTCGCGGCGATCCATCATGGCGGCGTCACCGGAACCCGCGCCGGTACGCCAGGGCGGCGCGGGCGTGATGGGGTACCGGGGGCAGCGCGATGATGTGGGCGACCGCCTGCGCGGGATCGAGCCGGATGTAGTTGGTCTGTGCCCAGTGGTACTGCTCGCCACTGATCTCGTCGTGGACCACCGGGTGGTCGTGCCATTCCCGGCCGACGGCGGGCAGGTCCAGCGACAGCATGCCCTGTTCGGCGGTGAAGGGGTTCAGGTTCACCACCACCAGGACCGCGTCGCCGGTGGCGGGGTCGGTCTTCGAATACGCGAGCAGGTTGTCGTTGTCGATGTGGTGGAAGCGCAGGCAGCGCAGTTGCTGTAACGCCGGATGCCGGCGGCGGATCTCGTTGAGCCGGGTGAGCAGCGGTTCGAGGGATTCGCCACGGGCGCGGGCCTCGGCGAAGGGTCGCGGTCGCAGCTCGTACTTCTCCGAATCCAGATATTCCTCGCTACCGGGGCGCACCGCCCGGTGCTCGTACAGTTCGTAACCCGAGTACACCCCCCAGCTGGGGCCCAGGGTCGCGGCCAGCACCGCGCGGATCGCGAACATCCCCGGCCCCCCGTGCTGGAGGCTCTCGTGCAGGATGTCGGGCGTATTGACGAAGAGATTGGGCCGGGCTTCGTCGGCTTTTGCGGCGAGCTCCAGACCGAATTCGGTGAGCTCGTGCTTGTGCGTGCGCCAGGTGAAGTAGGTGTAGGACTGACTGAAGCCGCGTCGCGCCAGACCGTAGAGTCGCGCGGGGTAGGTGAATGCCTCGGACAGGAAGATCACGTCCGGATCCGTGCGGCGCACCGCGGCGATCAGCCATTCCCAGAAATCGGCCGGTTTGGTGTGCGGATTGTCGACCCGGAAAATTCGCACACCGAGTCCGACCCAGTACCGCACCACCCGCAGTACCTCGGCGTACAGGCCGTCCGGATCGTGGTCGAAATCGAGCGGATAGATGTCCTGGTACTTCTTGGGTGGGTTCTCGGCGTAGGCGATGGTGCCGTCGGGCAGCGTGGTGAACCATTCCGGATGCGCGCTCACCCACGGATGGTCGGGCGCGCACTGTAACGCCAGATCCAGCGCGACCTCCAGACCGAGGTCCGTCGCGCTGCGGACGAAGGCGGTGAAATCGGCCTCGGTGCCCAGTTGTGGGTGGAACGCGTCGTGACCGCCCTCGGCCGAACCGATCGCCCACGGTGAGCCGACATCGCGGGGACCGGCGGTGAGCGCGTTGTTGCGGCCTTTGCGGTTCACCATGCCGATGGGATGGATCGGCGGCAGGTAGACCACATCGAAACCCATCGACGCGATACGGGGCAGTTCATTCGCGGCGGTCGCGAAGGTGCCGTGTACCGGGGATCCGTCGGCGTCGCGCCCGCCGGTCGAGCGGGGGAAGAACTCGTACCAGGATCCGGTGCGGGCCCGCGAGCGCTCCACCAGCACCGAATACTGCGGCCCGCGCGTGAGCAGCTCCCGCAGCGGCGTCCGCCGCAGGATCTCGGTGACCTCGTCGGTGAACGCCGGAGCTACCCGCGCCGGCAGCGGGTCGGCGCCGCGGAGCGCGGCCGCGGCCGCCCGCAGCCGCTCGAACTCCCGCTTCGGTACCGCCTGCGCCGCCCGGTCCAGCAGCCGGGCCCCGATCTCCAGATCGTTGTCCAGATCCGCCGCGCTCTGTCCAACCGCCAGTTTCGCCTCCACCGCCGACCGCCAGGCCGCTATGGAATCCGACCAGCCCTCGACCCGGAAATGCCACACTCCGGGCGCCGTGGGCGTGAAGACACCGTTGAAGACATCGGGTTCGTAGTCGGGGGTCATCGGCACCCGGATCGAACGGGACGAGCCCGGCGCACGCACCGCGAGGGTGGCGCCGACCGTGCCGTGCCCGTCTCGCCACACCACGGCACGCACCGGGAAAACCTCCCCGACCACGGCCTTCGCCGGGTAGCCGCCGGGGACGTGCGGGGCGGTGTCATCGATGGCGATGCGGCCGGTCATCCTCACCACGTTATTGGCAACGACTGCGGTGCGGAAACCGGACGCGGGGCGACAGGCCAGCCGCCTCACCGCTCACCCCTCCCAATAAGCTCGGGCGGATGAAGGCACTGCGTCGGTTCACCGTCCGCGCCCACCTGCCGGAGCGGCTGGCCGCGCTGGGCGAGCTCTCCACCAATCTGCGCTGGTCGTGGCACGGTCCGACCCAGGATGTGTTCGCCGCCCTGGACCCGCGCCGGTGGGCGGAGACCGGGCACGATCCGGTACGGATGCTGGGGGAGGTGCCGCCGGAGCGGTTGGACGAACTCGCCGGTGATCCGGAGTTCTGTGCGCGGGTGGATGCGGTGGCCGCGGATCTGCGGGCGTATCTGGATCGCCCGGTCCCGGACGCGGGGGTGCGGGGGATCGCCTACTTCTCGATGGAGTTCGGGGTGACCGAGGCATTGCCCATCTATTCGGGCGGGCTCGGCATCCTGGCCGGGGACCATCTGAAGGCGGCATCGGACCTGGGGTTGCCGCTGATCGGGGTGGGGCTGCTGTACCGGTCCGGGTATTTCCGGCAGTCGCTGACCGCCGACGGCCGGCAGGTCGAGCGGTATCCGGCGCTGGATCCGCAGGGGCTGCCGTTGCGGTTGCTGACCGCCGACGGCGCGCCGGTGCTGGTGCACGTGGCGCTGCCGGACCGGCGCGTATTGACCGCGCGGATATGGATCGCGCAGGTAGGGCGGGTGCCGCTGCTACTGCTGGACTCCGATATCGCGGCCAACGATCCGGAGCTGCGGTCGGTGACCGACCGGCTCTACGGCGGCGACCAAGGGCACCGGATCGAGCAGGAGATCCTCGCCGGTATCGGCGGTGTGCGGGCGGTCCGGGCCTACACCGTGGCCACCGGGCTTCCGGATCCCGAGGTCTTCCATATGAACGAGGGCCACGCGGGTTTTCTGGGGCTGGAGCGGATCCGGGAGTATCTGGCCGCGGGCCACGATTTCGATTCCGCACTGGCGGCGGTGCGTGCAGGGACCGTGTTCACCACGCATACGCCGGTGCCGGCCGGGATCGACCGGTTCCCGGTCGCGCTGGTGCACCGGTATTTCGGCGGGTCGTCCGGGGAATCGGAATCGCCGCTGCTGCCCGGGATCACGGTGGATAGGATTATCGCGCTGGGCCGGGAGGACGATCCCGCGGTGTTCAATATGGCCCATATGGGTTTGCGGCTGGCGCAGCGCGCGAACGGGGTCTCCCGCCTGCACGGCGCGGTGAGCCGGAGCATGTTCGACTCGCTGTGGCCCGGTTTCGATGCCGCCGAGGTGCCGATCGGTTCGGTGACCAACGGTGTGCACGCGCCCACTTGGGCTGCCCGGGAATGGGGGGAGGGGCTCGATACCGCCGACTGTCCGCGAATCTGGGAGGCGTTGGGAGAGTCGGCGCCGGAACGGCTCTGGGAGATCCGCGGGACCCTGCGCGCGAAGTTGGTGGGTGAGGTGCGGCGGCGGTTGCGCGAATCGTGGCGGCAGCGGGGCGCGGCCGATGCCGAACTGTCGTGGGTGGATTCGGTATTCGACCCCGAGGTGCTGACCATCGGCTTCGCCCGCCGCGTCCCGACCTACAAGCGGCTGACCCTGATGCTGCGCGATCCGCAGCGGTTGCGGGATCTGCTGCTGGACCCCGACCGGCCCGTGCAGTTGGTGGTGGCGGGTAAGAGTCATCCCGCGGACGAGGGCGGTAAGGCGCTGATCCAGCAGGTGGTGCGGTACGCCGACGATCCGGCGGTACGCCACCGGATCGTGTTCCTGCCCGATTACGACATGTCCATGGCCCGGTATCTGTACTGGGGTTGCGATGTGTGGCTGAACAACCCGCTACGGCCGTTGGAGGCGTGCGGTACGTCCGGGATGAAATCGGCCCTCAACGGTGGGTTGAACCTGTCGATCCGGGACGGCTGGTGGGACGAGATGTTCGACGGCGAGAGCGGGTGGGCGATCCCGACCGCCGACGGCGTGTCCGACGAGCGCCGCGACGATCTGGAGGCGAGCGCACTCTACGAGCTGGTGGAGCGGACGGTCGCGCCGCGCTTCTACGCGCGCGACGCGGCCGGTGTCCCGGGCCGCTGGGTCGAGATGGTGCGCCACACGCTCCGCGTTCTCGGGCCGGAAGTGCTCGCGGACCGGATGGTGCGCGAGTACACCGAGCGCTACTACCTGCCGGCCGCGGCGGCGTCTCGTCGGATCACCGGGGAAAACCTGCGGGGTGCGCGGGAGATGGCCGAATACCGCCGGCGGGTGGACAACGCGTGGCCGCGGGTGCGGGTGGCGCAGGTGGACGCGGCCGGTCTTGCGGACACCCCCGTGACCGGGGCACCGCTGTCGTTGACCGCGCGGGTGGACCTCGGTGGTCTCGGACCCGATGACGTGACGGTTCAGGCCGTGCTCGGGCGGGTCACGCCCGAGGACGAGCTGACCGACACCAGTACCGTGGCGATGGCCTGCACGGGAGCGGAGTCCGCCGAATCCGCGCTCGCGGTCTTCACCGTCGAGACTCCGGTGCCGTGCTCGGGTGCGGTCGGCTACACGGTCCGCGTGCTGCCGGCCCACGATCTGCTGGCCACCCCCGCGGAGCTGGGCCGGGTGGTCAACGCCTGACCGCCGGCGCCGATCAACGCGCGACCGGCCTCTCCGCCTCTGCCGGCTCCACGGTGGTCGCGGTGGTCGGCGCCGCGGTCCGGACGAAACCGTGCTCGTCGGCAAGGGCGACGGGTTCGGGTATGCCACCGAGAGCGTCCGCAGAATAGCTTCGCTGCAAGACACCCATCCGGACATGCAGGGTCGTGTCGGTCACGTCGGCGCCGCCGGGGAACCGGCGGTCCGGATAACCGGGCCCACTCGGTCGGGGTGGTGCCGACTTCGGTTCGTCACAGGCATCGGATACCGTTCCACCCTGGCGCTGCCGGGCGCCCGAGCTCCCACTGTGCACTGCGCGGTCACCAGTAGGGGCATACGGGGCTGTTGCCCCTACTGGTTCGGTTCGGTGCGTACGCGCCGGGTATCGGCCGGAGCGGTGCCCGGCGAGTTCCTGCCGGACTCCGGTCCGCTCCCCGTCCGCGTGTGGGCGGGTGTCATTTCCAGCCGACTGGAGGTCCCATGGCCACCGATCTTCTGACCCGGACCCGCGGGCGGATCGATACCTATTTCGCTGTCGGGGTGCACGGGTCGACCATGCGCCGCGAGCTCATGGCGGGCACGGTGACGTTCCTGGCCATGTGCTACGTACTGGCGGTCAACCCGTCCATCCTGGGGGACCAGGGCGCGCTGGGTGACCAGGGCATTCCGGCCCAAGCCGTGTTCACCGCGACCGCGGTGTCGGCGGTGGCCGGGTCCCTGGTCATGGGGTTGTGGGCGCGGTACCCGATCGCGCTGGCGCCGGGGATGGGCCTGAACGCGTTCTTCGCGTTCTCGGTGGTGCTGGGTATGGGGATTCCCTGGCAGGTCGCGCTGTCGGGCACCTTCCTGTCGGGGGTGATCTTCTTCGTACTCGCGGTGACCAGGATCCGGGAGAAGATCCTCAACGCGATCCCGCTGCAGCTGAAACTGGCGGTCGCGGCCGGTGTCGGCCTGTTCGTGGCGTTTCTCGGGTTCAAGAACGCGGGCATCGTGGTCGACAGTGATTCGACGCTGGTGAAGCTCGGCGATTTCACCCAGGGCACGACGGTGCTGGCGCTGTTCGGCCTGGTGGTCACGGTGATCTTCCTGGTCCGCGGCTGGCACGGGGCGGTGCTGTACGGCATCGTGCTGACGGCGGTGGTCGGGATGGTCGCCGGTCTGGTGGATGTGCCCGACGGAGTCGCGGCACTGCCCCGAGGGCTGGACCAGACCTTCGGGCAGGCGATCATCCATCTGCCCGACGCGTTCACCGCGCAGATGGCCGTGGTGGTGCTGACCATGCTGTTCGTCGATTTCTTCGACGCGTCGGGCACGCTCATCGGCGTCGCCAACCAGGCGGGCCTGCTGAACAGCAAGGGTGAGCTGCCGCGGGCCGCGAGCGCACTGTCCGCCGACGCGGTGGGCACCATGGCCGGCGCGGTGATCGGCACCTCTACCACCACGGCATATGTGGAATCGACCGCCGGTGTGTCCGCGGGCGGTAGGACCGGTCTGACCGCGGTGGCGACGGCCGCCTGGTTCGCGGTGGCGATGTTCTGCTATCCGATCTTCTCGGTGGTGGCGGCGTCGGGGGCGGTGACCGCGGCCGCGCTGATCGTGGTCGGGGTGCTCATGGCCCGTTCGCTGGGGGAGATCGACTGGACCCGGCTGGAGTTCGCGGTCCCGGCGTTCATCACCATCGTGATGATGCCGTTGACGTATTCCATCGCGAACGGGCTGGCTATGGGAATGATCTTCTACCCGGTGGTGATGGTGGCCCGCGGCCGGATCCGCGAGGTGCATCCGGTGATGTGGGTGCTGACCCTGATCTTCCTCGGATATTTCTTCCTCCTGGCGGAATAGCCTGCTAGAGCGAGGGGTCGGCAACCGATAGCCTGGACAAAAGGACTTCGGTCCGTTTGTTTCGGTGGCTAACTATCCGGATTGCAAGGAGGGGTTCCCTATGACAGTCGAGTCGACGTTGGACCGCACCGCGGTACCGGCGACCAGAGATCGAGCTCTGTCCACCGATATCGGCCTCTTGATTCTGCGGGTGGTGTTCGGTCTGCTCATCGCCGCACACGGCAGCCAGAAACTCTTCGGCTGGTTCGACGGCCCGGGCCTGACCGACAACAATGCCGGTTTCGAGCAGATGGGCTTCAACCCGGGCACCTTCTTCGGCACACTGGCCGGGCTCAGCGAATTCACCGGCGGGCTGCTACTGGCCCTCGGCGTGCTGTCTCCGCTGGGCGCGGCCATCGTGCTGGGTACCACCATCGTCATCATCCATACGACCTTCGACGGCGGGCTGCTCACCGGCCAGGGTTACGAGACGGGCCTGCTCTACGCCGTGGCGGCAGCGGCCCTGGCGTTCACCGGCCCGGGCCGTTTCTCGGTGGACGGCAACCGCCCGTGGGCGCGCGGCAGTGTGGTGTGGGGCCTGGTCGCGGTGGTGGTCGCCGTGGTCGCGGCGGTGCTAGTCCTGATCTTCAAAGCAGTGTTCTGAGCGGTCCGGATCAGACGGACGCGGTGGCGGAGAGCCGGCGCAGCGCCTTCTCCACCACGGCCGGGTCGGCCGTCTCCCAGTACGGGGGCAGGGAGGCGCGCAGGAAACCGCCGTAGCGTGCGGTGGCCAGCCGGGGATCGAGGATGGCGACGACGCCGCGGTCGTCGACGCTGCGCAGCAACCGGCCCGTGCCCTGGGCAAGGAGCAGGGCCGCGTGGCTCGCGGCGACCGTGAGGAAACCGTTGCCGCCGCGCGATTCCACGGCGCGCTGCCGGGCCGCCAGCAGCGGATCGTCGGGCCGGGGGAACGGGATGCGGTCCAGGATCACCAGACTCAGCGAGGGACCTGGCACGTCGACACCCTGCCAGAGCGAGAGCGTGCCGAACAGGGAGGTTTCCGGGTCGTCGGCGAATTTGCGCACCAGGGCGCCGGTGGAATCCTCGCCCTGGCACAGGATGGGGGTGTCCAGGCGTTTGCGTAGCACCTCGGTGGCCGCCTTCGCCGCTCGCATGGACGAGAAGAGCCCTAGGGTGCGTCCGCCCGCGGCCCCCACCAGCCGCTCGATCTCGTCCAGGTAGGCCGGGGGCAGTCCGTCGCGGCCCGGGGCCGGAAGATGTTTGGCGACGTAGAGAATTCCGGATTTGGCGTGATCGAACGGCGAACCCACGTCCAGCGAGGACCAGCGCACCGTATCGGTGTCGCTCGGTGCCTCGGCGCTGTTGGCCGTCGCCGGATCGACACGGCTGTTCGATTGCGGCGGCAGGCCCCAGGTGCGGGCCAGGCCGTCGAAGTTTCCGCCGATCTGCAGAGTCGCCGAGGTGAGGACGACCGTTGCGGCGCCGAACAATTGACTGCGCAGCAGCCCGCCTACGGCCAGCGGGGCCATCCGCAGGGTGCGCCGGGTGACCCCGCGGATCTCATCGGCCGACAGCCACACCACATCGCGGCGGGCCGCTGGGTCGGGTTCGTCGAAGGCGGTGAGCGCGCGAACCGCGCTGTCGTGGATCTCCTCCACTCCGGCGATGGCCATGTTCCGGCCGGCGGCGGCCTCGGGGTCGTTGCCGCCGGAGCCCTGCGGATTGAGCGCGGTGCGGGCGTGCCAGGCGGCGTCCCGGACGAGCGCCAGCACCCCGGCGACACCCTCGGGCAGCGTGTCCCAGCGGGTGGGTGGCAGTTCGTCGAGGGCGGTGTGCCAGGCCTCGGCGGCCTCTTCGAGCCGGTCCACCTCCCGCTCGTCGATGAGCTTCGCGCAGCGCCGGGCGGCGGTGCTGATGGCGGTGGCGGACAACTCGGCGGTCGCGATCCCGGTGACCCGGTCGACGAGTTCGTGCGCCTCGTCGACCACCACCAGATCGTGTTCGGGCAGGACCTGCACACCGCTGATGGCGTCGATGGCCAGCAGGGCGTGATTGGTGACGACGATATCGGCCTGCGCGGATTCGGCCCGGGCCCGTTCGGCGAAACAGTCCTGCCCGAACGGGCAGCGTGATTTGCCCAGGCATTCGCGCGCGGACACGCTCACCTGCCGCCAGGCACGGTCGCCGACGCCCGGGGCGAGCTCGTCGCGGTCGCCGGTCTCGGTGTCGGAGGCCCATTCGTTGAGCCGTTTCACTTCGCGGCCGAGCCGCGAGACCGCGAACGCGTCGAACAGTTCGGCCTCGGCGGGTTCTTCCGGGACGGCACTGTTGATCTTGTTGAGGCACAGATAGTTGTTGCGGCCCTTGAGGATCGCGAACTCCGGCGTGCGGCCCAGCGGTTTCGTCAGCGCCTGGGCCAGCCGGGGAAGATCCCGGTCCACCAGCTGGCGCTGCAGCGCGATGGTGGCGGTGGAGATCACCACCGTGCGGCCGGTCCGTACCGCGTAGCGCAGGCTGGGGACCAGATAGGCGAGCGATTTCCCGGTGCCCGTCCCCGCCTGGACGGCCAGATGCTCTTTGTTCTCGATGGCGTTGTCCACTGCCGCGGCCATCGTCATCTGACCCACGCGTTCCTTACCGCCGAGCGCGGTCACAGCGGTCGCCAGCAGGTCTGATACGGGCGGGAGTTCGGGCACTCGGGCAGCCTACTGCGCCGCACCGACAGCCGTGCGCCCAGTCGAGGACCGGCCCGTCCCGCCCGCTCGACACCGGAAGCGCGGACCGCTCTTCCCAGCGATCTTACTCAGAAGTAAGGTCGGATTATGGCGTGGAAACCTGATCACATAGCCGACCAGCGCGGACGCACATTCGTCGTCACCGGCGCCAACGGCGGACTCGGAGCCGAGACCACAAAAGTACTGGCCGGCAAAGGGGCCACCGTGGTGATGGCCTGCCGCAACACCGAGAAGGCACAGGAGGTCGCCGATGCCATCGGCGGCGATCTCCGGGTCCGCCGGTTGGACCTGGCCGATCTGTCCTCGGTCCGGGAATTCGCCGAGCAGACCGAGGAATTCGATGTGCTCGTCAACAATGCCGGCCTGATGAACGTGCCGTTCTCGCGGACCGTGGACGGCTTCGAAACACAATTCGGCGTGAACCATCTCGGCCATTTCGCGCTGACCGGGCTGCTGCTGGACCGGATCCGCGACCGGGTGGTGACCCTGGCCAGTATCGCCCACAAGCA
Organism: Nocardia sp. NPDC050799; assembly: GCF_040654015.1. Classification (NCBI taxonomy): domain Bacteria; kingdom Bacillati; phylum Actinomycetota; class Actinomycetes; order Mycobacteriales; family Nocardiaceae; genus Nocardia; species Nocardia sp. NPDC050799. The sequence continues at coordinate 20,402 of NZ_JBFAHF010000012.1, forward strand.
GACCCCCAAGTTCTGGGTCGACGACCTGAACTACGAGAACCGCCGCTACCAGCGCAACCTGGCCTACGCCCAGGCCAAACTGTCGAACCTCATGTTCGCGCGCGAACTCCAGCGCCGGCTGGCGGCGGCCGGCTCGGCGAAACGTTCCTACGGTGTGCACCCGGGGGTATCGGCCACCGAACTGTTCACCCGCACCGAGACGCCGCTGGACTGGGTCAGTAAACCGGTGATCCGGCTGGTCGGGCACGCACCGGCGAAGGCGGCGCATTCGACGCTGTTCGCGGCCACCACACCCGACGCCGATCCCGATACGTACTGGGGTCCGACCCGGTTGTTCCAGTCCCAGGGCCCGGTGGAGGCGTCCCCGTCCACCCGACTGTCCAAGAACGCCGACCTGTGGCAGCAGCTGTGGGCGGAGTCCGAGCGCCTGACCGGGGTCGCCTACAAGTTCTGACCGGCGGCGATACCGGCTGCCGCGATACCCACCTCACACTACGGTCCGTGTAGTAGACGGGTACCGTGGTAGCCGTGTCCGCAACACCTCGCCGCACCGTGCACCGCCCGGCCCTGGTCCTGCTGGTGGTCGTGCTGGCACTGGCCGCGCTGGCCCTGGGCTGGTGGCAGTGGGAGCGGTTCTCCTCGGCGAGCGGCACCGCGCAGAACCTCGGGTACGCACTGCAGTGGCCGCTGTTCGCCGGGTTCGCGCTGTTCGCCTATTTCCGGTTCGTGCGGTTGGAAACGGAGACCGCCGGTACCGAACCGTCCGGCGTGACCACCGAACCGGGCGCGGATACGCCGGAAACCGGGTCCGGACCCTCGAACACCCGCACCGGACTGTTCGCCGGCCGGCGCGGTACCCCGGCGGCCGGGCCGCGAGAGATCCCGGCCGGTTTCCTACCCGAACGCCCGCGAGCCGTCCGCGACGACGATCCGGTGCTCGCCGAATACAACAGCTACCTGGCCCGTTTACACGCCGCCGACGGCGCCGCGGGCAGCACGGCGGGCCCGGCCCGCGATACCGAGAGGAGCGCGGGTTGACCGCGAGCGAAAACGCCACCACCGCACCCGAGGCCGGCGCTGCCGCGCCGACCGGCGACCGGCGGATCGCGGGCGCGCTACTGCGCTACCGCGTCCTGGCCTGGGTCACCGGTCTGTGGCTGCTGTTCCTCACCGCCGAGATGATCGCCAAATACGGCTTCGGTGTGGATACACCCAGCTGGATCGCGGTGGTACACGGCTGGGCGTACTTCATCTATCTGATCCTCACCGCGGATCTGGCGGTCAAGGTGCGCTGGCCGATCAAACGCACCGTCGGGACGCTGCTCGCGGGCACCATCCCGCTACTGTCGTTCTTCGTCGAGCACCGGAACACCCAGCAGGTCAAGCGGGACTTCGGGGTCTGACCACCCGGCGCCGGACTCAGCCCGCCAGCGCGGCGAGCGCCGGCAAAAGCTGAGCCAGCGCGCGGCCCCGGTGGGACGCCCCGTCCTTCTGCGCCGGGGTGAGCTGAGCGGCGCTGAGTTGCCCGCCGTCGGGGTGGAACAGCGGGTCGTACCCGAACCCGCCGTCGCCCTGCGGCTCCCGCGCGATGGTGCCCGGCCATTCGCCGCGCACCACGATTTCCGCGCCCGCCGGGATCACCAGCGCGCACGCGGAGACGAAACTGGCGCCGCGGCGTTCGTCGGGCGTATCGGACAACTGCGCCAGCAACAGCGCGTTGTTCGCGGCATCGTCACCGTGGCGGCCCGACCACCGCGCCGACAGCACCCCGGGCATCCCGTTGAGCGCGTCCACCGCGATACCGGAATCGTCGGCGATACAGGGCAACCGCGTGGCGCGGGCGCCGTCGCGCGCCTTGGCCAGTGCGTTCTCCTCGAAGGTCGCGCCCGTCTCCGGAGCCTCCGGATACTCCGGTACATCGTCGAGGCCCACGATCTCCAGACCCGCGATTCCGGCCTCGGCGAGGATGCGGCGCAGTTCGGTCAGTTTCTTGGCGTTGCGGCTGGCGAGCAGAACCCGACGCGTCATCACTTCTTCTTCGAGGTTTCGGTGGCCTCCGGCAGCACACCGGGATAGGGCAGGGCCAGCGCTTCCTTCTGGACGGCGAACAGCTGTTCGCACCCGGCCAGCGCTGAATCGAGCAGTTTGTCGAGAGTGGACCGCGGGAAGGTCGCGCCCTCACCGGTCCCCTGGATCTCCACCAGTGTGCCGGTATCGGTGGCGACCACGTTCATATCGACCTCGGCCCGCGAATCCTCCTCGTAGGGGAGATCGAGCCGGACCCGTCCGTCCACCACACCGACACTCACGGCGGCGATGGCACAGGAGATCGGCTGCGGATCCGCCAGCGCCCGGGCCGCGCCCAGATAGGTGATCGCGTCCGCGAGCGCCACATAGGCGCCGGTGATCGCGGCGGTCCGGGTGCCGCCGTCGGCCTGCAGCACATCACAGTCGACGGCGATGGTGTTCTCACCGATGGCGGCGAGGTCGATACAGGCCCGCAGGGAGCGGCCGACCAGCCGGCTGATCTCCTGGGTGCGCCCGCCGACCTTGCCTTTGACCGATTCCCGGCCGCTGCGGGTGTGGGTGGCGGCCGGCAGCATCGCGTATTCGGCGGTGAGCCAGCCGAGACCCGAGTCGCGTCGCCACGGCGGCACCCCGTCGGTGACGCTGGCCGTGCACATCACCCGGGTCTGCCCGAACTCCACCAGCACCGAACCCGCCGGGTGCGTGGTGAAGCCTCGAGTTATCCGTACCTCGCGGAGTTCGTCGTCCGCCCTGCCATCGGCTCGTCTCGACACGGGCTCAGCGTAGTGGGGAACCCGTGCCGGGACATGCCTGGGTCTACAGGTCGAAGGACTCGCCCGGGGTTACCGCGTGCACGGGCCCGGTGAACTCGGCTTTGGCCTCGGCGATGACGTCTTCGCGGGAGGTCCACGGCGGAATATGGGTGAGCAGGAGTTCCCCGACTCCGGCCTCGGCGGCGATCCGGCCGGCTTCGGTGCCCGAAAGGTGGATGCCCGCCGGTCGATTGGCGGGATCGTGGGTCCACGACGCCTCCGCGAGGAGAACGTCGGCACCCTGGGCGAGTTCCTGGACGGCCGGACAGACCGCGGTATCGCCGGTGTAGACGAAGGTACGGCCGCCGGCGGTGACGATCCGCAGACCGTAGGACTCCGGCGGGTGGAACATCCGCCGCGCGGTGAGGGTGTGCCCGGGACCGAACTCCACCGCCTCGCCCTCGTGCCAAGTGCGGAAATCGATCACATCGGACCAGTCGTCGCATTCCCCGCCGACCTCGGCCGAGGCGTTACCGATCCGCACCGGCGCGTCCGCGGGACCACGGACAATCGCCCGCCCGGCGGGGGGCGTGGGGTGGTAGCGCCGCCACACCAGCAGCCCGGGAAGGTCGAGGCAGTGATCGGCGTGCAGATGGGTCAGGAAGATGGACACCTCGCCCGGATCGGCGAATCGCTGCAGCGCACCGAGGATGCCCGGACCGAAATCGATGACCACCGGCGACATGTCCGGACCGGTGAGCAGATAACCCGACGCGGGGGAATCCGGGCCGGACACACTGCCCGAGCACCCGAGGACGGTGAGGCGCATGTCACCATGCTGCCACGAGGTTTCCCGATTCAAGACCGCATCCCCCGAAAATACTGGCCGCACCCACGGTCACCGGGGCGAGGCGAGTGGCCCGGTGTGGAGTTGACGGCGGTGTCGACGTTCATCACTGGAGAGTACCCACCCGGCGAACAGTCCACCCATAGCGCCGAAAAGGTGTCCCTGCCAGGAGATTCCGTCCTGGCCGGGTAGCACGCCCCACAGCAGCGAACCGTAGAGGACCAGGACCACCAGCCCCAATACGATCTGCCCGAGCTGCCGGGCGAACCAGCCGCGGCAGATGAGATAGGTGAGCCAGCCGAAGACCAGCGAGGACGCGCCGACGTGCACGGTGCCCTCGCCGCCGGTCAGCCAGGTGCCCACCCCGGCGACGAGCCAGACGATCGCGGTGGCGGCCAGCCCCCGGCGGATGCCGGTGGCCAAGGTGAGGAAACCGAGGATCAGCACGGGCACGGAGTTGCCGATCAGATGGTCCCAGCCGTGGTGCAGCAGGGGCGCGAAGGCGATACCGTCCAGGCCGTCGACCTCGCGGGGTTCGATGCCCAGCGTTCGATCGATGGACGAGTCGATCACCGCGTCGGCGAACTCGATCAGGTACAGCACCACCAGGAACGCAAGGGTCACGATCCCGGCCCGCGACCAGGTGCGACGGGTGGTGGCGAACCCGCCGGAACCCGAACCGCCGGGAACCGGTCCACTACCCGGCGGGGGTCGGAATGCGGCGATACGGTCGGGGTCGAACGAAGCGCCCAGCGGCCCACCACCGGTCATCACGATCTCCTCCTCGCCACGCGCCACAGCTCCCGGCGCGTTGCTTCCGAGGGTACCGAGTCGGCGTGACCTCAAGCCCAGAGCTGGCCGTCGAGCCGTTCCTCGGCTTCTTCGAGGGTGCCGTCGTAGGCGCCGGTGGACAGGTATTTCCAGCCGCCGTCGGCCACGACGAAGGCGATATCGGCGCGGCGGCCCGCGGCGACCGCCTTCCGGGCGACCCCGAGCGCGGCGTGCAGGATCGCGCCGGTGGAGATACCGGCGAAGATGCCCTCCTCGAGGACCAGTTCGCGGGTGCGGCGCACGGCGTCGTAGGGGCCCACGGAGAACCGGCTGGTGAGTACCGACTCGTCGTACAGTTCGGGGATGAAGCCCTCGTCGATGTTGCGCAGACCGTATACCAGTTCGCCGTAGCGGGGTTCGGCCGCGACGATCTCGATGTTCGGGACCTTCTCACGCAGGAACCGACCGGTCCCCATCAGGGTGCCGGTGGTGCCGAGCCCGGCGACGAAATGGGTGATCTCGGGCAGGTCGGCGAGAATCTCCGGGCCGGTGGTCTCGTAGTGGGCGAGCGCGTTGGCCGGGTTGCCGTACTGGTACAGCATCACCCAGTCCGGGTTGGCGACGGCGATCTCCTTGGCCCGGGCCACCGCCTGGTTCGAACCGCCCGCCGCCGGCGAGTCGATGATCTCGGCGCCGAACATGGTGAGCAGTTGCCGGCGCTCCACCGAGGTGTTCTCCGGCATCACGCACACCAGGCGGTATCCCTTGAGTTTCGCCGCCATGGCCAGCGAGATCCCGGTGTTTCCGCTGGTGGGTTCCAGAATGGTGCAGCCCGGGGTCAGCCGGCCGTCGGCCTCGGCCTGCTCGATCATGCGCAACGCGGGACGATCCTTGATGGACCCGGTGGGGTTGCGGTCCTCGAGTTTGGCCCACAGCCGTACCGGCTGCTCGCCCTCCCACTGCGGGGACAGAGTGCGCAGACCGACCAGCGGGGTGTTCCCGAGGGTCGCGATCAGTGACTCGTAGCGTGCCACGGAATTATCGGGCCCCGCCCGCGACGGCCGGCAGGATCGTCACGGTCGATCCCTCGCCCACGGCGGTCTCCAGGCCGCCGGAGAACCGCACGTCCTCGTCGTCGACATAGATATTGACGTACCGGTTCAGCTTGCCCTCGTTGAGCAGCCGCTCGGCCAGCCCCGGGTGGTTGGCCTCCAGGTTCTCGATCACCGCGGCGAGCGTGGACCCCTCGGCCGCGACGCGCTTCTCGCCTCCGGTGTGGGTACGCATGATGGTCGGGATGGACACGGTGACCGGCATGGTGCTGCTCCTCGCTTGTACTCGGTATGTGGGTCGGAAAACTGGGGCGGTCAGGCGGCTTCGTACGCGTCGACGATCCGAACCGGTTCCTCGGTGACCTCGCCGTCGACGATCCGGTAGCTGCGCAGCTCGTGGCGCGCGGCGTCACGGGTGGAGATCAGCACGTAGTGGGCGCCGGGTTCGGAGGCGTAGGAGATATCGGTACGGCTCGGGTAGGCCTCGGTCGCGGTGTGCGAGTGGTATATCACCACCGGCTCCTCGTCGGCGTCGTCCATGGCCCGCCAGACCTTCAGCTGTTCGCCGGAATCGAAACGGTAGAAGGTGGGCGATCGCTCCGCGTTCAGCATGGCGACGAAACGCTCGGGCCGGTCGGACCCCTCGGGTCCCGCGATGATGCCGCAGGCCTCGTCGGGATGGTCGGCGCGCGCGTGCGCGACCATCGCATCCACCAGATCGGCCCTGATCACGAGCACAATCAAACCCTTCCACCTCTTGGCACGGCCACCGCCGACCGGTCACAGCCGACAACTGCCGAGGATATTCGGGTATTCCCGGCACCCTGCACGGCCCCCTACCGCGCTGCGCGCGTATCCGCGTGGACGCGGGACGGGCCACCGCCGCGGCCGGGGTCACCGGAGCTCCCGACCCCGCCTCGCCGGAGGCGGGGTAATCAGGTACCGAACAGGTCGCTGTACGCCGGGATGCCGGCTACGGAGTGGGCGGTGTGGATCGCGTCGACCACCGCGCGTTCGACGCAGACCGCCGCCGCGGTGCTCAAGGCGTCGACCACCGCCAGGTCGGCCGGGAACGCGGCGGGTAACCGAGGCCCCTCCGGCGGTGTCGCGGTGCCGGTGGCCAGCGCGAAGAAGGTGTCCCCGTCGAGCGGGGAGTGGGCCGGGCGAACCGCCCTGGCCAGACCGTCGTGGGCGACCGTGGCCAGCCGGCGGCACCCGGCCGGGTCCAGCGGGGCGTCGGTGGCGACCACGCCGATGGTGGTGTTGAGTACGGTGCCCTTCACGGCCAGCGCATTAGCGGCCGCGAGTTGCTCGGCGGTACCGGGTCGCAGGCCGAAGAATTCGGGTCCGTCGGTGCCCGCGCCCCACGGGATCCCGGTGCGGGGATCGAAAACCGATCCGACCGGGTTGGCGACGACCAACGCACCCACCGTGAGCCCGGCGGCAATGCCGTCGTCGAACCGGATACTGGCGCTGCCGACACCGCCCTTGAGCGCGCCGGCCTGGGCGCCGGTCCCGGCGCCTACACAACCGCGCACGAAATCGGGTCGGGCGGAGTCGGCCGCGTAATAACCGAATTCGGCGGTGGGGCGAGTGTTCCAGTCGCCGACCGGGAGGTCGAAGATCACGGCACCGGGCACGATCGGGACCACACGGGTGGGGTCCTCGGGCGACATGGGCAGCCCTTCGCCGTGCTCCTCCAGCCAGCGCATTACGCCGTCCGCGGCGGCCAGGCCGTAGGCGCTGCCGCCGGTGAGCAGAATCGCGTGTACCTGCCGGACCGTGTTCGCGGGATCGAGCAGATCGGTCTCCCGGGTGCCGGGGCCACCGCCGCGGACATCCACCGCGGCGACCGCGCCGCCCGGCGCGCGGACCACGGTGCAGCCGGTGGCGGCGCCGGAGCCGCGGGTCGCGTCCGGATCGAGTATGTGGTGGTGGCCGACGAGCAGGCCCGCCACATCGGTGAGCGCGTTCCGCGCTCCGGGCGCGGCGGTCACGGGGCCATCGCCTGCAGCAGGGAGTCCTGCATCCAGGTCAGCCAGTGATAGACGTCCAGATGGGGAGCGCGCGGATCGTCGGGCGGAAACTGCTCGGGCGTGTCGGCGTCGACTTCCAGCACCACGCCGAGGGCCAGCCGGACATCGGTGAGCGCGGTGAGCCAGGAATCGGCCTCTTCCGGAGTGATCACTATCTTGCCGCCTTCCTCGGGGAGGGTGTGCAGCACCACCCCGGCGGCGGCCAGTTTCGCGTCGATGATCTCCGGCTCGTGCAGACCGCGCAGCGCGCTGTTCAGATCGGCTCGTTCGGCGTCGGGGGAGCCCGGTTCGGCCCGATGGAACTCGGGCAGCAGCCGGGCCAGCCGCGGGTCGTCGGGCGGCGCGGTATTACCGCTGCGCAGACCGGTGAGAGCGGCGAGCTCGTCCTCGGGGGCCGAGGAGGCGCGTTCACCCAGCAGACCCGAAACTGCTCCGACCAGCGAGCGCAGCACGCTGGCTTCGCGCGCGTCCATCTCCGACCGCAGTTTGAGACCGCTCAATGAGTTCTTCCGGCTCCATTTACGCACGTCGCTACGGTAACCGTCCGATCAGTCGTCTCGTTGCATGGTGGCCCACAGGCCCGCCGCGTGCAGGCGGCGGACATCCTGTTCCATTTTGTCCCGCGATCCCGACGATACGACCGCTTTGCCTTCGTTGTGCACCTTGAGCATCAGCTCGGTCGCCTTGGCTTTGCTGTAGCCGAACAGCTTCTGGAAGATATAGGCGACGTAGTGCATGAGGTTGACCGGATCGTCCCAGACCACGGTGACCCACGGCCGGTCCTCCGCCTCGAGGATCTCGGTGTACTCCACGGCCTCCGGTGTCGCCTGGGCCGCCGACAACGTGACGCCGGGGGCGCCGAGGAGGACCTCTGTCGTCGATGAGCGGGGTGCGGTGTTGCACAAGGCCATGAATTCAAGAGTACGACGCGCGGAGTAATTCACAACACCCGGAGCAGCAACGATGCCGGTCGTCCAGGCCTGCCGGGTCGCCGCCTACAACACGCGACACGCCGCCGCGCGGGTTCGGCGCCCGGCGCTGCCCCCGGCGGGCTTCGCCGCGGCGCGGACGGGCTGTTTACAGTGACACCCGTGGACCTGCGCGACGCGGCCGGTAGCACCGCTCTGCTGACCGACCAATACGAGCTCACCATGCTGGCCGCCGCGCTCGCCGACGGTTCCGCGGCGCGGCGGTGCACCTTCGAGGTGTTCGCCCGGCGTTTGCCGCACGGGCGCAGATACGGCGTTGTGGCCGGTACCGGCCGTTTCCTCGATGCGCTGGCCCACTTCCGGTTCGGCGCGGCGGAGCTGGAGATCGTCGCCCGGTTCCTGGACGCGGATACGGTCGCCTGGTTGCGCGATTACCGGTTCACCGGCGATATCGACGGCTATCCGGAAGGCGAGCTGTACTTCCCGGGTTCGCCGATCCTCTCGGTGACCGGAACCTTCGCCGAATGCGTGCTGCTCGAGACACTGGCACTGTCGGTGTTCAACCACGACAGCGCGATCGCCGCCGCGGCCGCCCGGATGGTGAGTGCCGCCGACGGGCGCCGGATGATCGAGATGGGGTCGCGGCGCACCCACGAGCAGGCCGCGCCCGCCAGTGCGCGGGCGGCCTACCTGGCCGGTTTCCACGCGACCTCCAATCTGGAGGCGGTCCGCCGCTACGGCGTGCCCGGCGCGGGTACCAGTGCGCACGCGTTCACCCTGGTACACAGCGGCGCCGACGGCGAACACGAGATCGAGGCGTTCCGCAGTCAGGTGGCGGCGCACGGCACCGGCACCACCCTGCTTGTCGACACCTTCGACATCACCCGCGGCGTCGCGCTCGCGGTCGAGGTCGCGGGACCGGAACTGGGCGCGGTGCGTATCGACTCCGGTGACCTCGGTGTCCTGGCCCGGCAGGTACGCCGGCAACTGGACGAACTGGGCGCGGTGAAAACCCGGATCGTCGTATCCGGGGACCTGGACGAATACGCCATCGCGGCACTGCGGGCCGAACCGGTGGACGCCTACGGAGTCGGCACCCAGCTGGTCATCGGTTCCGGCGCGCCGACCGCCGGCATGGTCTACAAGCTGGTCGAGGTCGAGGGGCTGCCGGTGGCCAAACGGTCCAGTCACAAGGAGTCCCGCGGCGGAGCCAAACGCTCGGTGCGCCTGGCGCGCGGCACCGGGACCATCGTGGAGGAGGTCGTGTACCCCGCGACCGCCGACCGGCCGGCGCCCGACGGCTACGAGGTGCGCGATCTGTCGGTCCCGCTGGTGCGCGGTGGTGCGGTGCTGGACCGGCCCGGCCTCGCCGAATCCCGGGATCTCGTCGCCCGCGGCGTGGTGAGTCTGCCGTGGGAGGGACTCAAACTGTCCGGCGGTGACCCGGCGGTTGCGACTACATTCCTGATCTGACCGGGCGTACGCGAGGAGACTGGAATTATGAAACGCGCGCTGATCGTGGTGGATGTGCAGAACGATTTCTGCGAGGGCGGTTCGCTTGCCGTATCGGGTGGCGCCCGCGTCGCGGAGTTGATCAGCGCATATCTGGCCGAGAACCGGTACGACGCGGTGGTGGCCACCCGCGATTACCACATCGACCCGGGCGCCCATTTCTCCGAGGCACCCGACTATCTGGACAGCTGGCCGCCGCACTGCCGGGTCGGCACCCCGGGAGCCGATTTCCATCCGCAATTCGATACCGCCGCGGTGCAGGAGGTCTTCTCCAAGGGCGAGTACTCGGCGGCCTACTCGGGATTCGAGGGCGCGTCGACCGCCGGAGAAACCCTGACCGAGTGGTTACGCGCCCGCGATATCGCCGCGGTCGATATCGCGGGTATCGCCACCGACCACTGTGTCCGGGCGACCGCGCTGGATGCCGTCGCCGCCGGTTTCACCACGCGGATCCTGCTCGGTCTCACCGCCGGCGTCGCGTCGGCGACTGTCGAGAAAGCCCTGGACGAACTGAACCGGGCAGGGGTCGAGCTCTCCGGCGCCGTGGTCAGGGCCGGCGCCTGAGACCGCTCCCATGATCTTCGGCTGCGCGGAAGCCGGCTCCGGGGTGTGCGAACGGTCCCACGACGGGTGCACTTGTCACCGGCGCCGGGCACAATCACCGTCATGATCGCCACCGGGGACGATGTCCGCTCCTACGCCCTGGCCCTCCCGGCCACGACCGAAGAATTCGCTTGGGGCATGCCGATTTTCAAGGTGGAGCGCCGGCTGTTCCTCACCCTGCCCGAGGACGAGACCTCGATGGCGGTGCGCTGCCCGGTCGTCGACCGGGACGAACTGGTACAGGCCGAACCGGACAAGTTCTGGATTGCCGGGCACGAGGCCAACAACCCGTGGGTCCGGGTACGGCTCGCGGCGCTGGACGACCTGGACGAGATGCGCGACATAATCCTGGATTCGTGGCGGCTGGCGGCGCCGGAAAGCCTCGCGGCGGGGGTTTCATAGGGCCGGAGTGTCCGGTGCGCGCTGCCTTCGATATCGCGATGTTCGGTGTGGGTTTGCTCGGGAAGGTAGAGCGATGTGGGCTTACGCGTGAAGGTGCTGTGTTTTTTGGCGCCGCCTCCGGCGGCGCGGGGTTGAGACCAAGGGGGCCTCAACCCTTCGAGGTGTCTCGCAAAACTCGACGCGCGGGGTTACGTGGGCATTCGATGTTTCGGATCGGACGACACGGATCGAGCTCTTGTCGTGCATATACTCGTCCGCGTATATTCGTAGGCGAGTAAGGAGGGTGTATGGCGAAGAAGCGCAAGGTCGGCAATCTGCTGGCCCTCGCGGTGCTCGCGGTGATGCAGGACGAAGCCATGCACCGGTATCAGATCGCGGCACGGCTGCGTGAATACGGCAAAGACCGGGACATCGATATCAAATGGGGGTCGCTGTACACGGTTGTGCAGAACCTGGCGAAGGCCGGTTTTCTCGAGGTGGTGGGCAGCGAGCGGGAGGGGGCGCGGCCGGAGCGGGTGATCTATCGGATCACCGCGGCCGGACGTCGCGAACTCGTGGACTGGACCCGGGAACTGATCGCGGAACCGGAACCCGAGCGCGGCCGGTTCGTCGCGGGCCTGTCGATTCTGGCGGTGCTGCCGCCGGATGACGTGGCCGAGCTGCTGGGCCGCCGGCTGGCCGTACTGGACGAGCAGATCGCGCAGGTGCGCGCGGAGTTCGCCCAGCTCGCCGGCACCTTGCCCCGGCTCTTCCTGATCGAATCCGAGTACGGGCTCACCGTGCTCGAGGCCGAGGCGGAGTGGACCAGGGCGTTGCGCGCCGAGCTGGTCGAGGGAACCTTCCCCGATCTGGCGGAATGGCGGGCCTGGCACCGGAACGGGCCGGGTGTGGACAGCGGGCGTGCTCGCGCGTACGTGGAGGGGGCTGATAGCACGACGGATCAGTGAACCAACCGGGCTCGATGGAGGTGCGGCAACACCACCATCGAGCTCGGATCACCGTCTCGGACCGTGCCCGCGCGGACGCACACCCGGCCACGAGTTTGGCAGAACACAGGATAACCGGGTAGGTGGACGACGGGGTGGTTCGGCAAGGAAACGGTCCGGACCACGAGGGTCCCGGACCGTGCCGCCGCGGGTCGGCGGCGTCGATTCGAACTCCCGAGGAGTACTCCCATGTCCGCAACAGCGACCGCCCTGGTGATCGGCGGCGGAATCGCGGGGCCCGTGGTGGCCACCGCACTGCACAAAGCGGGTATCGAGGCCCGCGTCTACGAGGCGTATCCGAGCCCCGCGTACACGATCGGCAGCGGCCTGGCCCTGGCACCGAACGGTGTCGCCGCCCTGGATGTGATCGGCGCCGGGAACGCGGTCCGCGATATCGCGGTACCCGTCCCGCGGATGTCGCTGTCGGTCGGCGGAAAGCTGCTGTCCATGCCCGTGCTGGGGGATCAGCCGCCGCTGCAACTGGTTGATCGCGGGGAACTGCACCGCACCCTGCACGAGCGGGCGGTGGCCGCCGGGGTGCCGGTCGAATTCGGCAAGCGGCTCGAATCGGCGGAGCAGACCGCCGACGGCGTGCTCGCCCGGTTCGCCGACGGCAGCACCGCCACCGCCGATGTGCTCATCGGCGCGGACGGTATCCGCTCCACCGTGCGCGGGCTGATCGATCCGGCGGCGCCGGGCCCCGAATACACCGGGATGCTCGGGTTCGGCGCGACAGTGGACTGCGCGGTCGATATCGAACCCGACACCATCGTTTTCGCCTACGGTTCCCGGGCCTACTACCTGTACTGGAGCGTCGGTCCCGGCCGGATCGGCTGGGGCGCGAATCTGCCCAGCGACGAATATCTCTCACTCACCGACGCGCGCCGGATTCCGGCCGAACACTGGCTGGAGGTGCTGCGCGAAACCTACGGCGACGACACCCCGGGTGGCCAACTGGCCCGGGCCACCACCGCCGACCAGCTGGAAACCGTGGGCGCGTTGCACATCATGCCGCCGGTTCCGCACTGGTACCGGGGGCGAATGGTACTGGTGGGCGACGCGGTGCACGCGCCGTCGAACAGTTCCGGGCAAGGTGCGTCGCTGGCGATCGAGAGCGCGATCGAACTGGCTCGGTGCCTGCGGGACATTGCCGAGCCGGCCGAGGCGTTCGCGGCCTACGAGACGCTGCGCCGCACCCGGGTGGAAGGTGTGGCCGCGCGCGCGGCGAAGATCAATCACAGTAAGACGCCCGGACCGGTGGCCCGCAGGATGATGCAGTGGCTGATGCCCGTCCTGGCGCGCACGGTGATGAAACCGGAGAAGACGGTCGCCACCGAGCAGCGCTACCGGATCACCTGGGACGAGCCGGTGCGCCGCACCCCGGCCTCGGCCCGGTAGCCGAACGGCCCGGCGGCGAGGGTGTCTCGCCGCCGGGCCGTGCGGTCGGTCGTCAGCATTCGAAGGGGATCGTGTTTCCCGCGGCGTCGCGGGCCCCGATGCCCTTCACTATCGCTTCCTCGAGTTCCGCGACCGATTTCCAGGTGCGCGGCTCGTCGTCGTCCAGATTGCCGATCGTGTACCAGCCCTCGGTCTCCCGGTAGCGGACGAGACCGAAACCCCCGGGATCGAGGGTGATGTCGAGATCGCCGGAGATGGTGCCCTCTTCGCGGGTCATCACCGATGCCGAGGCGGGTAACTCGATGACTTCGGCTATTTGAACTCACCCCGTTCGACGCAGTCGTCCACCGCGGTGCGCAGTGCGGTCTGTTCCTCTGGGTCAACGCTCAGGCCGTACTTTAGCTTGACCTGCACATAATGCGAGATATAGCCACACCGGAAACTTCCCGGCGGCAGATAGTGCGCCGCGTCCTGGTCGCCTTTGGAACGGTTGGCCGACGGATCGGAGGCGATGAGGTTCAGCGCGTCGTTGGCGATCCGGCGCCGGGTGTCGGTGTCGAGGTCCTTGGCACCCGACCGCCAGGCCTCGGCGAGCGGCACGATGTGCTCGGCGTCGACACTCTTGGCCTCGACGATGAACTTGTACGGCTGGAGCTTCCCGGTCTTGCGGTCCATGACGCCGTAGGCGTCCTGCCAGCCGCCGCCTGTGCCGATCTTCAGATCGCAGGTCTTCGGATCGAGGCTCACCTCGCCGGTGGCGTCGCGCAGCATCATCACCTCGCGGGTGGTGCATTTGAGGTATTGGGCGAATTCCGGGCCGAAGCCGTGTTCGGGTTCGTTGTTGTCCCAGTGCGGGAACTTCTCCCGGCTGTACCCGGCCATTCCGACCTCGGCCTTCACTGGCAACTTGTCGAGCGCGGACCGTATTTCGGCGGCGGTACCGGCGACCGATTTCGCGGCGCCGGCGGCGGGATCGGTCGGGCTGGGACTACAGCCCTGCAGGAGAAAGCCCGCGACCAGGGCTATCGCGATCAGCACGGGGACGACGAGGGTGGCGAACCTGCGGGCCGGGGCGGGCAGGGCAGAAAGCAGCGAGTTCATCGCCGGACCTCCGCGAATCGATGGGGGAGGGGCGCGCGGCCCGCTTCGTGTTCATTTGCTGTGCGCTTCAACGAGATTCCTTGCCGAGGTACCGGGATGTGCCGAGCGTCAAGCTACCGGCCGGTCAGCTAACCGAAAGCTACTGTCCGGTGTGAGATTCGGCATACCCGGGCGGGAGTACCCGATGCGGGAGCGGGGTATTCCTCTTCCGTCTGGAAAAGCACCACCCCCGAGTCGCCGTGCCGGCGCCGACTCGGGGGTGGGCGTGTCACGAGCGAGGGCGTTGAATCCGGTGCGAGTCGCGAGCCGGTTGTCCGGACCGGCGATCACGACACACCGCGGGGCTTGATGAGGGGTAGACCCGAGGTCTTTCCGCACCGGTACGCTCGCCGTGACGTTCTGGGGGCCGGATAAGATCCGGCCGGTTCTCGATATGAAGCTGTAGGTGTCCGGCCGTCGGCCGGTATTCCGGCTCCCGGTGTACGCCGATCCGCCGTCAGGTGAAAAGCATAGGGAATTCCCATGATTGGGAGCGAGCCGGGTCGCGGGGTGGATCGGGGGGTCATTCCGCGATGTCGGCGTCCTCGTCGTCGGGGAGGATCTGGGCAGTCGGCGGGACGCCGGTGTCCAGGAAATGGATCAACCGCTCGATGCGCTCGGTGTGGTCCAGGGTCCTGGCCAGTTTGTGACCGATGAGGGCCAGCCTGATCGTGGTTCCGGTGGTGGTGTTCCCGGTCGTGGACAGCGCGTTGTGCAGTTTCTGGTTCAGTGCCTGCATGGTGTCCGCGCCGGTGTCCTCGGCGGGGGTGTGCCGGCCTCGGGTGACGGCGCGCTGGGCCCGGGCGGTGCATTCCGCGGTGAGGCCGGCCATCTGCGCCAGGACGTCGAGGACCGGCGGCGGGGCGATGGGGTCGGGATGGGTTCGGTACACCTGATCGGCCACCCGGCTGAACAGCCGGCCGATCCGGGACAGTTCACCCGCGATCTGGATCGCGGTCACCACATGGCGTAGATCGCGGGCGACCGGTGCCTGTAGCGCCAGGAGCACGACGGTGCGCGCTTCGCAGGCGCCGTACATCGTCTGGAGTCGTTCATCGAGGGCGAAGACCTCGTAGGTCGCGGCGAGGTCGGCCCCGACGACGGCATCGGTCACACGTTCGGCCGCTTCATGGGTGATACGGCACATCTGTGTCAGATCCGCGGTCAACGCGACGAGCTCGTTGGTGAACTGAGTTCGCACGGGGGAATTGTCGCCCATGGCGCGCGCTCCGGTCGAATGAACCGGCGATTCCTTCGGCCGGTTGTTTTGCGGGCGCGTCGCGGGCGCCGGTGTTACCGTCGCCACATGACCGATATGCGGCGTATGAAACATCGCATTGTCACCACTTTTCAGCGGCATGTGGCCAATCCGCTGAACCGGAAGCGGTCGGCGCAGCAGTTGCTGGAGACCACGGGCCGGGTGAGCGGGGCACCCCGGGTCGTGCCGGTCGGCGGCCGGCGGACCGGTAACGAGTTCTGGTTCGTCTCGGAGTTCGGGGACCGTTCGGACTATGTGCGCAATATCCGCGCGGACAGCCGGGTCCGGGTGCGGTTGCGCGGCGAATGGCTGCCCGGCACCGCGCACCTGCTGCCCGATGACGACCCGGTGCGCAGGTTGTCTTCGCTACCGCGCGGCAACAGTGCCGCGGTGCGGGTCATGGGTACCGATCTGCTGACGATTCGCGTCGATTTGGACGGCTGAGGATATTCGCGAATATTTGTGCGCACCGCACCGGATCATTCGGTGAAACGCGTTCTAATTTTCTGTGAATATTCGCGTGACGGATCGCATCGTCTGCACAAATTGATACATACCGCCTCTTTGTCGTGTTCACTGTCACACCAGCGCGGATTTGTCCGTCACCGTGCGTAACGATTAGCTTCCTCTCCGTTGGCATCGATGCCGGACCGGAGAGATCACACGCATGAATTTCGCAACAATCCGTCCCGCGGGAGCGGTACCTGGATCTCGGCCATGAACTCCGAGCGCCATACCGCGGCGATCGATTCGGCGGCCCGATCCGATTCCGCCGAACTCTCGCGAAAACCCTCCGCGCGAAAAATCGTCCAGCAGAATTTCTCGGGCACCGTTGTGTCCTCGCTGCGCACCTTCGGCCGCGCGGTCGGCATGGCCCGGGACTCGGTGACCGGCGCGGCGTCGGATGTGGCGCGCGGCCGGTTCCAGTGGCAGGAGATGCTGACCCAGGCGTGGCGGCTGGTCACGGTCACCGCCTTCCCGGCGATCCTGATGGCGATCCCGTTCGGGGTGATCGTCTCGGTGCAGGTCGGCAATCTCATCCACAACCTCGGCGCCGATTCACTGCTCGGCGCCACCGGCGGCCTCGGCGTCATCAAACAGGGCGCGCCCATGGCCACCGGATTCCTGCTCGGCGGCGCGGGTGCCGCGGCCATCGCGGCCGACCTCGGCGCCCGGACGATCCGCGAGGAGATCGACGCCCTGCGCACCATGGGTATCAGCCCGGTGCACCGGCTGGTGATACCCCGGATGGTGGCGATGCTGCTGGTCGCGCCGCTGCTCAATATCCTGGTGATCTTCGTCGGCGTTATCGCCGGATACCTGGTAGCGATCGGCGGGCAGGGCGTGACGCCCGGTTCCTACTGGGCGACCTTCGGCTCCTTCACCACCGCCGCCGACGTGTGGGTCTCATTGCTCAAGGCCCTCATTTTCGGCTTCCTGGTGGTGATCATCGCCTGCCAGCGCGGTGTGGAGGCCAAGGGCGGGCCGCGCGGTGTCGCCGACGCGGTGAACGCCGCGGTGGTGCTGTCGGTGGTATCGATCGTCACCGTGAATCTGGCCATGACCCAGGTGACCGCCATGTTCCTCCCGACCAGGCTGGCGTGATGGCCGCGACCTCCTACGCCCCGAAGGGGCTCGGCTTCCTGGCGCGGTATTTCCGGCGCGGCAGCCGGATCCTGGGCGCGGTCGATTCGCTCGGTTTCGTGATGGTGTTCTGCTGGCAGGTGCTGTCCTCGATCCCGCTGGCGTTGAAACGCTATCGGGGTGAGACCTTGCGCGTCATCACCGATATGACCTGGGGCCGCGGTTCGGTGATCGTCGGCGGCGGGACCGTGCCCATGATGATCGTGCTGGGCCTGGTGATCGGCGCGTCGATCGGCGTGGAATCGTTCGCCACCCTGGACATGCTGGGAATGGGCCCGGTGACCGGTATCGTCTCGGCGTTCGCGACCACGCGCGAGCTGGCCCCCATCGCCGCCGCGGTGGGGTTCGCCGCGCAGGCCGGCTGCCGGATCACCGCGGAGATCGGTGCCATGCGGATCTCCGAGGAGATCGACGCCATCGAGGCACTGGGTCTGCGGTCGGTACCGTTCGTGGTGACCACCCGGGTCATCGCCGGGGCCATCGCCATCGTGCCGACCTTCCTGATCGCGCTGATCGGTTCGTATTTCGCCTGCCGCGGCCTGATCACCCTGGTGCACGGCCAGTCCGCCGGCGTCTACGACCACTATTTCTTCCAGTTCATCGCCGGATTCGACATCGTCGCGGCGACGGTGAAGGTCGCTGTGTTCGGCATCGTGGTGATCTGCGTGCACAGCTATTACGGCTTCTTCGCCACCGGCGGCCCCGAAGGGGTCGGTATCGCCTCGGGCCGGGCCGTGCGCGCCAGTTTCGTCGCCATCATCGCCATCGATATGGTGCTCACCCTCCTGCTGTGGGGATTCGACTCGGCGATCAGCTTCACGGGATAGGGACAGATGCCGAAGTACGGAATGCCCGGGGTCGCCGCCGATCCGCGCAGTGCGCGGCGGGTCGGCGCCGTCGTGGTCGCGCTCGTGGTGATGCTCGCCCTGGCCGGGTACGGGTACCGGGAGCTGACCGCCGACGACGGATTGCGGATCACGCTGCGGACCGAACAGATCGGGGACGGTGTGGTGGCCGGGACGCTGGTGCGGATCGACGGTGTCCAGGTCGGTTCGGTCACCGATATCGCGCCCGCCGGGCGGGGCACCCAGGAGATCGGGCTGACCCTGGACCGCGACCGCCTGCACGGCATCGACGACAGCATGCTGGTCGACTACGCGCCCGCCAACCTGTTCGGTATCAGCGAGATCGAACTGCGGCCGGGCGCGGGCGGTGCGCCCCTGGAAGCCGGCGCGGTGGTCGAGCTGACCGGTCGCCGGGCCGCCGATGTGTACGACGCGACCATGGGGGCGCTGCTACGCAGCCTCTCGCAGACCGGTGACACGGTGTTCACACCCGATATGGCCATGGTGATCTCGCAGGCGGCCGCCGATGTGAAGGCGTTCACTCCGCTGGCCGAGGCGCTGATCACCGCGGGCCGGGTGATCGCCGACCATCAGTCGATGCCGGCGAACGAACTCCTCGGGCGGCTGGGTCCGGCATTCGAGGGCGGCGGCCGGTTCGCGGGCGCCACCATCGAGGTGCTCGACCAGCTCGTCGATATCGATGTGCTGCGCACCGACCGCGCCGACTACGACGCGGGTGTGAAGGCACTCACCGGCGATATCCTGCCGGGTCTGGCCGCCACCGCGCACAGCGCCGGGCAGCTGTCCGGGTACACCGACGCGCTCGCGCCGACCCTGAACCTGCTGGCGCTGGCCGTACCGGACCCGCGACAGTCCGCCGCCGATCTGCGCACCCTGCTCACCCGTCTGGGTGTCGCGTTCAAGGAAGGTCCCGACGGGCCGGTGCTCGATCTGGATGTGGAGCTGGGAGGTGCGCGATGACCGCACGCCGCGCCGCCTGGCGGCTGGCCCTCTTCGCCGGGGTGATGGGTGTGGTGCTGGCGCTGGTGATCGGTGCCATCGAACGACCCGTGGACGGCGAGACCGAAATTCATCACGCGCTGTTCACCGATGCCAACGGTTTGAAGACCGGTGACGACGTCCGGATGTTCGGGGTGCAGGTCGGCAAGGTGGAGGCCGTGACGCTGGAGGGCGACCGGGCGAAGGTCCGCCTGACCGTCACCACCGACACCCCGGTCTACGACAACAGCACCCTGGCCATCCGATACCAGAACCTCACCGGTCAGCGCTATATCGACCTGCAACAGCAGCCGAACGCCGGTATCCGGCTCGACGACGGATCGACCATCGGCCCGGAACAGACCATCCCGTCGTTCGATGTGACCAGCCTGTTCAACGGTCTGCAGCCGGTGCTGGCGACGCTCTCGCCGGCGGCCCTCAACCAGCTGACCGAGAGCCTGCTCGCGGTGATCGAGGGCGACGGCGCCGGTATCGGGCCCGCCCTGGACGCCATCGGCACACTGAGCGAGTACGTGGGTGACCGGCAGCAGGTGATCGGCACCCTGGTCCGGAACATGTCGGATCTGTCCGACCGGGTGGGTGGCCGCCTCTACCATCTGGTGCCGCTGCTGGCCCGGCTCACCGATATCTTTCAGGCCCTCCAGCGCAATGTCGGCGGGCTGGCCGATTTCGCGATGAGCGCGCCCTCGGTGCTCGAACCGGTGGACCGGCTGCTGGCCGCGGCCGGACTGACCCCGGAGATGGGTCCCGATATCGACGCCATGATCCGCGCCCTGTTCCCCGACCCGCGGCAGGCCGTCGATGTCTTCGGCCGCCTGCCCGGGTTGCTGGCCGCGGTGGACACCTCCTTCCCCTGGACCCCGGCGGGCTTCCGGCCGGAGTGCAGTAAAGGCACGGCCGAGGTACCGGCTCCGGTGCGGGTGCTGATCGGCGGACAGCGGGTGGCGATATGCAACGGGTGAAACCCGGGACGTGGACAGCGGCAATGGGCCGCTGGTTCGACCGCGACCAGCCGATCACCGACGAACCGACCACGCTGCGCAAACAGCTGCGGCTGGGCGTGATCGGAGTGTGCGCGGTGGCGGTGCTGGCGGTGGCCGTCGGGGCGCTGTACGTGGTACCGCTGGGGAAGCTGACCTACACCGCCGAACTCGACGAGGCGCAATCGGTGAAACCCGGCGACGACATCCGCCTGGCCGGCGTGCCGGTGGGCGAGGTGACATCGCTGGATCTGCGGCCGGACCGTGTGCTCATGCGGTTCACCGTGGACCGGGACGTGTTCGTGGGCGACCGCAGCTCCCTCGATATTCGGATGCTGACCCTGGTCGGCGGCCACTATGTGGCGCTGTTCCCGGCGGGTAGCGAGGAGCTGGGGGACGAACCGATTCCCGCCGACCGGGTCCGGCTGCCCTACAGCCTGCTGGAAACCTTCCAGGACGCCACCACCCCGCTGCGCGAAACCGACGGCGACACCCTGCGCCGCAATCTCGCCGCGCTCGACACCTCCATCGACGCCGCGCCGGAATCGCTGCGCAGCGTGCTGGATACGGTCGGCAGTTATCTGGACGCCATCGAACGCCAGCGCACCCAGGTGTCGAACGCCATCGCGACCGCGGACGAGTACGTCACCATGTACGACGGCGCGAAAACGGATCTGGGCCGTCTGATGGACAACGTCAACCTCATGGAAACGGTTCTGCTGGACAAACGCGCCGAACTGCGGCAGGCGCTGGCACTGCTGAGTTCGGTGGTGCAGCGGGTGAGCGCGCTGGCGCCGGCTTGGAACGACACCCTGCGGCCGAAGGTCCAGCAGCTGGCCGACGCCCTGCCCCGTCTGCAGGAGTACGGCAACCAGTTGGAGCCCATGATCGTTTCGGCGCAGCGCCTGGGCACGAAACTGCGTGAGCTGACCGGTCCGGACGGCGGGGTGCGGATCGATCGGTCGGGGACCACGGTGACCGCTCCGGAGCTGAACTTCGGTGCGCTCGTCTGTGTCCCGCTGCCCGGGAAGGCGTGCTGATGGTGCGGAAAGTGCTCGGATCGCCGGCGCTCATGTCGATCGCCGGGGCAGTGGTGCTGGTGCTGGCGGTGACCGCGGCCTATGTGATCGCGTTCGAACCGCTGAAGCAGACCCGCGCGTACTGCGCGCTCATGCCGGACAGTATCGGCCTCTACCAGGGCAACCAGGTCTCGATGCGGGGTATCGCGGTCGGTACGGTGACCGGTATCGCGCCGGCGGGCGCGAAAGTGCGTGTGGATTTCGAGGTCGACGCCGACCATCCGCTCTACGCCGACTCCGGCGCCACCACGGTGTCCAACACCGTGGTCGCCGACCGCGAGCTGGCGGTGCTGTCCAGCGGGAAGACCATGGAGGAATGGGATCCCGGGCAGTGTGTGACCAAAACCCTCACACCGAAGAGCCTGACCCAGACCGTCACCGCGCTCGCGGAACTGTCCGATCAGATCGGCGGCACCGAAACCCGGCCGAACGCCCTGGCCGGTGGTCTGGACGCGCTGGACACGGCCTCGGCCGGTGCCGGGCCCCAGATCAACCATCTGATCGGTCAGCTGGGCCGGGTCCTGGAATCACCGGACGCCGATATCGCCCACTTGGCCGGCATCTTCGACGCCTACGCATCGGTATCCAACAGGGTGGCCGAACACTGGGGTGATCTGAAACTGATGCTGACCCGGCTGGCCCCGACCCTGAACCAGGCGCACACCGAACTGCTCACCCCCGGTATCGCGCTGTTCGACGGGCTGGGCGAAATCCTGCCCGCCCTCAACGATCTCACCGTGATCCTGGCCGACCCGCTCATGGCTTCGCTCGACGGCCTGGTACCACTGGTGAAGCTGCTGCGCGCGAATGTCGGGTCGCTCGGCGAGATCGTGCGCACCACGCCGGTGCTGGTCTCGGCGTTCCGGACGGTTACCGATCCGGCGAGCGGGGCGTCCGGGCTCACCTACGCGCCCCCGCGGGTGGCCGTCCCGCAGGCGAACGCCGAGCAGGTGTGCGCGGCGGTGAACGCGGTCTCGCCCGGCCGCTGCGCCGGCGCCGCCGGCGGCATGGTCGATCTGGATCTGACACGGCTGGTGCTGGGATCGGTGGGTGCTCGATGACCGCGCGGATCACGGTGGACCTCACCCGCCTGCGGCGCGGGCTGGCCGCGTGCGGCCTGGTGGCGGCGTTGGGCGTGTCGGCCTGCGCGTTCGACCCCTCCGAGATTCCGGTGCCCGGCGCCACGGTCGCGGGGGACAGCTACCGGCTGCGGGTCGAGTTCACCAATGTGCTGAATCTGCCCGCCCGGGCCAAGGTGATCGCCAACGGCGCCCAGGTGGGCAATGTGGACAGGGTCGAGGTGATACCCGGTGACGCGGCGGGCCCGGGATACGTGGCCGTCGATATCGAAGTCGAGGATTCGGTCGAGCTACCGGCCACCACCCTCGCCGAACTCCGGCAGAACACCGTGCTCGGCGATATCCATATCGCGCTGACCACCCCGCCCGACGGATACGGCACGCTGCTGCGCCCCGGCGACACCATCACCCGGGACCACACCCGGCCGCCGGTCCAGCTCGAGGACACCATGGCCGCCATCGCGTTCTTCGTGAACAGCGGGTCGGTGGGGCAGTTGCAGGACATCGTGAACCGCGTCAACTCGGTGCTGCCCCAGGATCCGGCGGAGACGAAGCGGATCGCGCAGGTTCTCGCGACCGATGCGGTCGACCTGGCCGCGCACTTGGACCAGGTGGATCTGCTGCTGTACGGCGTCGCGTCGAATGCCGAGGTGATGCACGGAATCCAGGACGAGCTGGACAATATCCTGCGTCCGGAGTCGGTGCGGCAGATGAGCGCCGCCACCGAATCCATCGCCGGGGTGACCGAGATCTTCGGCGGGCTGGGTCCGGTGGGCGGATCGCTGACCTGGCTGGCGCCGCTCGCGCAGTCCGGCGGGGCGGCCGCGGCGGCACTGGTTCCACTGGTGACCGGCGGACCGCTGGATCTGCGGCAGCCCTCGAACCTGAACCTGCTGGTCGCACTGCTGCGGGACAAGGTCATCCCGTTCGTGGAGAACGGGCCCCAGGTGAACCTGCGCTCGGTGCGCGCCGGCGATATGTCCGCGGACGACCAGGTGAACCGGATCATCGAAACCCTGCGCATGATCGGAGCCGTGCGATGAAGATCGGGCCATTGGCCTCGCTGGGCGGTATCGCGACCATCACCGTGCTCGGCGCGAGCTATCTGACCTTCGGTGTGGTGCGCGCGGACCCGTTCACCGAGTACCTGACCGCCTCGCTGGTCCTCGCCAATTCCGGCGGGCTCGGAGTGGGTTCACCGGTGCTGCTCACCGGTATCGAGGTCGGCCGGGTGACCTCGGTGGACCGCGTCGCCGACGGCGTGGAAGTCGGTTTCCGGGTAGACGATTCCCATCGCCTACCCACCGACAGCGTCGTCACCGTCGAACATCTCTCGGCGCTCGGGGAACCCTATGTGCAGTTCGCGCCCGAGACCGGGGCGGGCCCGTACCTGCGCGACGGGCAACGGCTGGAATCGGAGGACGTGCACAGCCCGCTGTCGATTCCGGAAGCCGCGCGGATGGTGACCCGGACCATGAACCAGCTCGACCCGGCGACCATGGGATCGCTGGTGCGGACCCTGCGCGATGCCCTGCACGGCACCGACGCGGCGCTGCCCGAACTCACCCGCGCCGCCGATCTGCTGGCGGCCACGATCATGTCCCGGGAACCGCGCATCGCCGAACTACTCGACAATTTCGAGACCGCCGCCGCGGACAGCGACTGGTCCGGCCCGGCCACCTCGGCCGCGGCCACCGAATTCACCCGGTTCGCCGAAGTACTCGATGATTTCGCCGAAGCGGTGGGCCGGTTCACCGGCGCCGAGGGCTCACCGGAGATGTATCTGCGCGACGACGGCCTGGTATCGCTGCTCCAGCGGCTGCGTGAGTTCCTCGACGAGGCCGGCCCCGAACTGGCCGCCCTGCAACCCGGGCTGGTGCCACTCACCGAAGCGCTGAACGGCGCCGTGCCGCAGCTGGATATCGGCAGTCTGATCGGCCAGGCGCTGCAGAGCACCACCGACGATTCGGTGCGGCTGCGGGTCGGGGTCAAGTAACCGGACCGGTGGTTCAGGGCTGGTCCGGGGCGTCCATATTCGCGCGGTCCAGGATGGCCTGGGCCTGGTTGTCGACATCGCCCAGGGCCGAGATCAAGTTCAGCGCGCCGAGTTCGAACGGTGTCTCCTTGGCCATCTGCCGTAGCTCGGCCAGAATGGAATCGATATCGTCCTCGGGCGGGCGGCGGCGTCTCGGATCCGGGGCGTCGATCGGCTGCCAGGCGATGGCCTGCTGCCACCACGGATCATCGGTCGCCCAGGCCCAGATCGTCTTGCGCACCAGGATGGCGTCGTCGGTGTAGAGCTGGAAGAACGCGTCGAGGTCGCGATGTTCGAGCTCGAATATCCCCTCCGGTAGTCGGCGCGCCCGAATATGGCACATGGGGGCGCGGATCACCTTCAGGGCCGGGTCGCGCGGATCCGGCGGAGTCTCCAGAATCTCGTCGAGAATGCTCTCGGTGAGATAGGGCAGCCGGAAATCGCCCGCGGTCACCGGGACCCGGGCGGCTCCCCGCGGATTGTAGAAGCGGCGGGTGGCGACATCGAGCACGGCCAGATCGCGGTCGGCGGTGAGGGCCAGCAGTGCGCGCAGACAGTCGAAACGATCATCCACGGTGGCCTCCAGCAGTGCCCCGCGGGCATCCGGGCGCCGATGCACCCGCAACCCGGTTCCGGAGCGGTGGATCAGCGTGCACACGACGCCCACCGTTTGCAGCGGCGGGGTCGGCTCGGGTGCGCCGGCCAGGGACCGATAACGCTCGTAAGCCTGTGCGGCCGACTCGATACCGGCCGCGGGCAATACGGCGAAAAGAGAACTCACCCGCCAAGTACAGCAAAATATCCGAATCGGCGCTGGTTCACTTGACTGGAATTACTCTCCGGCAACAGAATTCGCGGCAGCTCAAATACCGGTGACGTCCGCGAGCTTGCCGATCCCGTAGGTGACCGCCATCGCCAGCGCACCACCGATCACCACCCGGGCCATCGCACGTGGCCGGCTGCTACCACCGAGCCCGGCACTGATCGAACCGGTGAGCGCCAGCGCCATGGAAATGGCGCCCGCGCTGATGCCCGCGATACCCGCGGTGAGAATCGCGTCGGTATTCGACGACGCGGCCGCGACCCCCACCACGAGACCCGCGGTCGAGACGATCCCGTCGTTGGCGCCCAGCACTCCGGCCCGCAGCCAATTGAGTTTCGCCGCCAGTCCGGTCTGCGGGAGGTACTGGTCCTCCGCTGCCTCGGTCATGGCCGCACACTATGCGCATATGCGCAGGTGAGGACAGGCTCGGTGCCTGTGTGTCGATTGCGCACGGACTAGTTGGGCACTGCGTAGACGTACAGTAACCCGACCGTGACCAGGCCCATCAGCGGGGTCAGTACCCAGGTCTCCACCTTGTTCCCGGTCCGGGAGATGATCGGCAACGCCAGCCGGGGCTTCAGCGGCCACAGCAGCGGACAGCCCCGATCGGTGAGGCAGTCGCCGACGATATGGATGAGCGTCCCCAGCCCGATCGCGAACGGTAGCCAGTAGGGCGCGTCCGGTAGCCAGCGGTCCATCAGCACGGTGCCGCCGCCGGCCAGCAGCACACACATGCCGTAGGCGCGCAGGGAATCGCCCTTGGGCGTCAGGTGCAGCGCCCGCACCCCGAAGGCGAGCATCACGAAGATCATGCTCAGGGTGAAATACCGGCCGAGATGGTGCACCCCGGCCCAGGTCGCCCACCCGGCGAGCAGGATGAACAGCAAGCCGTGCGTCCCTTTGCGGTGTCCGCCGGACACCACCGAAACCCCCTTCGCGAGCACGTTGCTCACCGGCCCGAGCGATTGCGCGATGGTGCCGTTCGGGTGATCGATATCGGGGAGCAATGCCGCGCCCGCCGTGATCAACGCTCCCAGAACGAGTTCGAGCGCGCTGATCTCCACCGGCCCCTGCACCACCTCCATCACCGGAGTCGGGACGATGGTGGCGGCGGTGACGAACGCGAGCGCGCCGCTGGTGGCGTGGGAATGGCCGAGCACTAACTCTCCCGATATCTGAAAAGCGAACGAACGGTAGCGTTCAAGTTAGCAATCGATTCCGACACCTCGGACCAGCGCGTAGTGCGCACGACTCGCCGCATCGCCGGCGGGTCCGGGAACACGCCGCCTCGACCGGGTTTCCGGTGCAAGATCCGATGATCGTCTGTACTGCCGCGCCCGGAGGTGCGATGCTGTCGCGGAGGGAAACGTCGTGGGGGCGATCCGTTTCGCAAAGGGGGGCGTAGAAATGTGTGAATTCCAGCCGGTTCTCCATCCGGTGCCGGGATACGAACCGCCGGTGCGCCGGTCGTGTGCGCGAACCGGTGCCCCTCCGGGGGTTGATCGGGTGTGTGCCGAAGGCCCGGCCGTGGGACATCGGCAGCGGGCGGCCGCTTCCGGGGCCGCGGTCCCGCCACCAGCGCCTCCCGGAGACGCGGTCGCCGAGCCCGCCCGGAGCCGGCTCGCGACAGTGCTCGATTCCGACCCGGCCTCGGAACCGTGCGCCCCGGTGGGGACGAGAGCCGATGATCTCGTTACGCACCAGGCGTCGTCCGTCCGGGGCTGCGTGACCCGCCCGGATCGGAAGACCCTCCGGCGCAACCACAGTGCCCCCGCGGGTATCCGGCGAGCCCAGCGTGCCGGTCACGACACGTCCCGGAACCCGGAACCCGCCGGTGCCCGGGCCTTCGCCACCACCTCGGTCCGGATCCTGCTCGAGGTACTCGACCGCCGGCGCCCGGTCGCGCAGCTCACCGCCCTGTGCACACCCGGGCCGCTCTGCGCCATCGGCTCCCTGGTGGCAGGCGATCACGCCCCCGGCCGGACCCTCGGCTCGGCCGTGCCCGGCACTGTGCGGTTGTTCCAGGTGGAGGAGCGGGCGGCGGAGATGGTGGCCACCTACCAGCGTGGTCCACGCCGCCTGGTCCTCGCCGGGCGTATCGAGCGCGGCAGCACCACACCCTGGAAGGTGACCGCGCTGCGCATCCTGTGAAACCGCCCGTGGCCTGCGCCGGGGGCCCGTGAACGAAGCGGAGGGGCCCGTTCGGGTGCGTATCCGCGGCCGGGGTGGCGCTCCTCGATCGCCCGGAGACTTCACTCCGGGACGACTGCGGCCGATCCAAAGCCGGATGCGCTGTCCACATGTTTCGGGCAGGGTTGACCGGATGACGGCACGGAGTGTCAGTGAGTTGATCCATATCGTGGCCGATGGCGGCCGGGTGAAGTATCTGCCGTTCTGGGGCCATCGCCCCCGTAGCGACGGGTCGGCCGGTGCCGGTTGCCTCAGCCAGTGGTGGCCGGCGGAATTCACGGTCGACGGAAACGTCTTTCCGACGGCCGAGCATTACATGATGTGGCGGAAAGCGATGCTGTTCGACGACGGGGCGATCGCCGCGGAGATACTGGAGGCGGGCAGCCCCGGGGAGGCGAAGTCGTTGGGGCGGCGGATCGGCGGTTTCGACGAGGAGTTGTGGGACCTGCATCGATTCGGAATCGTCGTCGCGGGCAATATCGCGAAGTTCGGTCAGCACGAGCCGCTGGGGCGTTTCCTGCTGAACACCGGGGATCGGGTGCTGGTCGAGGCAAGCCCGGTGGACCGGGTCTGGGGTATCGGGCTGGCGGCGGACGACCCGGGTGCGGAGGACCCTACGCGGTGGAAGGGGCTGAACCTGCTCGGGTTCGCCCTCATGGAGACACGATCGGCGTTGCGTGGACAGCTGGTCGGGTGAAAGCTTCGGACCAGGACGAACCAGGCCGGTGGGGGCGACGTGCTGAAGCCTTTCGACGCCCCTGGAGGTGAGCGGTGCGCTCGGTGGGGCCGGGCGTATCGGCGCGGAACGGCGTGACGGTGCCGGGACCGCGGCTCAGGGGCGGTGGGCCCGGATATCGACCGGGCGGCCGTCCGGGTCCTGGGCCGTCATCGTCCACTGGGTGGGGAGTGTCTCGATCGGTCCGGCCGGGAGCCCGGCACCCATGATCCGTTCGCGGACCTCGCACAGCTGGGCGTAGGTCGCCAGGCGCAGACCCCAACCGGCCCGGCCGAGCGGGTCGAGGTCGGTGGCCGGACCGGTCGTGGTCTCGACGATCGCCAGGTGGTCGGCGCCCCCGACGTCGAGGACCGCGATACGAGGGTGGGTGCCCGAGGCGGGACGCTCGAAGGACAGCCGTGCCCCGAGCACTCCGGTGTAGTACGCCACGAGCTGGTCCAGGTCCGTCGTGGACAGGGTCAGATGGTTGATCCCGAGGAGTTCCGGCATGGTCATCCGAGCGTAAAGCCCTGTCCGGCTCGCGTCCAGGGTGTGTTGCGCAGGGGTGGTGTGCGGGGGCGTTGCTGGGCGCCCGCTTTGTCCGATCCGGTGTGCCTTACGCTGCTCTTCCAGATGGCACGCGGAGCGGAGGGTGCATGGTCAGCGGAAACGAGTTGGTCGGTCGTCGACGGGATTCCTCGGCCACGCGTGCCGCGATTCTCGCGGCGGCCCAGGAATTGTTCGCCGAACGGGGTTACGAGCGCGCCACCGTACGCGATATCGCCACCCGTGCCGGGGTGAATCAGGCACTGCTCTTCCGGTATTTCGGGAACAAGGACGAACTCTTCCGGGCGACGATGACCGATCGCGGGCGTTCGGTGCTCGACGCCGGGCCGGTGGAGGCCTTGCTGTCGCGGTTGCTGGAGCGCGCGCTGGAGCCGAGCGAGACTGTCTCGCCGGGTAATTGGTTACAGGCGGCGTTGCGTTCCAGCGGACACGAAGAAGGCGCGTCGGTGATCCGCCGGGAGTTGGGGGAGGAGTACATCCGGGCGCTGTCGACCCTCACCGACGGTGGCGACGGGGAGTTGCGCGCGGATCTCCTGTTGGCCTGGCTGCTGGGAATCGGGCTGGTTCGATCCGTGCTGCACCGGGAGCCGTTGCACAGTGCGGATCCGGTGCAGGTCGCCGGTCATGTGCTGCGGGCGGCGGAAGTGCTGCTGGAGCGCAACGATACGAGATTCCCTCCGGCGTAACGCTGTTACGTCATTGACGCCCCCTCACAGAAACCCTTACCCTGACTAAGTAAGCAATCGCTTACAAGCTGAAGCCGCCGGCGTCGGGAAAGGGAGACCGTATGACCGTGAACACCGAGGTGCGTCGGTACCCCTTCGGAGAACCGGTTCGCCTCGAGATGGATCCGCTGTTCACAAAACTGCGCCGTGAAGAGCCGGTCTGCCGGGTCGAACTCCCCTATGGCGGCGAAGGCTGGCTGGTCACCCGATACGAGGACGTCAAACTGGTCCTCGCCGACCCTCGGTTCAGCCGTGCGGCGACCGTTGGCCGGGAGGATCTGCCGCGCGCCACTCCGGCGCCCGTCCGCCCCGATTCCCTGCTGAGCATGGACCCGCCCGAGCACAGCCGGTTGCGGAAGCTGGTGGCGAAGGCGTTCACCGGCCGCCGGGTCGCCGAACTCCGTCCGCGCACCCGCGCGATCGTCGACGAGAAACTCACCGCACTCGAACAGGCCGGTGCGCCCGCCGATCTGGTGGAAGGTTTCGCGCTGCCGCTACCGGTCACCGTGATCTGCGAGATGCTCGGGGTGCCCCCGCGTGACCAGCACCGGTTCCGCGATTTCTCCGACGCGATCCTATCCACCACGGCCTACACCCGGGAACAGATCGAGAGTGCCCGGGATTCGCTGGAGACCTACCTCGCCGAGGTGGTCGCCGAGCGCCGGCAGCGACCCACCGACGATCTGCTCGGCGCGCTGGTCGCCGCCCGCGACGAAGAAGACCGCCTCAGCGAACGGGAACTGGTGAACCTCGGCGTCGGCCTGCTCATCGCGGGCCATGAGACCACCGCCAACCAGATCGCCAATTTCACCTATGTGCTGCTCACCCAGCGCGAGTATTGGGAGCTGCTGCGCGCGGAGCCCGAGCTGATTCCGGGCGCGGTGGAGGAACTGCTGCGCTACGTGCAGCTAGGCGCCGGTGCCGGGCAACCCCGGGTGGCCACCGAGGACGTGGTGCTCAGCGGCGTGACGGTGCGGGCCGGGGATTCGGTTTTCGTGAACACCCAGGCCGCCAACCGCGACGAGGTCGTTTTCGAGGATCCCGAATCACTGGACCTCACCCGGCAGCGCAATCCGCACGTGGCCTTCGGCTACGGCGCGCACCACTGCCTGGGGGCGCAACTGGCCCGCGTCGAACTCCAGGTCGCGCTGGAGGCACTGCTGGAACGTTTCCCGTCGTTGCGGCTGTCGCGGCCGCTCGACGAGATTCCGTGGAAGTCGGGTCTGCTGGTCCGCGGCCCGAAACAGCTGCTCGTGGAGTGGTGAAGCCCGCTCAGCAGAGTTCGCCGGCGGCGAATCGGCGAGTAGTACTGCGAATCCGCCGATCTCGCCGACGATCAATGCCACCAGCACGAAGCGGAACGACGGCGCCGGATTGTGCATCTGGTTCGTGGTGTCGCGCAGGATGCCGTGCCTGACGGCCGCCGCGCGACCGATGTGAAGTCCCGATGTTTTGCGACGGGACCAGGTCAGGTCGTCCAGCCGCGTTCGTTGCGTTGCCGGTAGTAGTCGTCGTCTCCGTCGGCCGCGTCCCGGCGGACGCCGGGTGACGAGGCCGCGGTCGGCCGGACGGTCGCGATGGCCTGCTGGAGACGCCGCGTGATCTCCTCGGGCGGGCCCGGTGCGAGAGTGAATTCCTCTTTCGTGTGGTTGATCAGCAGATAGCGGCCGTCCTCCGGCAGATAGTCCATCCAATGGAAACCGTGCGGGTTGCCGGTGGGCCGGGAGTCGATCGCCGGGCCCGCGAACACCCCGATCTCGCCGATCCCCGACCGCGGGCGCCGGATGATCCGGCTGATCTCCTCGGTCCGCGACATCCGGGTGGGATGGCGGGAGTACTCGATCTTCCCGATATCGGCGCGCACACCGTGGACCGTGGGATACCTCCCAGCGGCACAGCGCGGCAGGTACGCGACGATCCGGGCCGCCAGCTGCCGGTCGGGCACGATGTGCAGCAGGACATCGCCGCCGTATTCCTTTGTCGGGCCGGGCGCCTGGACAGCGAGCGTGGCGGACTGTCCGCGCACACCCGCGTGCATGCGCACCACCCGGTCGAATCCGCGGTCGTAGATGCCGTGGATCTCGAGGCGAACCTGCGGTTCCAGCAGAGTTTCCAGGGCGCGGAACAACCGTTCGTCCGCCAGGTCCGCCAGCCGCCGGGCCGCCGCCAGCCGGACCTGCTCGTACTCATCCGACGTCGGCGGCGTCTCGGTGGGGCCGAGCGGCAGTACGCGGATCGGGTAGGGCAATCGGTCCCGGCCGAACGCCCGGACGGCCTGCGCGAACATCTCCCCGTCCAGCCGCCACTGCGCGTCGTTCACCCGCCGATCACTCCACCCGGCGGCAGCGCCGGCGGCTGGGTGCCGAGCAGTTCACTACCCCGGTCGTACACCAGGTAGTCCGGAGTCTTGTGCTCATCGTCATCATCGCCCTTGTTACCGCGCGCCCCCGGCGACATCATGCCCGGCATACCGCTGCGCCCGGCACGAGTGGACGCAGCGGTCGAGGCCGCGGCCGCACTTCCGGTCGTGGTCTGCGGCGCGCCCTGCACGGTCTGCCCCGGGACGAACGGAGTGGTGGTCTGGGGCGTACCGGCAGGAGATCCGGATGGCGACCCCGACGGGCTGCCCGGTGTGGTGCCGGTCGGGGCGCCGGTGGTGAGCGCGGGGGAGGTCGGCGTCTTCGGCGCGGTCGACTGCGGCGTCGTGGTCTGCGGCTCGGTGGCCTGCGGATCCTCCGGCTCGGCCGACGGATCCTGGGTGCCGTCCTCGGTCTGCGTGCCGTCGTCGGTGGTGGTGTCCTGCGGCTGCGTGGTCGGGCCCGCCGTCTGCGCCGGCCCGCCGGTCGGCTGCACCGGCTGCGGGGGTGGGTTGCTGCCGTCGTCGACGGTCTTCTTCGGCTCGGGCAGCACAGGAGTCTTGCTGTCCACATCGGTGGCGCCGGGCTCGTAATAGGTGGTCATCACCCAGCGGGCGGTTTCCTGGGCTTCGTCGGCCCGGTACTGCGGGCTCTTGAAGGTGTCGCCGAGGGGCAGGGAATTGATGACCTTGTCGCCGAGGGTCACGTTGTCGGGTTTCCCGACGGATGCTTTGGCCTGGGCGAGATGGCCTTCCATCAGGTCGAGGCCGTGGGCCACCATCTGGAAGCTCGCGGCCAAGGAATCGAACGAGGTGCTGAACTCACGTACGCCGTTCACGGCGGCCGTGCCGGACCGGCCGTTCCAGCCGGCTTCCAGGTCGGCGTTGACACCGTCGAGGAATTCCTTGTTCGCGGTGCGGGCCTTGTCGGTCAGGTTGCGCCAGGCGGTTGCGAAGTCGTTGATGGTGGTAGAGCTGACGGATTCCAGCGCATCCCAGATCTGCTGATGGGTCATGGCCGCGAAGCCGTCTTTCTCCAGGATGGCGGGCGGTGCGAACTGGCCGCCGAACTCACTGACCAGACCGGACCATTCTCCATCGAAGGCTGTGCGGTCTTGATTCCAGGTAGTGTCCTGGGCTTCGGCCCGGCTCGTGTCATCGGACTTGTTCTTCGATGCTTGGTTCGGCCCGTCGAAAATCGAACCGAGCCATTGCGAGAGACTGGACATCGCTAGGCTCCAGCTCCTGCATTGCCCAGCGCGTTGGATGTAGAAGTGTCGGTTTCCAGGACTCGACCTGCCGACAGCTCGAAGGTCTCCTTCATCAGCATCACTATGTCTATCGCGGTCTTCAGGCGGTTGGAAGCAGAATCGGTGTCTTGGACAGCCTTGGCCACAAACTTCTTATGCAGGGCTTCCGCGGACTTCAGCGTGCCGAAGCCAGAAAGCGTGGCGAGGAAGCCGGCTTGGCTCAGCATGTCTTCCAAGTCACCGATGAAGGTGTCACAACGGGCTTTCAATTTGTCCACGATCGCCGTATCCATGTGCAGCTGACCGTTTTCGGCCTGGGTTTTCAAGTTCTGCCATTGCTGCAGCATCGCGACCTGTGTGGTGTCTTGTTCTGCCACGGTGTTCTCTCCCCCGTTCGCTGGATGCTGATATGAACCGATCTCTCCCCCCGCGAGGTTGTTACTTCGGGAGATAGGGCTCGAGCTTTTGCGCAGCCTCAACCGCCAACTCACATGGTGGAGACTCCGGTAGCGAACTGCGCTGGCTGTACTGCCAGTCGACGTTGATGAAAAGCGAAGCGCCTGTGGTCGGCAAGCTGACGTAGCACTGGCGGATGGGCTGGTCGCCGTTGTCGGGATAGAAGGTCAAGCCAGACCTACCGTTGACCTGTCGTGGGCTGACGCCGGTCACTTCGGTGTTGTCGTACCACTCGTCCTGGGTGAGCGTGGTCGAACCGACACCCACATGATAGGGGCCGTTGAGTGAATCCCAGGCGCAGACCCGGAACAGCGCCTGATCGCCCGGCGCGTCGTAGGCCGTGGTCTTCTCCGAAGGATCGGCTCCGGCGGCTCGCAATGCCTCTTCTGACAGTTGTGAGCACGGATTCCATTCGACGGAAGCCTGCCCACTGCTGGTGGACTGCCCCTGTGCGGACTCGCCCTCGACGGTGACGCCGCATCCGGCTGTCAAGCACATCACTGTCACCGCAAGTGCTGCGTGACCCGCGATCCCTGCCCGGCGCTTATCGGCGGTGTGCATGCCCCTCCTGCAACAACGTGTGAACGTTCCACACGGACCCGAACTCACCATACCGGGTCGCCTTCCCACCCGGCACCGTATACATGGTGGGTGAGTGGTCTGCGATGACGACCTCTCGACGCACCCTCGGCCGAGTCGTAGACCGAGTGGTTCGGTGTCTCGCCACTATTCGGTAGCCGATGTGGTCACGGGCGGTACCCGTCACGATGGTGGACGGCCGACCTCACCATTCCAGACGCTGGTAACGAATGTGGACCACGCGCGCGCACCGAAGACCAATGCAGGCCCGTCCGCGCACTTCGAATCCCGGACGCCGACCTGTCCGTCATCCAGCCAGACCACCTCGACGCATTCTCCACTCGTACCGCTGTGAGACGACTTGAACCATCTAGCACCGGATAGCCCGCCGTCGCTCACCGTTCGTATCTCCTTGCGACCTGCCGTAACAGGTCCCTGGATGCCTGTGTAGGTAGTGCGGCGCTCTGGAGGGAGTGGTGGATGTCGCGGTAGACCCCCACATCTTCAGCGTCTTCGAAAAACATTGTTCCTATCGTAGTTTCGGTATGGACAACTGGCGGCTCAGCGCCGAATTCCCGGCTGCTTGCCGGAAAGTCGAGGATGATATAGGGGAGCACGGGGTTCCAGTCCCCGGGGAACCCGGCCAGGAACGGGAGGATTCGTATCGTGATGTTGGCGCGGGTGCTCATATCAGCCATATGACGGCATTGCGCGGCCATTATCGCGGGCGATCCCACCGCTGTGTGTAGTGCCCCCTCGTGAACAATGAATTCGGCTGTTGTCGGGTTGCGCTGCCTCGTCAGGATCGCGGTCCTCCGCAACCGCAGATCCACACGTCGCTCGAGATCCTCGGGCGTATCGCGCGGCTCTAGTGGACGCGGTCGCTCTATCGCCCTGGCATATTCGGCTGTCTGAAGAAGTCCAGGGATGATCAGTGGCTGATAAATGTGCAGGTGATCGGCTCCTACCTCCAGTCCGAGGTACGTATCGAACCCGGGCTTGATCAGGTGCCGTGCGCGTTGCCACCAGGATCTGGTCGACGTCTGTTCGGCAAGTGCCTTCAGCGCCTCGATCCGACCTGCGTCGAGTTCGTATAACCTCCCGAACCCCTCCACATCCCGCACCCGGACCTTCTCGTTGTGCCCCTTCTCCAGTCGTATGAGCGCCGTCTTGCTCATCTCCATTTCCCGGGCCGCTTGTTCGAGGGTGAACCCCACCCCCTCGCGCGCTTCCCGCAGGGCTCGACCCAGCTGCCGGCGCGGCAGCGTCGAACCGGGTTGATCGTGTGTCGGCATTGTTCCCCTTCCCCAGATCGGTCCGGAACGGCCCAGGTGGCGGTCCGTTCCGGACGACGCCGCTCGGTCGACCGGACTGTTGTCTGGATGTACGGATGAGCTGAATTCTGC
This sequence comes from Nocardia sp. NPDC050799, assembly GCF_040654015.1. NCBI lineage: Bacteria > Bacillati > Actinomycetota > Actinomycetes > Mycobacteriales > Nocardiaceae > Nocardia > Nocardia sp. NPDC050799. Next base: position 55,865 of record NZ_JBFAHF010000012.1, read on the forward strand.
TGTGTCGCTGAGCCGTACGGACGCGGCGTGCGGGCAGCAACATAACCATATGGCCGAGCAACACGGAAGCCCGCTGACCAGGGCAGGACGACAGGATCACGACGAGTCCGCGCATCGCGCGGGACGAGCGCGGGCACTCTCCGAGGTGGGTTCCGAGCGGCGCCCGGCGCTGATCGGTGTGCCGCGGGGCGTGCGCTGTACCGAGTTGGACGGCCGGCGGGTGCTGTGGTGGCTCGACCGGGATTGTGTCCGGGTCGTCGAGGTGCGTGATGCTTCCGGTAGCCGGATGCCGGTCTCGGGGGCGCCGGATCTGGCGGAGATGCGGGAGCGGTGCCCTGAGCTGGCGTCGCTGTGGGACGCCGTCCGGCACGATCTGTGGTCCCGGCTGGCCGCGGCGGTCCACGGATGACGCTGATCCGCTATCCCGATCCGGAGTCGGTCGACGAGATCACCGCTCGCTACCTGCTGTCGCTGCCCACCGCGTTGATGCCGATGCTGTACGGGTTCCGTTTCGACGGCCACGCCATCGACGCGGAATGCGCCGCCGTGGATCTTGCGGGTGAACGGGGCGAGGGCGAGAGCAATCCGATCCATCTGCGCGCGGCGGGTCTGCGCCGGCTGCTCGGGCCGGACATGTTCGGATTCGGTCTGGTATTCGTCGTATTCGCCGATCAACTCACCGATCGGCCGGAGCATCGGCACATTCCCGAGCAGGTCCGTGCGGCGGCCGAACAGCTACCGGGCGCCGACGACCTCATCGTGGCCGCGATCGCGGACGCGCGGGGCCGACAGTGGTGGGCCGTGGTCGGGCGGCACCTGAGGGAACTGGGCCCGGTGCGTATCCACCTGCCCGCGAGCACGCCGGATCGTTGGCGTATCACCGCGGGTCTGGATGTCTCGCTGTGGACCGCGGCGTTGGCGCTGGACGATGCCAACCACCCGCACTTGTTACGACTGCGGGCCGCTTCGGAGCCGTGAGCGTTGGCTCGCGTCCGGGTATCGGTCAGGCTTCGCTGGGCTGGACGATGACGAAACCTTCACCGTCGAGCCGCAGCTGGAACGCCTCGCCGGAGCCGCCGCGCACCATCGATCCGAACGACTGCGACCGGTTGAGCGAGGTCTGCAGGTTCGTGCTCCAGCCGACCACGGCGTCGGTATCGACGAAAACAGGGGACTGGGGATGCACCGGAATAATGATCGGCGTTCCCGCGCAGACCAGGCCGAGCCGTCCCTGCCCGGAGAACACACAGTTGAACAGTCCGCCGCCGGTCATCCCGACGCCCTGCACCATGCGGATGTCGTAGTGCAGACTCGAATCGAACACCAGGACATTGCGGCCGTTGAGGGTGAGTGCGTCGCCCGGGGCCAGGTCGACGGTGAAACAGTTGCGGTCGAAATGCGCGAACCAGGCCTCGCCGTGCCCGCGGACCGTCATCAGCGGCACGCCTTCACCGGTGAGCGCGCGCTGCAGGAACTTCCCGACACCCTGGCCCTTCTTCTCGAACCGCAGGTCCCCGCGGAAGGCCACCATGGAGCCCTGCCGAGCGAGGCATTCACCGTTCACCGCGTATTTCAGGGATTTGGCGCTCTGCGCGGTCAGGCCGGGAGCGGTGGCGGGCTGCGCCGTGTTCTCGGCGGCGAACAATTCACTCTGCACGATGCGATCCTCTCCTGGCACCCACGGACAGTCGCCAGCCTATTGGACATATTCCGGCGAGCCGGTGGTGTCACCCGCATCCGGCTGCCGACCGAGCGCAGCGCCACGCCGACGGCTCGATTCCCTCTCCCGGCTCGCCGGTCCGGGCCGCACGGTGAGGGAAGACATGTTCCGGCCCGGGCGGGCGTCGGCGGCACCCGCCCGGGCTTCGCGCGGGTCCGTTAGATTGGCGAATCGGGTGGCCTCACCCGGTTGACCACGGATTGTCGAGGATAGGTGTCGTATGGCCAAGACCGCGCTGGTGACCGGAGCGTCCTCGGGGATCGGCCGGGCGACTGCCGCGCTGCTGGTGGGGCGGGGATATCGGGTGATCGGGACCAGCCGGAATCCGGAGACGATCGCGGACTCGGTGCGGGTGGCGGGGGTGGAGTATCGCGCGCTCGATCTGACCGATCAGGCGGGAATCGAGCGGTTCGGCGCCGACCTGGGGCCGGTGGATGTGCTGGTCAACAATGCGGGGGAGAGCCAGTCGGGGCCGCTCGAGGAACTGCCGATCGAGGCGATCGAGCGGTTGTTCCAGTTGAACGTGTTCGGGGCCGTCCGGCTGGCGCAGCTGGTGCTGCCGGGGATGCGGGAGCGGGGTTACGGGCGGATCGTCATGGTGGGGTCGATGCTGGCGAGTTTCCCGCTGGCGTATCGGTCGTCGTATGTGGCGGCGAAGGCGGCGATCAAAGGGTTCGCGGATGCGGCGCGGCTGGAGACGGCGCCGTTCGGGGTGTGGATCAGCACCGTGGAACCGGGATCCATCGCCACCGGGATCGGGGAGCGGCGGACGAAGTACATCGCGCCGGATTCGGTGTACGCGGCGGAATTCGACACGATGATCACGCATCTGGATCGCAACGAGCGGGCCGGGATATCACCGGAGCAGGTGGCCGAGACGATTCTGCGAGCGATCGAGGCGGACGAGCCGAAACCGCTGTACGCCAGGGGGAGTCGCGCGCCGGTCGTGTTCCTGCTCCGGCGGCTGCTGCCGGCGTCGGTGATCGAGAAGGTCGTGGCGGGGATGCACGGGCTGAAACGTTGAAGCTCTACGTCGGCTGCGCCATGTGGACGCATACCGCGTGGCCGGTCCGCGGTGACAAACTGCGCGGGTACGCGCAGTGGTGCAACGCGGTGGAGGGGAATACGACGTTCTACGCGGTTCCGGCCCGGCGGACCGTGGAGAACTGGGCGGAGCAGACCGATCCCGATTTCCGGTTCGTGATCAAACTGCCGAAAACCCTCACCCATGAGCGCCGGCTGTCCGGGGTGGACGCCGAGTTGCGGCAGTTCCTGGACACGATGGAACCGCTCGGGTCCCGGATGCATGCGCTGTGGGTGCAGCTGCCGTCCTCGTTCGGGCCCGGAGACCTGGGTGCGCTGGCGATGTTCTTCCGTGGGCTGCCCGCGGCGCTGCCGCTCGCGGTGGAGGTGCGGCATCCGGAGTTCTTCACGGACGCGGGTGCCGCCGCGCAACTGGAGCGGGTGCTGGGCCGGGTCGGTGCCGAATGGGTGCCGTTCGACACCACTGTGCTGTTCGCCGCGCCCGCCGCGAGTCCGGCCGAATTCGAGGCCCGATCCAAGAAACCCCGGCTGCCGCGCCGGATAACGGCGCTGACGGCCGCGCCGATCGTCCGCTACCACGGCCGCGACGACCATGCGGTCACGGTCGCGGGCTGGTGGCCCTGGGTCGAGCGGACGGCGGAATGGCTACGCGAGGGGCGGTCGCCGACGGTCTTCCTGCACACTCCGGACAACGCTTCGTCCCGGGATCTCGCGCGGCGGTTCCACGACGAGGTCCGCGGACTGGTGCCCGAACTCGAGCTCTTGCCGGATCCGGCGGACGCCGAGCCCATGACGCTGTTCTGACGGCGGGCCCTTCCGGGCCGCCACCGTCGACCCGGCGCTCCCCTCGCACGTACTCGGCGAACGGACACCGCGAGTCCTCGACGACGAGATCCGGGTGCGGCCGGCGGGTACGCGGGTCAGTCGGCAGCGGACGTGACGACGGCGTGGGCGAGTTCGGTGAGCGCGCTTCGGATCTGCGCGGAATCGATGCCTTGCTCGCGCTGATGCCGATAGACCTCCACGGCCACGGGGGCGAGTAGGACGTCGACGAGCGGGTCGGGTCGTGCCACCCCCGCTGCCACCAGCAGTGCCCGCACATGTGCCGACCAGAACCCGTACGCGCCGGTGGCGAACCGCGCGTCACCGCCCTCCGCGCCCAATACGAGATCGGCGTGCGCATCGAGCAGTTGGATCATGGCCGTGTAGAAGGCGGCCAGCCGCTCCGCCGGGGGTGCGCCGGGACCCAATGGTGGTGCCCCGCCGAGCAACTGTTCCTGGAGCGCTCGTTCATGGTCGTCCAGCAGGGCCGTGGCGATGGCGCCGATATCCGGATAGCGGCGATACAGCGTGCCGCGCCCCACGCCGGCCGCCTTCGCGACGTCGTCCATGGTTACCGCGCGTGGATCGCGGACGGTGAACAGTTCGGCCGCCGCGGCGAGGATCTTCGCCCGATTGCGCGCCGCGTCCGCTCGTTCGCCACCACCGGGCGCCGGTGCCGTGAGCAGGTCGACGCGAATATCCATCCCAGCACTCTAATGCAATAAGTGGACATTAAGTCCATTTGATTCTACGATCCATCAAGTGGACGCAATGTCCACTTATCTGGAGGTTTCATCATGCCCACTTTGTTGCACTTGGACGCAAGCGCGCGCACCCGTTCGATCAGCCGGGAGGTGAGCGCGGCGTTCGCGGACTCCTGGCGCCTCGAACATCCCGGCGCGGGCTATGTGTACCGGGATCTGGCAGCCGACCCGGTGCCGTTCATCGATGCCGGCTGGACCGAGATCTGCGACGCGGTTCTCGCCGCGGGTGACACCGACCTCGACCGGCTCGCCACGCTGGTACGCACCCCTGCCCAAGCCGCGGCGTGGCAGACCGTCGATCCGCTGCTGGCCGACCTGCTCGCCGCCGATATCGTGCTGATCGGCACCCCGATGTACAACTATTCCATTCCGGCGGCGCTCAAGGCGTGGCTCGATCAGGTGACCTTTCCGCGGATGTCGCTGGCGCCGCGCCGTTTCGTGGTGGTCACCGCCCGTGGTGGCGCCTACTCGCCCGGTATGCCCAAGGCCGCCCTCGACTATCAGGAGAGCTATCTACGCGACTTCTTCGCGGGTCATTTCGCCGTGACCGACACGGTTTTCATCAACGCCGAGCTGGCCAACTCGCGTCAGGATCCAGCGCTGTCGCGGCTGCGCGGCGAACACGATGCGTCGTATGCGCGCGCCCTCGACACCGCTCGCAGGCTCGGTAAGGGGTACTGAAATGAGCTGGCTGGTACTAGCTCTCGCGGGAGTGGTCGAGATCGCCTGGTCGCAGAGCATCAAACCGACGGAGAACTTCACCCGGGTGCTGCCCACGCTGCTGTGCTTCGGGCTCGCCGCTGTCGCTGTATACCTGCTCTCATATGCGATGCGCACCCTGCCCGTCGGCACCGCCTACGCCGTGTTCACCGGCATCGGCGCCCTGGGTGCCATCGGCCTCGGTGTGATCGTCCACAAGGATCCGCTCAGCGTGGGCCGGGCGCTGGCACTGTCGATGATCGTCGCCGGCATCGTGCTCGCCCGGCTCGCCGGCCCGCACTGATGAGCGGTGATCCGGACCGGCCGGGGCGGGACTCCTCGTCGCCCGGCCGGCCGTTCGTTCCTGGGGGAGCGATCGACCGCTGCCGAGCCGCCGGTCGAAGTGAATCAGAGTTCCGGGATATTTGCGGTGTTCACGCTGCGATTTATCCACTTTTGTAAGCGGTGATTCACGCTCCGTGATAGAACTTCGGCAATCTGAAAGGCGGATGGGTATGAAGGCGACAGCCAAGCAACGTGCCGCGCTCGGGACGATCTGCGATACGTTCGTGCCGGGGGACGGTCTCACGTTGCCGTCGGCGACCGAAATCGGTGCCGTGGACACCGTGTTCGAATTGCTGGGGCGCAATCCTCGGGAGGCCGAGGGCAAGCAGCTGGCCACGCTGCTGGACATATGGGATTCCCCCGTGACCGGTCTGCTCACCGGGCGGGGGCCGCGACGATTCTCGACGCTGTCCCAGGAACAGCGGGAGCGGGCGCTGCTGCGGCTCGGTGACTCCCGCCTCGGCGCGGTCCGGGCGGTTTTCCAGGCGCTGAAACAGGCGTCGCTGCTCGCCTACAACGTCACGCCGGGACCCACCGGATTCCACCCGCTGTGGAAGGAGATCGGCTACCCGGGACCGCCCGGACCGCTGCCGACCGCACCACAGCCCGCGCTGGCGCCGCAGCGGATCACCGAACCCGGCACACTCACCTGTGATGTGGTGATCGTCGGGTCGGGCGCGGGCGGTGGGACGGCGGCCGCCGTGCTCGCCGAAGCGGGACTCGACGTGATCGTCGTCGAACGCGGCGGCTACTACGACGACAAGGATTTCGGCGCGGGCGAACTCGCCGGGCTGCAACAGCTGTACGCGCCGGGACCGTCGGCCTCGGCCGAAGGGCAGATCACGCTGGTCGCGGGAACCTGTCTGGGCGGCGGGACGGTGGTCAACTGGAGTACCTCGCTGCCGACACCCGATAGTGTGCGCGAGGAGTGGGCCGAGGTCGGCGCGAAGCAGTTCGGCGAGGCGGAGTTCAGCGAATCGCTGGACGCGGTGGTGCGCCGGCTCGGGGTGAACGAACGCCGCTCGATCCTCTCGGCGCGTGACGGGGTGCTGGAACGCGGTGCCGGGGCGCTGGGCTGGGCGGTGGACCCGCTCCCGCGCAATGTGACCGACGCCTGTGATGCCGGGGTGGAATGCGGCCGGTGCGGCAACGGCTGCCGGGTGGGGGCCAAACAGTCGGTCACCAAGACGTGGCTGGCCGATGCCGCCGCGCGGGGCGCGCGGTTGATCGTGGACGCCGATGTGCGGCGGATCGCGGTCCGCGAGAGTAAAGCCGAATCGGTGTCGGCGCGCACCACGACGGGTATCGAATTCGAGATCTGGGCCCGGGCCGTGGTGGTCGCGGCGGGCGCGATCCAGACCCCGGCGCTGCTGAAGCGCTCGGGGCTGGCGAACAAGAACATCGGCCGTTATCTGCGGCTGCATCCGGCCGCGGCGGTGTTCGGGGTGTTCGACGAGGAGATCCGACCCTGGGAAGGTGGTTTGCAGACCCGTATCTGCCGCCGGCACGCGGACCTGGACGGCCACGGATACGGCGTCATCTACGAGACCGGGCCGCTGCATCCGGGGCTGTCGACCGGGTTCATGAGCTGGCGCGGCGCCGCGAACCATCGCACCACTATGCTGGACTTCGGCCGCTCGAACGCGATCGGCATCATCACCCGCGATCGTGATTCCGGGGTGGTGAAGGTGGACCGCGACGGGCACCCCACCGTCGACTACCGCATCTCCGACTACGACGCCGGGCATCTGCACACCGGGATCGAGGGCGCGGCGAGCATTCTCGAAGCCGCCGGGGCGCGGCGCATCTTCTCCGGGCACCAGGCCGGGATCTCCTACGAACCCGGCGTCCGGGGGTCGCACGCGGAGTTCTCCGCCGCCTGCCGCACCGCGGGCTACGGGCCCGGACAGTGCGCGCTCGGCGCCCTACACATCATGGGCTCGGCGCGGATGGGTGGTTCGCCGGAGATCTCGGCGACCGACCCGGATGGCGCCACCTGGGACGTGAAGAACATCGTCGTCGCCGACGCGTCCTGCTTCCCGACATCCTCCGGGGTCAACCCGATGGTGTCGATCGAGGCGATCGCCCATATGAACGCGAAACGGCTGGCCGCCCGGCTGACCTGATCGGTTCGGCTCAGCCGCCGCGCAAACTGTTCGCGATGGTCCGCAGGAGGCCGAGATCGGCGGTGTCGCCGGTCTCGGCCGGGGCGCGGACCAGCAGGCGGCCGTCGTCGACGAGATCACCGATGAGGACCTTGGTGAGCGCGAGCGGAACGTGCAGTTGCGCCGACACCTCCGCCACCGATTGCGCGACCCGGCACAGTCGGACGATATCGACGTACTCCGGTTCCGTCCGCCGCGAGGCCAGCCCGGGCGAGGCGTCGACCACCATGGTGTCGAGGGTGAGGTCGCTACGCGAGGCGCGACCCCGGCCCCGGGTCACCGCGTAGAGGCGTACGACGGGACCGGCGTCCTCCTCGTCCCAGTCGTCGTCGTGCGGGCCGTTCACGGCTGCGGCGCGCCGTTCGGGTGCGGGCGCGAGTCGACGGCCAGATGGCTGCCGACCCGCTGGACGGTTCGGTTCATCTCGAACGCGACCATGCCCATATTCGCGGATTCGGTGGCCAGCAGCGCCAGACACGCGTTGGCGCCGGCGGCGGTGATGAACAGGACCGCACGGTCGAGTTCGACCACGGTCTGGCAGACGCCGCCGGCCTTGAAATGGCTGCCGGCGCTGCGGGCCAGACTGTGGAAGGCCGACGCCATCGCCGCGAATCGCTCGGCTTCGGTCTGATCCAGTCCCGCCGAGCGGCCCATCAGCAGTCCGTCGGTGGACAGCAGGACCGCGGATTCGGCGTCCGGCAATCCGCTCGCCAGTTCTTCCAGCAGCCAGCTCAGGTCAGTGCGCGGAGGAGTTGTCATCGTCGCCTTCCTGTCGGGGCCGATCGGCCGCGGTCGGATCAGGACGCGGGTGGCGTCCGGACCGGGTGCCGCCCTCGATGGCGGCCATCAGATTGCGAGCCTGTTCCGGTGTGCGCGTCCGCGGGGTCTCCTCGGTGACCGGCGTTTCCGCGCCCTCCGGTTCGGCGAGCTGTCGGCGTCGGCGCGGGAGCGCGGGACGGGTGCCGTCACCGGGTGCGGTGGCGACCGGCGGCGCGGCGGTGGCCTGCGGCTGCGGGGGAGCGCTGTCACCGGTCGCGGTGCCGGGGGAGGAGGCAGTGGTCGTCGCGGCGTAGGCGGGCTCGGCGGGCGGTTCGGTGGCGCCCACGGTCTCGATGAGCGCGGCCGGGATCACCACCACGGCCTTGATCCCGCCGTAGACCGAATCCGCCAGCCGCACCGAGACACCGTGGCGGGCCGCCAGGGTGGCCACCACGAACAGGCCGAGACGGGTCTCCCCGGTGAGCGCGGCCACCCCGAAATCCGGTGGTTCGGCCAGCAGGCCGTTGCGCTCGGTGATCTCCGCCGCCGACATACCCAGACCGCGGTCGGCGACCTCGACCGCGACGCCGCGGCCGACGACGGCGGCCGACACCTCGACGCGGGATTCCGGCGGCGAGAAGGTCGTCGCGTTCTCCATCAGCTCCGCGAGCAGGTGGATGAGGTCGGCGGTGGCCGGGCCGGTGATCTTCAGATCGGGAATCCGGCCGGTGTGGATGCGGGTGTAGTCCTGGCTCTCCGCCGCGGCACCCCGGACCAGGTCCCACAGCGGAACCGGTTTACGCCGGCGGCGGCCCGGCTGTTCACCGCCGAGCACGATGAGGTTCTCGGCGTGCCGGCGGGCGCGGGTGGCCAGATGGTCGAGTTCGAAGAGGAGCTCGAGCTGGTCGGCGTTCTCCTCTTGGCGTTCGGCCTTGTCCAGCAGGGCGAGCTGGCGGTGTACGGCCAGCTGGTTGCGGTGGGCGATATTGAGGAAGACCGTGCGGAACCCCGCACGGGTCTTGGACTCGGCCACCGCGGCGGACACCGCCGCGACCTGTGCGCGGTTGAACGCGTCGGCCACTTCGCCGAGCTCGTCGGTGCCGAAGTCCAGGTGGGCCACCTCCGCGGCGGTATCGATCTCGGCCCCGTCGTCGAGGCGCCGCATGAGATCGGGCAGACGAACATCGGCCAGTTCCAGAGTATCGTCGCGCAGGCGGCGCATCCGCGCGATGAACCGGTTCGCGCCGATGAGCGCGGCCAGCAGCGCCACCGCCGTCACGATCAGCACCGCGATACCGCCGATCAGGGAGATCCCGGCGGTATCGGTGCCCTCGGACCGGGCGATGGCATGGGCATCGCGACTCTGGCTCTCCCACAGGCTCAACAGAGCCGCGCTCACCCGCACCGAGGCATCCTGCCACGCGGGCACCGTCATCGGTAGCGGAGCGGGCTCGGTTTCCGTGGACTGTTCGGAGTCGTAGCCGGACTCGGAGATCTCCGCCGTGGCGTCCGCGGCGGGTACAGGACCGCGCAGGATGAGTGCGTCCTGCATGGCGGTCACCTGCTGCCAGTCCGGTGAATCCGTGATGGCCCGCAGCTGGTCGAGCCGCGAGCCGGTCAGCACCGTGGCGGAATAGGCGACCTGCGAGCGGACTTCGCCGGTGTAGCGGGTGAACTCGAGCAACTCCTCGGTGGTGAGTTCGCCGCGGGTGAGGGCGACGGCACCGAGGGTGTCGGCCTGCGAGAGGGCCTCGGCGGCACGCAGCGGCTCGACACCGTAGCCGAGGGCGATACCGAGTTTGGCGTCGGGCGCCACCCGGGCCGCGACCATCGACGCCTTGGGGATCGTGCCGATCACGGTGCTGAAGAATTCGAACGCCTCGGCGTGCGGCATCGCGCGCGAGTCGATCGCGGTGCGCACACCGGGTACCCGGTTGTAGAGCGGGCGGAAGGTCTCGAGTTCGGCGGCCGATCCGTCCGGGTTGAGGCGCTGGGCCGCCTCGCCCTTGGCGATCACCGCGGCGAGGGCGGTATCGGAGCGCTTCCGCGCGTCGACCAGGGTGCCGGCCGCACTCGGATCGCCGGCCAGATACAGCAGGGACAGCCGGCGCTCCTCTTCGAAGGTCTGCACCATCGAGATCACCGGGGTGGTGGTGCCACTGATCAGATTGGCCCAGATCGTCGCGGTGACACTGGATTTGACCAGATATCCGGCCGCGCCGACCCCGACGACGACCAGGGTGACGCTGGTGATCAGCACGATCGACAGGAGGCGGGCGCGAATGCCCAGCCGGCCGCGAGTCGCGTCTGCGCCGGAACGGAACGCCCGCACCAGTACTTCGGGCAGATGCCGCCGAACAGCCACGATAGATCAACCCGTTCCGGGCGTGCGCCAGTGCGACACCGCGGTGACCGGCGCGTCACCCAATGTTCTCGGCATTGCCTTTCTCCGGCAATGCATCAGCTCTCGTCCAGACCATAGCGAAAGCCGGGCGCCTACCGGAGACCGGTCTCACCGAGCGGGGCTCGGGGTATCGGTGTGAGCGCGGCTACAGAAGCCGCCGAAATGTTGCAGGGAGATCATTCGAAACCTGGGTTGCGAGGTAGGGGCGGTGGCGCTCGTGGTAGCCGGTCTCAACCACCCCGCAGGCTGTTCGCGATGGTCCGCAGCAGACCGAGATCCGCCGCGCTGTCGGTGGTCTCGGCGGGAGCCCGCACGGCCAGCCGGCCGTCATCGATCAGGTCGCCGACGAGCACTTTGGTCATGGCCAGCGGAATCCGCAACTGCGCCGAGACCTCCGCCACCGATTGCGGTACCCGGCAGAACCGGACGATCTCGACGTATTCGGGATCGGTCCGCCGCGGCGCGAAGCCGGCTCCGACGTCGACCACCATGGTGTCGAGGGTGAGTTCGCCGCGCGCGGTGCGACCCCGGCCGCCGGTCATCGCATAGAGCCGTGCGACCGGACCGGCTTCCTCTTCCTCCCAGGGTTCGCGCGGCCCGTTCACGGCTGTCTCGCCCCGTTCGGCCGCGGGCGTGAGTCGACGGCCAGATGGCTGCCGACCCGCTGGACGGTTCGGTTCATCTCGAACGCGACCATGCCCATATTCGCGGATTCGGTGGCCAGCAGCGCGAGGCAGGCGTTCCCGCCGGCGGCGGTGATGAACAGGACCGCACGATCGAGTTCGACCACGGTCTGGCACACACCGCCGGCCCTGAAATGGCTGCCGGCGCTGCGGGCCAGACTGTGGAAGGCCGACGCCATCGCGGCGAACCGTTCGGCCTCGGTGCGCTCCAGACCCGTCGAATGGCCCATCAGCAGTCCGTCGGTGGACAGCAGGACCGCCGATTCGGCGTCCGGCAACCCGCCCACCAGCTCTTCCAGCAGCCAGCTCAGGTCAGTGCGCGGGGGAGTGGTCATCGTTGCCTTCTTCTGGAGGGTGAGCGGTGGTGGGCGAATCGGTATCGGGGCGGCGGCCGGACCGGGAGCCGCTCTCGATGGCGGCCATCAGGTTCCGGGCCTGCTCGGGAGTGCGGGTGCGCGGCATATCGACGACCGGGATGACCCCCGTATCGGCTTCGGCGGACTGCCGCTGCCGGCGCGGCAGGCTCGGGCGAGCACCCTCGTCCGGGCGGGGCTGCGAGATCACGGTCATGGATTGCGGATCGGCGGGCCGGTGCGGTGCGGGGGCGGCGGCCTGTGTGGCAGACCCGTTGGCGGAGGTACCGGGGGTGGCGGCCGCCGTGGGCTCGAGAGCCGGACGGCCGGGCCGGGCCGGGCCGCCGGATTCGGTGAGTGCGGTCGGGATCAGCGCGATCGCCTTGATGCCGCCGTACACGGAATCCGTCAAACGCACCGTGACACCGTGGCGGGCCGCCAGGGTGGCCACCACGAAGAGGCCGAGACGGGTATCGCCGGTGAGTGCCGCCACGCCGAAATCCGGTGGTGCGGCCAGCAGGGCGTTGCGCTCGGCGATCTCCGCCGCGGTCATCCCCAGCCCCTGATCGGCGACCTCGACCGCGACCCCGCGGCCGACGACGGAGGCCGATACCTCGACCTGGGATTCCGGCGGCGAGAACGCCGTGGCATTGTCCATCAGCTCCGCGAGCAGATGGATCAGGTCGGCCACGGCTTTACCGGCGATCAGCACATCGGGTACCCGTCCGGTGTGGATCCGGGTGTAGTCGAGGCTCTCCGCGACCGCGCCGCGGATGAGTTCCCACAGCGGGACCGGGTTGCGCCAGCGGCGACCCGACTGCTCACCGCCGAGCACGATGAGATTCTCGGCGTGCCGGCGGGCGCGAGTGGCCAGATGGTCCAGCTGGAACAGCAGTTCGAGCTGGTCGGCGTTCTCCTCCTGGCGTTCGGCCTTGTCCAGCAGGGCGAGCTGGCGGTGTACGGCCAGTTGGTTGCGGTGGGCGATATTGAGGAACACGGTATGGAAGCCGGCCCGGGTCTTGGATTCGGCCACCGCGGCGGACACCGCCGCGACCTGTGCGCGGTTGAACGCGTCGGCCACTTCGCCGAGTTCGTCGGTACCGAAGTCCAGGCGCGCGACCTCGGCGGCCGAATCGATGTTCTCGCCGCGGTCGAGCCGGTCCATGATGTCGGGCAGCCGCTGGTCGGCGAGTTCGAGGGTGTCGTCGCGCAGGCGGCGCATCCGCGCGATGAACCGGTTGGCCAGCACGAGCGCGGCCAGGAACGCCAGCGCCGTGATACCCAGGACCGCGGCGCCGCCGGCCAGCGAGCGGTTGGCGGTATCGGCGCCCTGGGCGCGACCGGTGGCGTGGGCGTCGGCGCTCTGTCCCTCCCAGAGTTTCAGCAGGGCGGCCACGACCTCGCCGGACACCCGCTGCCAGTCCGCGACGGTCAACGGCAGGACCGGCGTATCGGATTCGGTGGACTCTTCGGTGGTGCTGTAGCCGGAACCGGTACGGGTACCGGTGCGCCCGGTCGTGGAGTCATCGGTCTCCGAGTCGCCGGCCGAGACCGTCCCGCGCAGCATGACGGCGTCCTGCACGGCGATCAGCTGCTGCCAGGCCGGTGAGGCGGTGAGGGCCTGCAACTGGGCCAGCCGGTCGCCTTTGAGCACCGTGGCGGAATAGGCGACCTCGCCGCGGAATTCACCGACGTGCCGGTTGAATTCCACCAGCTGCGCGTCGGTGAGCTCACCGAGAGTCACCGCGACGGCGCCGAGAGTGTCGGCCTTCGACAATGCCTCGGCCGCCCGCAGGGGTTCGACACCGTAGTTGAGTGCGATACCGACACCGGCGTCGGGCGCGACCCGGGCCGCCAGCACCGACGCCCCGATGATGGTATCGATCACCGAGCTGAAGAACCCGAACGCCTCTTCCCGCGGGATCGCACGCGCGTCGATGGCCGCGCGCAGGTTCGGTACGGCTTCGAAAAGTTTGCGGTAACCCTCGATCTGGCCGGCCGAGCCGTCGGGATCGAGCCGCTGGGCGGCGTCGCCCTTGGCGGTGACCTCCGCCAGCGCGATATCGGAGCGTTTCCGTGCGTCCGCGAGCGCGGTCGCGGCCGCGGGATCGCCCGCCAGATACAGCAGCGACTGCCGCCGTTCCTCTTCGAGACCCTGCACCATCAGAATGGCGGGGGTGGTGGTGCTACTGGCCAGGTCGGCCCATTCCTGCGCCTGCCGACCGGATTTCACCAGATAGCCCGCGGCGGCGATGGCGACCGTGAGCAGCGTGATGCTGGTGATGAGCACTATGGCGAGCAGACGGGTCCGAATACCGACGCGGCCGCGCGTTCGACTCGGTGGTGTGGAACGGGAAGTCGATGCGAACTCGGGGAGAGGCAGCCGCTTGGACACAGTAGATCAACTCGTTCCCGGGGATGCGCGCGAACAGCATCATCGCCGCCGGCTCACCGCCCAACTATCCCGGCACTGCGGTCTCCCGGCAATGCGTCGTACTCCGGTACCAGACATTAGCGAAAGCAATACGTTTCAGTCTCGAAAACTACTACTCTCACCAGGCATTCTTTTCGGGTATCGAAGCCGGGACGTTACGGTTTATTCGGGAATCGCTCGTGATCGGTTGCCACTGCCCGTCGTGGCCGCGCGGTTCGCGCCCGCGACCCGGAAACACAGCACCCGTTCGCCGTATCCGGCGAGCGGCTGGGCCTCGGCGGCCTGCCGGATACCACTGGCCGGGAGCTCGGTGAGTTTGGCGAACATGGTGGCATTACCGAACGCGGAACGGATCTGGGTCTCCGAGGCGTAGTCCGCGCCGTAGTCGGCGAGTTTGCCGAAATCCAACGGTGCCAGCGGCGTGTCCAGGGCGACCGGTTCGGCGGGCCGGCCGAGCGCCGCGTACTGGGTGGCCGACCCCTGCTCGTACCAGCACAACTCGTAGGCCAGGTGCTCGGTGCTCGTCACACTCATCACCGGCCACTGCTGCGACAGGGACAGCGCCAGCGGGTTCTTCGCCACCGGCGTCAGCTCCCATTTGAGGCTCTTCACCGCGACCCAGCTGCCCGACATGCGCTCGATGAGGACGATGTCCTCACCGAGTTCGGTGGTGGCGTTCAGCTGTGGATCCCGGGTGCCCCAGTGCGCCTTGTCCACGCCGTAGGCGGTATTGATATCCACCGGTTCGGCGCCGGCCGCGGTGAACGCGGCAACGATCGCGTCGCGCACCTGTTCCAGCGCATCCGGTGCCGAGCACAGCACGCTCAACGCCCCGAACGAGGAGCCGATCTCCACCGGTTTGGCCGGCTGGTCCGGCATCGCCCCGGCCACCAGCGGTTTCAGCCCGACCAGCGCGAGCTGCCAGTTGATCTCCTCGATCGTGGCCAGATCCCCGGCGCTTTGATACAGGATCTGCTGCTGGGTCAGGTAACCGGCGCGTTCGAGGGTCCGGCATTCCAGCTTCCGCAGAGCGGCCTGCGTTTTCGCGGTGAAACCGATCTCCTCGATCTTCAGGTTCCGCAGCTGCGACGCCATGGCCGCGGTGGTGAGCGCGGTATAGCGTTCGCGATACATGGCCACCGCCTGCTTACGCTGCCGGCCCACCATCAGGGTGCGCAGCAGAGTGTTCAGGGTGGCAAGGTATTTCCGGGACTGTTCCGGATCGGCCTCGAACAGGGTGGCGCGGATGCGGACCGCCTCGTCGGTGGCCACCACGGCCGCGCCCGGGTCCAGCCGGCACAGCCACACACCGCATTTCGACAGGCCGTCCGCGCAGACACCCGCGACGTTCGGATAGTCGTGCGCCACCCGGGTGTAGGCGTTGCAGGCGTCGCGAATGGTGGCGGTCGCCAGTTCACGATGACCGATGGCACGGGCGGCCTGTTCCAGCAACCGCAGCGTGTCCTGGACCTGGTTGGCGAACACCGCGGACACATGACCGGAGGTGAACCAGCGCAGCCGGATCATCACCGCTTCCTGCGCGGGCTCCAGCGCGCCGGCCACCCGGTTGCGCACCGAACCGTCGGTCTGGGTGGCCAGATAGGCCGAGGCGAGCTCACACAGGGTGGTGGCCAGCTGAAGTTCTGCCTCCGGTGTTCGGTCCCGCGCCGTGAGCCGGTCCGCGGCCACCCGGCCCTCGATGGCGATCAGGTCCATCGCGATCTCAATTCCCGCATCACCTTCCGCGCACGGTCGTCGAGCGGCCGTAGTCCGAGCAGTCCTGGAAAGTCTGCCACAGGTGCCGCGGAGATAGCAGGGCTACCGGGCGGTTGCCCTCACCAGGGCCGGAGATGTGCCCGGCGGTGCGGGCCGCCGGTCAATCCGCGGGGACGGTGCTCGCGCCGATTCCCAGGTAGAACAGCGTGATCGAGAAGAGGAACCAGCCCGCTCCCTGCCAGATGGGCCAGGGCCCGCCCCGTCGCCAGACCCGGATGGTCTCCACGAAGGCGCCGATACCGCCCGCGAGCAGCACCAGACCGGGCCCGAAGAGCACAGCGGTCTGGGCGGCGGTGTCGCAGAGCAGTGCGTCGGTGCCACGGCACCGCCCGGTCGCCGCCCAGACGGCGGTGGCCGCGCAGACCAGTGCCGCGACCCCGAGCACGACGAGCGCGTAGCGCACGGCCCGCCGGAAGTTTCCCTCGTCGGACCAGCGTTTCTCCGCATCGTTGGTCATCGCTCAGTCCTCCTGCCCGCCGTGTTTCCCGGTGGCAGCAAGACAAACATCCCCGGTCGGCGCTGTGCATCCGACCGTCCAGCGGCCGGTGGGAAGAACCGGGGGCACGAGGACCCCGGTCGGCGCCGCCGATTACACAGCTCAGAGGTATTGGGCGCGAAGTTTGCCCTTGACCAGCTTCCCCGTCGGCGTACGCGGCAGTTCGGCGGCGAAGTCGATACCGCGCGGCACCTTGTAGTGGGCGATCCGCTCGCGCAGGTAATCGCGCAGTTCCGCGGCGAGTTCCGGACCGGGGGTGGCGCCCGGCGCCGGTTGGACCACGGCCTTCACCGATTCGCCCATCTCCTCGTCGGGGATTCCGATCACCGCGACGTCGAGCACCGAGGGATGCAGGGCGAGTGCGTCCTCGATTTCCTGCGGGTAGATGTTCACCCCGCCGGAGATGATCATGAACGCTTTGCGGTCGGTGAGGAACAGGAAGCCCTCGGCGTCGACGTAGCCGATATCGCCGGTGGTGGTCCAGGTCGGATGGTCCGGGTGGATCGCCGCCTCGGTTTTCGCCGGGTCGTTGTGATAGGCGAAGGGGAGTTCGTCGCGTTCGAAATAGATCGTGCCGATCTCGCCGGCCGGCAGTTCCGCGCCGTCGTCTCCGCAGACCCGGATCGAGCCCATACCGGCCGGCCCGACCGAACCCGGTTTGCGCAGCCACTGCTCGCTGTCGATGAAGGTGGCGCCGTTGGCCTCGGTCGAGGCGTAGTACTCGTAGAGCACCGGACCCCACCATTCGATCATCGCGCGCTTCACGTCGACGGCGCAGGGCGCGGCGGCGTGCACGGCGACCTGCAGGCTGGAGACGTCGTAGCGGGAGCGGACGGCCTCGTCGAGTTTCAGCATCCGGACGAACATGGTGGGAACCCACTGGCTGTGTGTGACGTGGTAGCGCTCGATCGCGGCCAGGGCCTGCTCGGCATCGAACCGCTCCATCACGACCAGAGTGCCGCCGAGGGCCTGGACGACACCGCCGAACCGCAGTGGTGCGGCGTGGTAGAGCGGGGCGGGCGACAGGTACACCGATTCGGTGTCGAAACCGTAGAGCGGGCCGAAGACGGCGGTGTAGGGGTCACCGGGCGGATCACCGACCTGCTGGTCCGAGAGCGGCTGTTTGATGCCCTTGGGCCGCCCGGTGGTGCCGGAGGAGTAGAGCATATCGGCGCCGCGCGGCTGGTCGGGCAGCGGTTGCGGGGGCTGGGCGGCCAGTGCGTCCTCGTAGGACTCGTAGCCCTCGACCGGGCCGCCGAAGGCCAGCCGGATCTCCACTCCGGGTGTCTGCTCGACGATCGCCTCGGCCGCTTCGCGCAGACCGGCGGACGCGATCAGCGCCTTCGCGCCGCAGTCGTCGACGATATAGCTGATCTCGGCCGGCGACAGATGCCGGTTCACGGCGGTGATGTAAAGCCCCGATCGCAGAGCTGCCCAGTAGGCTTCGTAGACCTTCGGGTCGTTACCGGAGAGCAACGCGACATGATCGCCGCGGCGCAATCCGGCGGCGTGCAGATGCCGGGCGAGCCGGACGGAGTTGTCCTCCAACTCCCGATAGGTCAGCGTCTCGCCGGTCTCGGCGACGATAACGGCTGGTTTATCCGGGTAATTATCGACATGCGCGCCGGGATACATACTGCTCCTCTACGGAACGAAGCGATCGCCGGGACGACCGCCGAGCCGAGCCGGGGCCCGTGACATGTGCGCGTCACCGGCCCCCGCCGGGCAATCGCCCGGCGACCGCGACGATAGCGGAAAGTGAACCGCGATTCGTCGGTTTTCCGGAACTGGCGAGCCCGGCCGGTATTCGGGGCCGGTGCCGTCTCAGGGCCATGTCGCGGTCACCGGCGTGTACCGTCCGCCCGCTGTCGTTCGCCGTCATCGGGCGGCCTCCTCGTCCACGCCGCCACCGGGCCACGCTATGGAACCGGCCCGGCGAGCCCGCGGGCAGCTCGGCCTGATCTCGCGCAGAGGCCGTCTCACAGCGGCGGTGGGACCCGAGGCGGATACAGCCACGTCAATGCCGTGAGGCTCTTGCCGAGATACTTGTGCAGTCCGTGCTCGAGCCCATAGGCCATATCCTCCAGCACGCTGCACCTGGCATAGAAGGCGGCACGTGCCCGGATCGCCCGCACGTCGTGGGCATCGGGCCGGTAATTGTCCAACGCCGTGTCCAGGGCGGCCGGGCCGAGGTCGCGGTAGACGAGGCCGAAATCGTAGGCCGGGTCGACGATCGCGGCGTCGCTCCAATCGATGACGCCGGTAACCGTTCCCGAAACCGGTTCCACGAGAACATGTTCCATCCCGAGATCATTGTGGGAGAACACCAGGCCATAGCGATCCGCCGGGGGCGTTGTTCCGAGAAACGCCTCCACCGCCGCGCGGTGCCCGTGGGGAACTGCGTCGGCGACTGTCTCGTAGGTCTCCGTGGCCTCCGCGAGCCACAATTCCTTCGGCTCATCGTCGGTGCCCACCAGGTCGGCCATCCGGTCGACAGGAGCGGCGTGCAGCGCGGCGAGGAATCGACCGAGCTCCGCGGCGATCGGTCGTACCCGGGCCGATCGCTGCGTCGCGGGCAGATCGATCAGCGGTCGGCCGGGGAGTTCGAAGTACGCCAGGCAACCCTGCTCGGGAACCCGGAAACACGGTTCGGGAACCGGCAGCGGCGAGATCTTCGCGACGGCGCCGAGGAGAGCGGCTTCATCGGTCACCCGCGCGGCTCGGCTCTCGGGATCGGGTTCCTTGGTGAAACGCACGATCAACTCGCCGTTGACCTCGTAGGCGAGGTTGTCCTCCCCCTCCCCGAGCAGCGCCACCGTGCCGATTCGGTAGTCGGGTAGTTGCCCGGCCACGATGTCGCGGACGGCTACGGCACGGTCGTCGTCCCGAAATCCCATGCCACGACTCTAGAACCCCGGCGTCCGGGTCAGAAGCCGTCGTCGACCCGCGGTTCGTCTGTGCGCCGGAGACCGGTCCGGATCTCGTGTACCGACGCACCGCGAGGAAAACGGTGAGTACCGTGAGCATTCACGGGCCCGGCCGGATCGTTGCCCACCGCAGTGATTTCGGGACTCCCACCCGGTATGAGCTCGACCTCGAAATCGCCCGGCGCGGTGCCGCATCGGGCGATCAGCCGGTAGGCCTCGCTCAGGATGGCCGACTCCTCGTCCACGATCTTGCGGATGCCGAACGCAGGTGCGGAGATGAGCCACCGGTCCCCGTATCTGCTCACCTTCACCTCGAATCGCATGCTCACCCCTTGGTCGTAAGGCCCGGCCGCACAACTGCTTCCCGGCACGGTTATCGGGCGCGACGGTTGACTCGACGTTAAGGAGTGCAGGCCGATCATGGCGAGCAGTGAGCACAAGTTTGCACAACTACGCTGCACTCTTTTTCTGGTCTCAGCGGAGAAGTGCATCATGTACGAAGTGCGGGAAAACTCGTGCTAACCATCGAACAGGGGTTGAAGTATGCGTCTGCGGTTTCTCGGTAAGGGGGGCTCGGATCTCGGTGGATGCCCCAGTCTGTACACGACCGATCAGGGAAGCTATCTGGTGCAGGGATGGGAGACGGACAGACCGGCGACCGTCGAGATCCCGCATCTACTGCTCGGTTACGCCGAACCCGATACCTTCATCGGCGCGCCCATGCAGGATACCGGCCGGGGAACGTTCACTCTCGCCGGCCGGCCGGTCGCCGAGCGTGAGATCTTGGAGCAGCTCGATCTGGCACCCGACGAGGTCGCGATCGAAGTCCCGAAGACCACAAGGACGTTCTACGGTGCGCTATCTTCCGCATGAGCCGCCGGACTGGGCCGCGCTCTTCCGCGAATGCGTCTCCGAGGCATTCCATCTCGAAGTCCGCGACGTCTACGCTGTCCCGGCCGAAACCTGCCGGCTCGGTCGCTTCCTGGACGGCCGGCCCGCGCTACCGGACGATCCGAAGAATCGGTGGAACACGCTGATCCGGGAGACCACCGGCCGGGGGGTCACGGTACGACGGGTCCGCGTGGTGTCGGTGCCGCACAGCGACTATCACCGTTGGTTGCTCTCGGTGACCGGCACCAATACCGACGCGGGCGAGGATATCCGGTACGTCCCGCGGCATCTGGCCGGCGACGTGCCCTCGGACGACTGGTGGCTGATCGATGACGATCGTGTCGTCTACAACCTGGTCGACGAGCACGGCAAACCCTCCGGTCTCGCGGTGACGACCGACCGGGGGATCATCCAGTACGCCCGGTGTGTGAAGCACCGGCTCTGGGACATGGCAACGCCCTACACGGAATATGTCGACAGATGAACGAAGTGCACGACGCGCGAGAAGCTCTCGGGGCACGGCTGCGGGAGCTGCGGCGCCAGGCCGGCCTCACCAACCGCAGACTCGCGCAACTCTGCGGCTGGCACGAATCCAAGGTGAGCAAGATCGAGTTCGCCCGGATCAGACCCTCCGACGACGATATCCGCGCGTACTGCCGCCACTGCGGCGCCGAGGACCAGCTACCGGATCTGCTGGCCACCTCGAACACCATCGAGGTCGCCTACCTCGAATGGCGCAAGATCCTCGGCACCGGCCTCGGCCGCCGGCAACAGAAATCGTTGAAACTGGAGGCGGCGGCCGCCCATATCCGCGATTTCCAACCGCAGATCGTGCCCGGGCTGCTCCAGACAGCGGAATACGCGGCCGCCAAACTGCGTCGCGGTATCGAATTCCACCGCATTCCCGACGATGTCGAGAACGCCGTGTCGAAGCGCATGGAACGGCAACGCATCCTGTACCAGCGCGACCATCTGTTCCACTTCCTGATCGCCGAGCAGGCCCTCTACACCACGGTCGGTGACGATGCGGTGATGATCGGCCAGCTCGACCGGCTGTCCTCCCTGATCGGCATGCCCCGCGTGACCATCGGAATCGTTCCGTTCACCGCCGAAGCGCTGGTCGTCTCGACGAATTTCGCCATGTTCGACAACCGGCTGGTCATGGTCGAGGGGACCGCCGCCGAACTCACCATCACCCAGCCGCGCGAGATCGACGTGTACGGGCGGGCGTTCGACATCCTGGCCCGGCAGTCGGAGACGGGAGAGGGGGCGCGGGCGTTGATCCAGGCAGCTGTGCGGCGGCGGACGGTGCCCAGCGGGAGCAGCTGACGGGACGTGGACCCGCCACGGCCGTTTCCCGTCATTGTGGCGAGGTTCGTGCGGCCGTCAAGGGATGGGAGGTGTATCCCGCCACCGAGGGACGTACGGCGCAGTCGGCGCCGCTGCGCGACGACCCGGCGCCGTAACGCGGTCGGGATGTCGCCCGTCCATACCGTGAACACCGGACAGCCGGCCGTCCGTGACCGCCCGCGGCCGGGCGCCCGGGTTCAGCCGTGCGGTGCGTGCCGGCGGAGGAAGTCGTCGACCAGGGCGTTCACCGCGTCCGGTACTTCGAGGGCCACCAGATGGGCGGCATCCTCCAGGAACGACAGCTCGGCACCGGGGATGGCGCGCGCCATCTCTTCGACCTCGGCGGGCGGGAAGGTCGAATCCTGCCGGCCGCCGACCACCAGTGTGGGCGTGCGGATGGAGGCGGCGAGGTCGCGCTGGTCCGGACGGCGGACGACCACGCTGCGCACCGCGTGCGCCGCCGACCCGATATCGTTGGCGCGCACCGTGCGCCGCACCTGCTCGACCACCTCCGGCCGGCTCCGCATGGTCTCCGGACCCAGGAACGCGGCGAGCGCGGCGTGCACGAGCGGCCCCCGGAATCCACCCAGCACGCGCGCGAGCGCGAGTAGCGCGCCGTATTCGAGGCGCTGCCGCGGCCCGGCCGGCGAGGCGGTGCCGTTCATCAGCACGGCGGTCAGCACGCGCTCGGGATAGAGCGCGGCGAAGGTGGTGCCGATCATGGCGCCCCAGGAATTACCCACGATGTGCGCGCGGCCGAGCTCGAGCGTATCGAGGACCTGGAGTAGGGCTTGGGCGCATTCCCCAAAGGTGAACGGCCGGTCCAGCGGGGTGCTCGCGCCGTGGCCCGGCGGGTCGACGGCGACGGTGGTGAACCGCGGGGAGAAATAGGCGACCTGGCCGTCCCAGAGCGCGTGGTCCATCAGCAGGCTGGGCCACAGCAGCATCGCCGGCCCGGTCCCGGTGATCCGGACGCGGAGCGTGCCCAGTCCGGTGGGGATGTCCCGGTCCGCCCCACTCACTTCGACTTTCCCGTCCCGACGGGCAGCTGGTACGGCATCCGTTCGCCGACCACCCGGAGGTGCTGTTCGCTCGGGAGACAGCAGCGGCCGCTCTCGACATCGTGCACCAGATCGCGGTAGATCAGCTGCAACTCCGCGAGGCGGGTCCATTCGAAGTGCATGAGCTCACCGGCCGGGTCGTCGTGGCGCAGCAGATGGAACGCGCGAGCGGCGCCGGCGGCGATCACATCGATGAGTTCACCGAGGGTGCGTTCGTAGACGCGAACCCCCGCGGTCGGCGCGGGCAGATGCCGCGAACTCCAGGCGTCGATCTCGGCGACCAGCGTCCGCCGGCGCGATTGCAGCCGGATGCCGGCGAGCCCCGCTTCGAGCCGATAGGACTCCGACAGTGCCGACGCGAGGCTGCACACCGGCCCCTCGGCGCGCCGGCCGCCGACCGCGTACAGCAACTCGGTAGCCGTGGGCAGGCACGATGCGCCCGAGGCGGGCTGTGGCCGCACGATCACCCTCTCCTCGGGGTGGTGCGCGGCGGGCGCCGCACGGCGGTCCGGGAACCTTCTGCGCAGCCGTGGACCGACGAGCATCCAATTCCGGGCGCGCGATACAGCTGAACGTGCATTGGTGAGTCGTACTTTCGCGATGATTCGGTGTGGAATGAACCGGTGGGGGTTCGAGGGAGATTCAGCGGCCGGCCTGTTGGGCTTTCACCGGCATCGTGTCTCTCCACCGCACAACATCTCGAACTCCGATCGGTGCCGCAGTCCCCAGCGGCATCGCACGAACGAGGAAGCGCGGCACGTGCCCGATCGGACCTGGCACTGCCATCGTAAGGCGGCCCGGCGGCGTCGCCTATGGGCCGGCGCCATGAAACATCGGCGCGCTCTCGTGCGGCGCGCACAAACGGGATCGGGCCCCGGTCCGGTCGGGCCGGACTCGGCCCGCGCGGCCGAAAAAATAGCGTATAACTATTCGTTTCATCTTCTGCCGTTCACGGGAAAGGGGGTAGGCAGTACGAGCCGAGGTCGGCGCCGCAGCGCCGCCGGACCCAGTGCGCCAACCGGCCGGGGATCTCCAGGTGTGCCGCGTGGCCGGCGCCGGAGAAGACCCGCCACTCGATACCGAAGGTCGTGCCCAGATCGCGGACCGATCGGTGCCGGGCCGGCGACGAATACTGGCCCACGGTCAGCGTGATCCGGTCCGCCGAGCGGCCCACCGGCCCGGGTTCGAACGCGCGGAACATCGCGAGTTCTCCGGCGACGGTGTCCGGTGCGGCCGTCGTGAGTTCCGGTGTCCAGCACGGACCGTAGAGAGCCCCGCCGAATCCGGCCACCCCCTGCCGCCGGAACGCCCGGGCCACCTCGTCGAGCAAGCCCGGCGCCAGCGACCCGGCCGCCGGTTCGTGCAGCAGCGCCCCGGCGAATTCGACACCGCGGGCGACCAACTCCAGGCCCAGGGTCGCGCCGCCGCTGACCCCCACCACGAGCGCCCCCGCGCACAGCGGCGCGAGGGCGGCGATCTCGGTGTCCATATCGCCCGACTGCGGGCGGTCGGGGGCGTGGACCTCGACGGCCGGGCCGAGGGCGGCGATCGTGTCCGCCCACACCCGGCTGTCGGTGGCCACACCGTGGATCAGGACGACTCTCATGCGGTGACGGACTGCTTTCCGAGGGCGGCCAGCAACTGGTCGGAGGTGGCGACCGCGCCGAAGATGCCGCCCTGCATGGTGACCATGCTCAAGGCCGCCTCATGATGTGTGCGTTCGGTGGCCCCGGTGCAGTCGGAGAGGATCAGGCATTCGTAGCCGCGGTCGTTGGCCTCGCGCATGGTGGTGTGCACGCAGACATCGGTGGTGATGCCGGTGAGAATGATGTGGGTGATCCCCGCACCACGCAGCAGCAGGTCGAGATCGGTGGCGTAGAAGGCGCCCTTGCCGGGCTTGTCGACGACCGGTTCCCCGGGGATCGGCGCGACCTCGGGCACGATCTCCCAGCCCGGTTCACCGCGCACCAGGATCCGCCCGCACGGGCCCACACTGCCGATCTCGGCGCCGACCTGCGCGGACCGCCAGCGTTTGTTGGCGGGGAGGTCGGAGAGGTCGGGGCGGTGGCCTTCGCGGGTGTGGATCACCGTGAGACCGAGATCGCGGGCGGCGGTGAGGACCCGGGCGGTGGGTTCCAGGCCGGCCCGGGTGAGGGACAGGTCGTAGCCCATCTGATCGACGTAGCCGCCGGGACCGCAGAAATCGGTTTGCCAATCGATGAGCAGCAGCGCGGTGCGGGCCGGGTCGATCCGGCCGTCGAACGGCCAGGTGTAGGGGGCGGCGTCCACAGTGGTCGTGGTCATGCGGTGAGCTCCTTGTCGCGTCGCGCGGTGACGGCCGCGCCGAGAGTGAGAATCAATGCGGCGGCGGCGAAACCGATGACGGCGTCCGACAGCCACGGGGCGAATCGATGGGTGAGCAAGGCGGCGACCGCGCCGCCGGTCCAGGCGGTGAACGCCGGCCGGTGCCAGCGGGCGCGGCGGTCGCGCGGGCCGAGACCGAACCGGGGCAGGACCAGCTGATCGAGGATGACCACGGCGCCGATCGGCGGCACGATCACACCCAGCAGGTTGAGCCACTGTTCGAAATACGACCAGATACCCGCGACCGCCAGCACCACGCCGACCGCGCCGAGGACGAGGGTCAGCCGCCGCATCCGGCCGCCGGAGAGCTGGCTCCAGCCGACCGCGCCGTTGTAGAGGCAGTGCGCGCAGACCGAACCCAGGTTGATGAACACGAACGCCACGGCCAGCGGGACCAGCAGCCCACCGTGGTCGACGAGGAGCCCGAGAAAGTTCCCGCCGTCGGCGGCGGGGTCGGCGCTGCCGCCCAGGGCGACCACGAGTCCGCCGATCACCAGGGCGATCGAATTACCCACCGGGAAGGCCGAGGCCGCGGCGAGGAAGGCTTCGCGGCCGTTGCGGGACCAGCGGGTGAAATCGGCGGTCATGGTGCCGGAGTCGATGAAGGAGGCGATGACCAGGGTGACCGCCGCCCCGAAACTCATCGCCGCCGCGCCGGCCTGCCCCTGATAGGAGGTGGGCGAGGAGCCGCCGTCGGCGACCGCGAGTCCGATCGCGACCAGCCCCAGCACGATGTACACCGGCGCCGCGATCATGCCGATCACCGACAGCGCCCGGATACCGAGCAGGGTCACCGCGATGAAGCCGAGCCCGGCAGCGAGGGCGGTCAATTGCTCGGGCCAGCCCAGGGTGTCGTGCAGGATCGCGCCGGCCATACCGGTCTGGAACGCGAACCAGCCGATCACCACGGTCGCCAGGAAGGCGGAGGGAATGAAGGCCCCCGCCTTGCCGAACGTTGCGGCGGCCGAGAGCGCGAAGTTCTTACCGGTGCGCCCGGCGAGCACGCTCAGCGCGCCGACATAGAGCATCATGCAGATATTGCCCACCGCGATGGCGAGCAGTCCGAGCCGGAAGCCCAGCGAATAGACGATCAGTCCCCCGAAGATGGCGCAGGTCAGCACCATCGGGAAACCGAACCAGACCGCCGAGACCGAGCCCAGGCCGCGCCGCCGGTCGGTGGGCACCGGCACGTTCTCGAACTCCTCGATCTCCCAGTTCTTCTCGGGTTCGGCCAGCGTCGTGGTGGTCATGGCGCATCGGTCCCTTCGGGGGTGGGGAGTTCGTAGATCACGGTGACGCTGCCGCCGCCCGGCGGCCCCTGGTGCTCGGCGCCACCCGAGACGTACACCGCACCGTCGCCCTTGAGGGCCGACAGCAGGCCGCCGACGGCGCCGCGGGCATGCCGGGTGGCGTTGATATCGGAGTCGGTGAGCATGGTGTGGCGCAGCCCGCGGACCGAACCGCTCGGATCGGCTTCGGCCTTGGCGAAGATCTGCCGCACCGTGCCGCCGGCCGCCGCCACCTGCGCGAGCAGCCGCTGGACCGAGGCCAGGTCGATCGCGTCGGCCATCTGCCCGTGCAGCGCGCGCAAGGGGTTGGCGGCAGTGGGGCTCTCGGCGACCACCAGCACATGGCAGTCGTCCAGTTCGGCGCCCGCGCTGGCGGAGGCCCGGGCCGACCAGACATCGGCTTCGCCGGCCAGGGCACGCAGCGCGGTCGCCCGGTCGCATTCACCCAGCGCGACCGCGATACCCAGTGAACTCGCCGCCCGCGACCAGCCCATCGACGCGTAGGTGTCGGTGGCGACCGGAGTCCGGCCCGCGGCGTGCAGCGCGGTGATCTTGTCGGAGGTGAGCAGCGGGCATTTCACCAGTACGAGATGGACATCGGCGGGGGTGACACCGAGTTCGGCGAGCAGTTTGCCCACCGTGTCGGTGACCGTATCGACCTGCTCGGCCCGGCCGATCTCCCCGGAATCCAGCACCCGGCTGCGGCGGGCCGCCGCGACCAGGCCGCGATCGAACCCGGCGTGGCGGCGCTCATCGCGGACGAACATGTTCACGTGCGGGCTGAGCACCCCTTCGGTGCCGCCGGAGAACACGGTGACCGCGGCCTCCGGGATCCGTGGCTCCCAGACGGCGGTGGCCAGGGTGCGGCTGAAATCGTTGACGCAGCCGTTGCCCTCGGTCTTGCCGATCACCGAGACGAGATCGTCGGTGCGGAAGCCGCTGCCGGTCAGTACTTCGAAGGGCCGGGTGTCGCCGGGATTCGTGGTGGGCACGGTCAGCAGGGCGATGCCGGTCATGCGGCGGTCTCCTTCGGGGTGCGGGCGGGGGTGAGGTGGTTGAAGACGAGGTTGAGGACGAACGCCACGATGACCGTGCTGGTGATCGCGCCACCGGCGATGATGCGGACCGAGGACGGGAGCCCCTCGTAAACCTCCGGCGCGACCACCGGGATCATGCCGATGCCCATGGCCAGCGAGACCACCAGCAGGTTGTCGTTGCGCGAATAGTCGACCCGCGCCAGCGTGGCGATGCCGACCCCGGCGACGGTCGCGAACATGACCAGGCTCACCGACCCGATCACCGCGCCCGGCAGATTGGCGACGACTTCGCCCATCTTGGGCACCGATCCGAGCGCCACCAGCAGACCGCCCGCGACGGCGACCGCCCGGCGGCTCGACACCCCGGTCATCCGCACCAGGCTCACGTTCTGCGCGAAGATCGTGTCCGGGAACGAGGTCAGGAAGCCGCCCAGCACCGCCGAAGCGCCGTCGGCGCCCAGGGCGCGGGCGAGCCGGTCCGGTTCCAGCGGGCGGCCGAGATGGTCGGCGGTGGCCATGAGGTAGGCCGTGGACTCGGTGAAGATCACCAGCATCACCAGGCACATCGAGATGATCCCGGCGATCGGGAAGGTGGGGGTCCCGAACAGGAATGGGTCGGGCAGTCCGAACCAGGCGGCCGTGCCGACGGCGCTGAAATCGGTGAGCGAGAGCGCGGCGGCGGCGAGCGTGCCCAGCACCAGCGCGATCAGAACCGCGGACTGCGCGACGAGGCCCCGGCCGTAACGCATCAGCACGACGATCATCACGACCACCCCGAGCGCCAGCGCCAGTGGCGCGCCACCCGCCGGTTCGTCACCGAAGGTCATGGATACGGCCTTGCCGATCAGCGACAGCCCGATCATGGTGACCGCCGCGCCCCGCACCATCGGCGGGAAGAAGCGGACCAGTTTGGAGAACGGGATCGCGACCAGCATGCCGAAGATCCCCGCCGCGATCATGGCGCCGTACACGGCGGACAGCCCGTATTCCTCGCCGATCAGGATCATCGGCGTCACCGCGGTGAACGAGGCCCCCGCCACCACCGGCATCCGGGCCCCGAGCAGCTTCCCGATACCGAGGGCCTGCACGAGGGTGATGACACCGGCGACCAGTAGATCGGCGTTCACCAGGGTGGCGATGGTGGAGGTGTCCAGCCCCAGGGCCGCGCCGAAGACCAGCGGGACCGCGACGCAGCCGGTGTACATGACCAGCACATGCTGGATGCCGAAAAGTGATGTGCGCCAAAACGATAGGCGAGCGGGTGGAGCCAGCGGCGGCGACTGAGTTGGGGCAGCGTCTGTGGACATGGGACCTGGCCTCGGGCAGAAGAAACAAGCAACACAGAATTTGTATACAAATACTGTTTCGCTGATGTTGCTCGACGTTCCGGGGTTGTGAATTATGCAAGATCGCGCAAGGGGATCCTGATTCTTGTATACAAACCTTCTCGTTGGTACCGATCGGTCCGGCCGTCGGCCCGCTCGCGATCCGCGGGCTCAGCCCGGGGCCGCCTCGGCGTCCATATCGGCGAGCAGCTCCTCGTCCCGCGCGATGTGCTCGTCCATCAGGTACCCCGCCTGCACCGGCGACCCGTTGAGAATCGCCTGCGCGATGGCCGCGTGGTCACTCCACGAGATATGTGTGCGGCTCTCCAGCCGCTGCCCGAAAATCCAGGAAACCCGCTCCAGGATCTGCTCCAGCATGGCCCGCAACTGCTGATTACCCGACGCCTCGGCGACCAGGGTGTGGAACCGCAGGATCAGCGGCGGTAACTCCTCGTGGGCATGGCTGAGATCGGCCGACCGGCCCAGCTCCACCACCTGCGCCAGTTCCGCGGCCACCGGTCCACCCTTCGCGCGCGCGGCCAGCTGCGCGGCCAGCACCTCGAGCCCCCGCCGGATCTGCACCAGCTCCCGCGCCGCCGACCCCGACGGCGCCGATACGGTCGCCCCGCGATACCGCACCAGCGTTACGAAGCCTTCGCTCTGCAACTGCGACAGCGCCTCGCGGACGGGGACCCGGGAGACCCCGAAGCGTTCGGCCAGGTCCACTTCGCGCAGCCGGTCGCCGGGGGAGAGCCGGCCGGCGAGGATGTCCTCGCGGACGGCATCCGCGACGGCGGTGCCGGGGGCGGTCCGGGAAGTGGGCTGGGAGGTGGTCACGGTGGTGAGGGTAATCGTGGGGTTCTGTTTCATCGCGGCGCCGGTTCTTCTCCAGCGGCTGCCTTCCTGCCGCTGAAAAGTGGTTTCGACATGTGATCGAATTGCCCGCGATAGCTTTCAGCAGGGAGGAAAGAGCGCAATTGTTCGAATTCGACAAAATTTTCAGGCGTCTTCCGATTGTGGGCGCGGTCGTTTCCGGTGTCGCCATGGTGGCGGTGTCGGCGGCAGCCGGTGCGGGCGTCGCGCAGGCGGAACCACCGGGATGGGCGAATTGCTCATCGGTCGCGATCGGTAGTCGTGTCGACGTGGAATGCGTGAACACCGATGTGGGCCCGGCGACCGCCGGTATGGCGGGGCTGTGTACCAACCTGCGCATTCTGTACCGCGGGGAGGAACGGATGCGTCCCGAATCGACCGTTCGATGGAGCGAGGAGTGCGGTCCCGGCGCTCACCCGGTTCTATGGAAAGCCTGGGCCGAAACCGACTACCACAAGTCGTTGGACGACGACTGACGCGCACGCTCTGCCGTCCATCGAGAGGCGGGGCTGCGCCGGCCGTCGAGTGCACCCTGGGGCCACAAGGGCGCCCCATCCGACGCAATGTGCAGGGTTCGCTGGACACGGTTGCCCGCGCACACAGGGATGGTCGCTGATTCGCGGCACCTACCGGCTGCGGGCCGGCGCCGTACGGGGGGTGGGGTAGGTGCCGTCGCCCAGATCGGGGTTCGGGAGTCTGCCTTCGGGGTCGACGAGAACCACTTCCCGGCCGTCGAGTCGGAACCGGCGAAGTCCCTCCAGGAGCATCCGGCGGCCGACATCGGTGATCCGGTCCACCCGGCTCAGATCGAGGACGAGGGTGCCGGTGGCGGTGGTGTCGTTCTGGAAGGCGGCGAGTACGGATTCGGCGCCGATGAACTGAACGGCGCCCTGTAGGGCGAACCATGTTTCGCCGTCCCGGACCGTGGTGGATCGCAGCGCAGTGGATCCGTGGGGCTCGGACTCCATCAGATGCATGCCCATATCATCGGAGAGCCGATGGAAGGCCTTGATTCCGCGCACGCTGTTGCCGTGACGGTCGAGGCGGGGCGAGACGACCCCGATCCCGCATTGACCGGGTAGTGCGCCCAGCAGGCCGCCGGCCACCCCGCTCTTGGCCGGGATCCCGACGCGGGTGAACCATTCACCGGCGGAGTCGTACATACCGGCAGCGGCCATCACCGCCAGGGTTTCGCGCGCGATCGCCGACGTGACAACCTGTTCACCCGTCTGCGGATGCACGCCTCCGTTGACCAGCGCCGCACCCATCGTCGCGAGATCCCGCACGGTCACCTTGATCGAGCATTGCCGGGTGTAGCCTTCGACGACCTCATGCGGGTCGTCGTCGATGATCCCGTAGTTGCGCAGCATATGCGCGATCGAGAGGTTGCGGTCCGCGGTCGCCAGTTCGGAGGCGCAGACGCGTTCGTCCAGTTCGAGGGTGCGGTTGGCCAGCGTCGAGAAAAAACTCCGGGCCCGCTCGAACCGTTCCGCGACGGTCGCGTGCGGGCCGGCTAGAAGTTGATGGGTGGCGATCGCACCGGCATTGATCATCGGATTCTTGGGCCGGCGCGATTCGGCCTCCAGCGACAACTCGTTGAATGCCTCGCCCGACGGTTCGACGCCGACCGCCGCACGGACCGTGGCGAAGCCGCGATCGGCCAGCGCCGCCGCGTAGGCGAACGGTTTCGAGATGGACTGGATGGAGAATTCGACGTCGGCATCGCCCGCGGTATAGACACGTCCGTCGACCGTGCACACCGCCATACCGAGCACCTCCGGGTCCGCGGCGGCGAGTTCGGGTATATAGCCGGCGACCTCCCCGCCGGTGTCGTCGCGGACAGTGTCGAGCACTTCCTGCAGATAGTCGGCAATCGGCGAGTGCACGGTGTCCACCTTTCCGGAAAGTACGGTCACGGCGACCGGTCGATACAGATCGGGACGACACCGCTGTCGGCCATTCGAGAAGTACGGCTTCGTGGCGGTCATCTCGCTCCTGCGGGAGAACGGCCACGGGACGACAACGCGGCCCAGCTTACCGACGAGGCAGTGAGTACCTTACGGGCGCGTCGGCGCATATCCGGCACTGCTCGGGCGACGAACGCCGGCAGCAAGCCGGCCGTTCGTCGGGGCGGTGGGCTGGGAGATGGTCACCCGGTGAAGGCGAGCAGTATGGCTGCGATCCCGAAAGGGATATCCAGCACCATGCAGAACTCCGTCAAGGACCGAGGGACCACATCGTTGCGGCGCCAATGGCGGTAATCCCACAGCGCGTGAGTTGCCAGTGCGATACCGGCCAGGGCCGAGCCCAGGCGCGGTGACACCAGAACGGCGACCACTGCTATCCCACCGAATCCGACCATGGCGAGGCTCTGGGCGGTGAGGACCGGCGCCGGAACCCTGCGGAAGACACCGATCCCGAGTAGTAGAGCCGCGAAACCTGCGAGTCCCAACCACCATTCGATTCCGGCGATCTCGCTGAGGACGATGATTATCGAGCCGCCCAGAATCGCCGCCCAAGCGGTCCACGGCCTACCGAATGCTGCAGCGACCAAGTAACAGCTGGCGGCAACGGCGACCGTGATGGCCACCGCCTCGGCGTCGACGCCGGTCACGATCTGGAATATCGCAGCTGCCAGTCCCAGCGCGATGGGCCAGTAGCTCAACACCGAGCGGTGGGCAGGAGCAGGCTCTGTCCGGATGCTTGTGCCACTCACGGCACGCTCCTTCTCGTGAGGGCTGTGTCGGGCTGGAGTACTAGGAACGGAAATTGAAGTCCATACCGATATGCGTGTAGTAGACAAGGACCGCTGTGGCAAGCCAGCCTGCGCCGGAAACGAACAAGGCGATTCCACTGACTGCCATTGCCGGGCGATTACGGGTATAGAAGACAAAGGGAACCAGCAGGCACGCTACCGCTGGTAGTGCGTACAACAGGCAGAGGGCCACGCTGAGAAAATTTTTCATCGGGCCTGTGCCGAAAAGCGGCTCCTGCTGCGGAGCTGTCGCGAATACATCGTATTGGAAAGCAGCGACGGTACAGGCTGCCAGCACCAGGCCCATGGCGAATACTATCCACACGACCGGCCGCAGAAGGGCGAGTAGGTAGGAGTCGAATTCCTTGTTGCCGTTCCCATTTCGGCGCAGTTCCAGGAGATTCGGTCCGTTACGCCGGAGAAGGACCGCGCCGGCTATCAGTAGCACCCCGAACAGCAGGAGCGGCTCTCCGAACATGAAGTTCTTGAACCGCTCCGGTGACTGCAGCGGCCAGGTGAGGGTCATATGACCGCCGAGTACGGTCAGGATTCCGCCGAGGGCGGCGAACGAGAACGCCCAGCCATCGAAGGTCGGCAGACTCTCTTGTTTGTACAGGTGATATCCGAGAGTGCAGAGCAGAATCATGCCGAGACCGGCTGCAACACCCATGAGGGTCGTGTAAGTGATCACCATCGCTCCTGAGTCGACCAGCGCTCGAACAGCTGCTCGGAGTTGGCTAATCGTAGTTTGGGCCTCTTGCACTGTCAATTGCTTCTCGGTAGCTCGACAAAATGAAAATGAGAGGGTTCGTGTGGAAAGACCCTGATCAGGATGTGTGGTCCCCGCGCACGCGGGGATGAGCCCCTGTCCCGGTACTTGGTTGTATCACCGAATTCCGACATCAGTTATCGGTGAAGTCCGAAGTCGGTTGTGGAGGCCGAGGACTCGGCTGGGACGGCGAAAAGTGACGTCACCACAGAGGGTGCTCCGTCGAGCCGATCGTAACTGCGCGGCAGACCTGGGCTGTGGGGCAGCCGGCGCCCGCCTGTCAGTCCGAGACAATGGGGGTTGTCTGTGCCAGACCGATCTTCCACCCGGTAGAGGTCCGTACGGTCACGTAGGTCAGGGCGCCGATGGTCGGCGGGATCTGCCCAGCATCCGGACGCTCGTCGTACACCCTCTTGATGCAACTGACGAGGGCTGCGTCGGCAGTGAGTGGTCGGATGTCGACTACCTCGACGCTGGTGCGGATAGCTCCGAGCCCGCTGCCCAGGGCCGCGCTCATCGCCGTCTCGAAGGTGTCGCGCCCGAGGAGTCGGCGGCCGTAGAAGTTGACGATCGCTGTGGTGTCGGTGTGCAGGCCGGGGAGTACAGCGGCGTCGGCCTGGGAACGGTCAGCGAGAGCTACCAGATCACGAATGGCACGCTCGTCGTCGATCGAAAGGGGCGGCGTGCCCTCGGTCGCGGTGGGCTTTGCGCTGTTACTCGAACTCATGCCACGCAGTATTCAACCTCGAGCTCCCTCGAGGTCAACCCACCAGAACCGCGACGCCGAAATTCGCCGATGCGAACATCTCCCGATCCACCCCGACGCCGACATTCACCGACAGATGACGTCACAGATACCCGATAGAACCAGGTACTCGAAGACCAGTCCGGCCATGTGCTCCCCGCGCACGCGGGGATGAATATGTTTTGGTGAGAGGGTGGTTCAGCTGGTGGAGGCGGTGGCGAACGGGGTTCCGGTGGCCGCGACGGGCCGGTCCACCGGCCGGCGCCACAGGCCCTTCTTCTCCAGGATCGGCAGCACGCCCTCGCCGAACCAGTACGCCTCCTCGACGTGCGGGTAGCCGGACAGGATGAAGTGGGTGAGACCCAGCCGCGAGTACTCGACGAGCCGTTCGGCGACCTCTTCGTGCGACCCGACCAGCGCGGTGCCCGCCCCGCCGCGGACCAGGCCGACGCCCGCCCACAGGTTGGGGGCGATCTCCAGGCGGTCGGTGCGGCCGCCGTGCAGTTCGAGCATGCGGCGCTGGCCCTCGGATTCGCTCTGCGCGAGATTGGCCTGCACGCGTTCGATATCGGCCGGGTCGATGCCTTGGAGCAGGCGGTCGGCCTCGGCCCAGGCGGCTTCGGAGGTGTCGCGGGTGATGACGTGCAGGCGGATGCCGTAGTCGAGGGTGCGGTGGCGTTCGGCGGCCAGGCCGCGGATCCATTCCAGTTTCTTGCCCACCGCGACCAGCGGTTCACCCCAGGTCAGGTAGGTGTCGGCGTATTGCGCGGCGACCGGGCCCGCGGCGGCGGAGGAACCGCCGAAGAACACCGGGGGCACCGGGTCGGGGTGGTTGTTGAGCAGGGCGTTGCGCACCTGGAGGTGTTTGCCCTCGAAGCTGATCGGTTCCCGCGACTCCCACAGTTCGCGCACGATGTGCAGGAATTCGCCGGTGCGCTCGTAGCGCTGCTCCTTGTCCAGGAAATCGCCGAACGCCTGCTGTTCGTGCGGTTCGCCGCCGGTGACCACGTTGAGCAGCAGCCGGCCCCGGGAATGCCGCTGGTAGGTGCCGGCCATCTGGGCGGCCAGGGTCGGGCTCACCAGTCCGGGCCGGAACGCGACCAGGAACTTCAGGGTCTCGGTGGTCTCCACCAGCATGGCGGTGGCCAGCCAGGCGTCCTCGCACCAGGCGCCGGTCGGGGTGAGGACCGCCTCGAAGCCGTTCTCCTCGGCGGCGCCCGCGATCTGGTTCAGGTAGCGCAGCGAGGCGGGCCGGTCGCCGGACATGGACGTGCCGTGACCACCGGCCATCAGGCCGCGGGAATCGCCGTAGGTGGGTAGGAACCAGTGGAAGGACAGACTCACCGGAAATCTCCTTCGAGGGGCTCTGGAGCGGACAGTGCGGTGGCCGAGCTCCTCGCCGGGCCGATCTGTGATCCTGACCGGCCGCGGGCGCGGTGTCACCGGTTGGAATCGGCGGGATTTTTTGCCGCGAGTGTTTCGATCTGGCTGCGTGTAACCGGTGAGGGGGAGTGCGGGGTCGGTGATCGTGGATTGATGACTTCCACCGCACAACCTGTCTCCGATGCCGATCTGGACGCGGTGTTCGCGCCGATCTACGCCGATATCGCGGCGGGCGCGGTCGAGCGCGAGATCGACCGCCGGCTCGCCCACGACGAAGTGCGCCGGTTACGCGCGGCGCGGTTCGGCGCGCTGCGGGTGCCGGTCGAATACGGCGGGTACGGCGCGAGCGTGCGGCAACTGTTCCGGCAGCTGATCGAACTGGCCGCCGCCGAGTCGAACCTGCCGCAGGCGCTGCGGGTGCATTTCGTGTTCGCCGAGGACCAGTTGCTCGCCGAGGCGGGGCCGGCGCGCGCGGAGTGGTTGCGCAAGATCTCGCAGGGGACGCTGGTCGGAAACGCGATCACCGAACCCGGCGTGGGCGCGGTGGACCGGTACCGGACCCGGCTGACACAGTCCGGGGACGGCTGGGTGCTCAACGGGACGAAGTACTACAGCACCGGATCGCTGTACGCCGACCACATCCTGGTCGCCGCCGACCGGGACGGCGAACGGGTCAGTGTGCTGGTGGATGCCGAGGCCCCGGGGGTGCGCCAGCACGACGACTGGGACGGTTTCGGGCAGCGGCTGACCGCCAGCGGTACCACCGAGTTCACCGATGTCGCGATCGCGCCGGACCGTGTCCTGGGCCCGGGTTACGGGGACGCGGGTGCCACCTACTCGACCTCCTACCTGCAGTTGTTCCAGCTCGCCGTGCTGGCCGGTATCGCGCAGCGGGCCGAACGCGACACCCGCGAATGGGTGGCCGCCCGGCGCCGCGGCTACACCCATTCCGCGGCCGATCTGCCCCGCCACGATCCGCTGGTGCAGCAGGTGATCGGCCGGTTGTCGGCCGCGGCGTTC
The DNA here is from genome assembly GCF_040654015.1 of Nocardia sp. NPDC050799. Classification (NCBI taxonomy): domain Bacteria; kingdom Bacillati; phylum Actinomycetota; class Actinomycetes; order Mycobacteriales; family Nocardiaceae; genus Nocardia; species Nocardia sp. NPDC050799. Next base: position 92,118 of record NZ_JBFAHF010000012.1, read on the forward strand.
GGTGCCCGGGCCAGTGTGCTGGCCGTCGCCGATGTACTCGACGAGGTGCTCGCCGCCGGAGCCACCGAGGAGCAGGGTCTGATCGACGCCGAACTGGCGGCGGCCCAGGCGCAGCTCGGGGTGATCGATACCGTGCTGGCCGCCACGACGCAGCTGTTCGAGGTGGGCGGCGCGTCCATCACCTCGGAGGGGCTGCGGCTGGACCGGCACTGGCGCAACGCGCGCACCATCTCGGTGCACAACCCGGCCATCCAGAAGGCCCGGGCCATCGGTGACCACCTGCTGAACGGCACTGCGCTGCCGTTCGCCTGGAGCGCGGGGGAGCGCAAGCCGGAAGGGGCGGTGTGATGGCCCGGCGGATCCGGTTCAACGCCTTCGATATGAACTGTGTCGCCCACCAGTCTCCCGGACTGTGGCGGCATCCCGACGACCGGTCGCACCGGTACAAGGAACTCGGCTACTGGACGGAGTTGGCCACGCTGCTGGAGCGCGGGCGGTTCGACGGCCTGTTCATCGCCGATGTGCTCGGCACCTACGACGTCTACGGCGGTGACGATCGCGCGGCGCTGCGCAACGGTGCCCAGATCCCGGTGGCCGATCCGCTGCTGCTGGTCTCGGCGATGGCGGCGGTGACCGAACATCTCGGCTTCGGGATCACCACCGGCACCGGGTTCGAGCATCCGTATCCGTTCGCCCGCCGGCTGTCCACGCTGGACCATCTGACCGGCGGCCGGATCGGCTGGAATGTCGTCACCGGGTATCTGCCCTCGGCGGCGCGGAATTTCGGGGCCGACGATCAGCTCGACCACGACGACCGCTACGACCAGGCCGACGAATACCTGGAAGTGCTCTACAAGCTGTGGGAGGGGTCCTGGGAGGACGACGCGGTCGTCCGCGACCCGGAACGCAATATCTACGTCGATCCGGCGAAGGTGCACCATATCGGCCACTCCGGTCGGCACTACACGGTCCCCGGTGTGCACCTGTCCGAGCCGTCGCCGCAGCGGACACCGGTGATCTTCCAGGCGGGTGCCTCGCCGCGCGGGGTGCGGTTCGCCGCCGAGAACGCCGAGGCGATCTTCGTCGCCGCCCCGTCGAAACGCGTACTCGCGCAGACGGTGTCCGGTATCCGGGCGGCGCTGGAGGCGGCGGGCCGTGACCGCTACGCCGCCCGGATCTACGCGCTGGCCACCATCGTCACCGATGCCACCGACGACGCCGCGCACCGCAAGCACGAGGAGTACCTGTCCTACGCCAGTGTGGAGGGTGGACTGGTCTTCATGTCGGGCTGGATGGGGATCGACCTGTCTCGCTACGACCTCGACGACCCGATCGGCGAGGTGGAGAGCAACGCGATCCGTTCGGCGGTGGCGGCGTTCCAGGAGTTCGACGACGACGGCCGGGAGTGGACGGTCCGCGATATCGGGCGCTGGGCCGGGATCGGCGGGATCGGGCCGGTGTTCGTCGGCTCCGGCGCGACGGTGGCCGACCGGCTGCAGGAATGGGTGGACGACACCGATGTGGACGGGTTCAATCTCGCCTACGCCGTCACGCCCGGGACCTTCGAGGACATCGTCCGGTATGTGATCCCGGTGCTGACCGAACGCGGCGTCTACCCCACCGAGTACGTGCCGGGGACGCTGCGCAACGCGCTGTTCGAGCGCGGGGACCGGCTCCCGCCCGAGCATCGGGGCGCACGCTATCGGCTGGGTGGGCCCGGTTCCACCGTGCTACCGGACGAGGTGTCGCGCAACGTCGCCGGCGAACTGATCACCTAGTCCGTGCCGGCCGGGCCCGCGCGGCACCCGCCGTGGTCTGTCCGAGCGTGAGCATCGCCTCGGCGACCTCGCCGACCGTCACATCGGGGACCGCAGTGGCGGCCTCCTCGAGGACGAGCAGCCGTGCCCCGGGGATCTCGCGCGCGATCGCCTCACCGTTGCCGACGGGGAAGAACCGGTCGCGGCGGCCGTGGACGACGAGCGTGGGGACCTCGATCTCGCGCAGGCGCTCGCGCCAGCGGGGTGTGCAGTCGAGCCTGGAGAACATCATGGCCATCTGGTTGGCCATCTGGATCGGGGGTGCGGTCCCGGGGGTGCGGTCCCAGATGCGTGCCGCGAGTGGGCGCGCGGCGACGGGGTCGTCGCCGCGGATCGCTGCACCGGCGGCGGCGAACTCCGCAACCGCCTCGCGGTCGGCCCAGTCGGGCATCGGGCGCGCGAATAGCCTGCTCATCGTCGCCTGGTCATGATCGGGGAGGTCATCGTCGGGCGGACCAGGGGCGACCGCGCGGGTGCCGACCAGGGTGAGCGCCGAGAACGCGCCCGGATGGTCGAGCACGGCCACCTGGGCGACCATCCCGCTTACGCCGATCCCCGCGAGGTGCGCAGGCCCCCCGCCGAGCGCGTCGGCCAGTGCCGCCGCGTCGGCGGCGAGGTCGCGCAGGGTGTAGGCGGGTGCCTCCGGGTCCGTCGTCGTCGACTCCCCGCTATCGCGCAGGTCGTAGCGCACCACACGGTGCCCGCCGGCGGCGAGGCGCTCGCAGAGCGCGTCGGGCCAGGAGAGCATCGTCGTCCCGCCCGCGAGCAGAACGAGCGGCGCGTCGTCGGCACCGAACGACTCGATGCCCAAGGTGATCCCATCGACGTCGACAGTGGTCATCCGATCACCGGAAGACGTCGTGGGTCGGGTGCGTCACGGTCGATGTCGAGTCGCTCGCGCGGCAGTGAGGCGTCGGGCAGACCGGCGGTGACGAACGCCCCGGCGTCGATTGTCCGCGCCGACTGTGGCGGCGAACTCGTCACGACGACGAACGCGCTGTCAGTGATGATTCGGGTCATAAAGGGCAGACCCGATCCGCTTCCCGAACTCATCGCCCATGCGTGAAAAATGTGGCGGATGCGCACTCGACCGCACGACGAGCGCGGCGGCACGCCGGCGGCGGGGAGGATTGCCCGAAGACCTCAGAGGTGCATATGTCCAGCTCAACGGGTGTAGCAGTCGGCCGCCCGGGCGATCTACGGCCGGAATGCCAGCCCGGGGGTCCGCCGGTTCGCGGCCGGTGCGGGCTCACCACATCGGCCCGGCCGACCGGAACTCCGCCATGGACATACCGCGGCGCCGCCGGACGAGGTTGCGCAGCGTACCGCCGTTCAGATAGCCGACCTTCGCCGCCACGGTGTCCACCGTCAGCGCTGTCGTCCGTAATAGGTGCGCGGCACGCTCGAGCCGGATATCGTCCACGAAATTGCGGGGTGATCTGCCGAGTTCGGCCTGGGTGGCGCGTTGGAGGCTGCGTTCGGTGACACCGAGTTCCGCGGCGGCCCGCGAGATCCGGAAGCCTTCCCCGATGTGTTCGCGGACCCATCGCTCGAAACCGGAGGTGATCGAATGGCCGGCGGCGACCACCTCGGGGACGGAGAAATTCGCTTGGGTCCGGCGGTTTCCGTCGGCCAGATACCGGCCGACCAGGTCGGCGAGCGCGGGACTGCGCGCGTGCACGAACGACAGCGCCAGATCCAGGTGCGACAGCGAGGCGCCCGCCGTGGTCACCCGCTCACCGCGGCACAGCGTCGCGCGCTCGTCCAACTCGACCTCGGGGTAGCGGCGCCGGAAGCTCGGGCCCAGCCACCAACTGGTCGTCGCGCGGTACCCGTTCAGCACTCCGGCCTCCGCCAGCAGGAAGGTGCCCGTACACGCGGCGCCGAGCCGGGCGCCGGTAGCGTGTATATCTCTGATCCGATCGAGCACGGCAGCGGTTTCGGGGCCGGAGACCAGCTGGACCAAGTCCTCGGCCTCGAGCGCGCTGACCGCGGGTATCAGCAGCAGATCGGGGTTGTCGGCGAGTTCGCCGAGCGGGACCGTGGGCACGGTGTGGCCGTGTCCGGAGCGGACCTCGGTACCCAGCGAAGCGACCCGGACCCGCCACGGTTCCGGCGGCGCGTCCAGTGTCGTGCGCATCGCGTTCGCCGTGGCGAAGGTTTCGAGCAGGGCGGTGAAACCGAAATCGGCGATACCGTCCACGACGAAAATGGTCACATCCATGTCGGGAATAGTACGTAATATGTCGTTTCCGACACTCCTGTTCAGGGTGAATCGGTCCTACGCTTTCGTGATGGAGAGAACGCACCGGCCGGCCGGTCGGTTTCTTCACCACCGCCCAGCGCGCAACACCCTTTCCGGAGTGCATATGCCCGTCCTCGCCACCCACGGCCCCCACCACATCCGCCTCACGGTGACCGATATAGACCGGTCCCGCGAGTTCTACCGTGATGTGCTCGGATTCGATATCGTCGCCGAATCCCCGGGGCGTCCGGACGATCCGGAGGTGCGTACCGATCCGTACCGGCTCTACGGCGGATGCGTGTTCCAGGCCGGCGCCCTGCTACTGGGTCTGCGCCCGGTCGCGCCCGCCGGTGATTCGTTCGATTCCGAGCGGGTCGGCCTGGACCATCTGAGCTTCGGGGTGGACTCCCGGCAGGACCTCGTCATCGCGGCCGAACGACTGGCGGCCGCGGGTATCGAGCACGGTGAGGTCATCGAGATGGACCAGTTCGGCATCGCGATCCTGTCGTTCGACGACCCCGACGGGATCCATCTCGAACTCACGGCTCCCCTGTGATGCCGGCGCTGCACGACCCTCGCGTCCGCCCGACAGCACTCGCCGCCTGCGCGCGCCGCGTGGGCGCCGGATCCGCACCCGGACCTGCCGCCGACCGGGAACCGTGGGGCGAGCTGTCCGGGGCCGAGCGCACGGTCGCGCTACTCGCCGCCGCGGGATGGACCGACCGGGCCATCGCCGCCCGCCGGGGCACCTCGGTGCGCACCACCGAGGCGCAATTGGCCTCCGTACTGCGCAAACTGGTGATCGGATCGCGGTACGACATCGCTCCTTTCGTCCCCGACCACCTCGTCGCGCAGGTGCGGCAGGAAGCCGAGGGCCGAACACCGCGCCGACGGCGCCTGCACCGCCGGGCGCAGGAGCGGGTCCGGGGGTAGGGCCGCTGCCGGCGTGGCGCCGATCAGGGTCCGGACAGCGACCGCACGAACATCTCGGCGACCGATTCGAGTCCGCGCCGGTCGGCCTCGTCGAACCGCGCGACCCGCGGACTGTCGAGATCGAGCACGCCGACCAGCTCACCGTCGCCGAGCAGCGGCACGACGATCTCCGACCGGCTGTCGGCGTCACAGGCGATATGGCCGGGATAGGCGTGCACATCGGGGACCAGCTGGGTGCGGCGGGTGCGTGCGGCGGTACCGCACACCCCCGCGCCGAGCGCGATCCGCACGCAGGCCGGTTTGCCCTGGAAGGGCCCGACGACCAGCTCGCGGCCGTCGTAGAAATAGAAACCGGCCCAGTTCACCTCGGGCAGACTGTGGTAGAGCAGCGCACTCAGATTGGCGGCGTTCGCGATCCGGTCGGCTTCGCCGGACAGCAGCGCGGCGGCCTGCGCGGTGAGCTGCCGGTACCCCGCGGCGCGGTCGCCGGTCAACGGGACGAGATCGAAGGTCATGTACCGGATGGTAGAGCGGCCCGACCCGGGCCGTTTCCGCGGAAACCGTCGATGATGTCACGAAAAGCGCTGCGGTGCGGCGCTGTTCGGCATCAATTCGCGATGAGTGTAATAGTGCACCCCGGCCGCTGTGGTCGTGACCATGGCGCTATGACAACACAGCACACCTCCCACCGTAAGGCCGCCGTGATCGGGGCCGGCCAGACCGGCGTCACCGCGGCGCTAGGCCTGCTCGACGCCGGGTTCACGGTCACCGTCTACAGCGACAAGGACCAGCGCGACCTGCGCGACAAAGTACCGGCCACCGGTACCGCCCTGATCTTCGGTGAGGCCCAGGGCGCCGAAGCGGCGCTCGGTCTGCCCACCTACCTCGACCGCGCACCACTGCACAGCGGTCTCACGGTCCGCGTCGCCGGTGGCGGCGAGGAACTGATCGCCTTCGACGGGGCGTTCGACGGGTTCCACGGTCTCGCCGTCGACACCCGGCTCAAGGCCGACGAACGGCTCACCACCTTCCTGGAGCGCGGCGGTCGGTTCGTCGTCGACCCGGTGACACCCGAACAGCTCGAGCCGATCGCCGCCGACAACGATCTCACCCTGGTGGCGACCGGTCGGGGCGGGCTGTCCCAGCTGTTCGAGGTGGACGAGACCCGCACCGTCTACGACGCGCCCCAGCGCAGCCTGCTGACCGTTACCGTGACCGGTCTCCCGCACGACGAGTCGGTGTTCGCCCACCGCAGTCCGGCCGGCGGTGGCCGCAGCGGGTTCTCCATCGTCGCCGAGGAAGGCGAGGCCTGGTGGGGTCCGTACCTGCACAAGGACGCCGGGCCGACCTGGGCGTTCCTGGGCTGGGCACGGCCGGGCGGCGACTGGGAGAAGCGGTTCGCGGCCGCCGATTCGGCGGAATCGGCACACCGGATCGTCACCGACCTCTACCGCGACTACCTCGACTGGGACCTGCCGGAGGTGCTCGCCACGAAGGTGCTTTCCGAGGATCCGCACTCCTGGCTCAAGGGTGCGGTGCGGCCGCTGTTCCGGCGTGGGGTCGGGCATACTGCGGGCGGGCATCCGGTGGCGGCGCTCGGCGATACCGCCGTAGCCTACGACCCGATCGCCGGGCAGGGGGCGCAGAGTGGGCTCATCCAGGCGCAACGACTGGTCGCCGCGGCGGCCACCCACGACGGCGCCTTCGACGATGCCTGGATCACCGCGCAGTACGAGGCATTCCTCGACGCCCGCGCCGAGGACGCCGCCAAGGTCACCCGGCTGTTCCTCAGTGACCCCGAGTTCGCCGAGATCGGCGGCCAGTTCTTCAGCGCGGCCGCGGCCGACCCCCGCTTCGCGTCGGCGCTCGTGGGCACACTGCACCGCCCGCAAGCGGCGCGCCCGGTGAACTCGGTGGCGGACGCGCACCAGCTCATCGCCCAGGTCACCGGGGAGGACGCGGCCCAGGTACTGGGCCGGTTCCGGCCCGCCGGTCGATTCAGCAGGTCGCAGTACGACGGAGCCGCAGCCACCGCCTGACGGGCCCACCGACCCCGGCGACTCGACGGCCCATCGGTCGCCGGGCCGCCGGCCGCGAGCCCGAGTACCGGACACGGGTCGCCGGTACTCGGGTGCGGGTCCACGGGGCTGTCCCGGCCGCCGGGCCCGGGCGCACCTGTGGGATAGGTTCCCGCCGATTCAAAACCTCGTCCGCCCACAACCGCGCTGGTGAACTGGACTCGCGCCGGCTCAGGGTTGCCGTGCCCGGCGTCCGGACCACAGATGCCGACGGCGAGCAGCGGGAGCAGCGATGAGGCGATACCTCCGCCTTCGCTGCGGCCTCCGCCGACCGGATGTACCAGCCCGAGGAGGTTCCGATGAGGCGATACCTCCGCCTTCGCTGCGGCCTCCGCGGGCCGCATGAATCAGCCTGAGGAGGCTCCACATGACTACTGAGAAGATCAGCGACCAGGTTCGGTTCGCCTACTGGGTGCCCAATGTCAGTGGAGGTCTGGTGACCAGTGACATCGAACAGCGCACCGGCTGGGATTTCGAGTACAACAAGAAGCTCGCCCAGACCGCCGAACGCAACGGCTTCGACTACGCGCTCTCCCAGGTCCGCTACACCGCCTCCTACGGCGCCGAGTACCAGCACGAATCCACCTCGTTCAGCCTGGCGCTGCTCGGCGCCACCGAACGGCTGAAGGTGATCGCCGCGGTCCATCCCGGTCTGTGGCATCCCGCCGTACTCGCCAAATTCGGTGCCACCGCCGATCATCTGTCGGGCGGGCGGTTCGCCATCAATGTGGTCTCGGGCTGGTTCGCGGGGGAGTTCACCGCACTCGGTGAGCCGTGGCTCGAACACGACGAGCGCTACCGGCGCAGCGCGGAGTTCCTGGAAGTGATCCGCAAGATCTGGACCGAGGACAACGTGAACTACGGCGGCGACTTCTACCGCATCCGCGATTTCACGCTCAAGCCCAAACCGCTCAACACCCCCGAACGACCGAACCCCGAACTGTTCCAGGGCGGTAACTCCAGCGCGGCCCGCCGCAACGGCGGACGCCACGCGGACTGGTACTTCTCCAACGGCAAGGACTTCGACGGCGTCACCGAGCAGCTCGACGATCTGCGGGTGGTCGCCCGGGCCCACGACCGGGAAGTGAAGTTCGGGCTGAACGGATTCATCATCGCTCGCGATACCGAGCGTGAGGCCCATGACACCCTCCGCGAGATCATCGACAAGGCCAACAAGCCCGCGGTCGAGGGTTTCCGGGACGCCGTACAGCAGGCCGGCGCCGCCACCCGGGACGGCAAGGGGATGTGGGCGGACTCGAGTTTCGAGGATCTGGTCCAGTACAACGACGGGTTCCGGACCAAGCTGATCGGTACGCCCGAACAGATCGCCGAGCGGATCGTCGCCTACCGTGAACTGGGCGTGGACCTGATCCTGGGCGGATTCCTGCACTTCCAGGAGGAGATCGAGTACTTCGGGGCCAAGGTGCTGCCGCTGGTCCGCGAACTGGAGGCCGCGCGACGTCCCGCAGCGGTGGCGGGGCGATGACCGCAGTCGGGGCCGCCCGGATCGCCTCGGCCGAGCGGGCGCGCGCCGTCGCCGCGGAACTGGCGGCCGAATTCGCGGTGGGTGCCGCGGACCGCGACCGGGAACGCGCCCTGCCGTTCGCCGAACTGCGCAAACTCGCGGCCGCCGGGCTGCTGGCGGTGACCGTGCCCGCGGACCTGGGCGGCGCCGATCTGCCGCCCAGCGAGGTCGCGGAGCTGGTGCGGCTGCTCGCGGTCGCCGATCCGAATATCGCGCAGATTCCACACAGTCACTTCGTCTATGTGAACCTGCTGAAACTGGCCGGGTCCGCCGACCAGCAGCGGCGCTATCTGGGTGGCGTCCTGGACGGCGCCCAGATCGCGAACGCCCAGTCCGAACGCGGCGGCGCGACCGTCGCCGATATCGCCACCACCGTGCGCCCGCTCGCGGGCGGGCAGCAGTTCCGGATCGACGGGGTCAAGTACTACTGCACCGGTTCCCTGTTCGCCGACTTCCTGGCCGTTTTGACCAGGCTGGACGATCCCGAGGGTGCTGCCGGGCTGCCGGGCGGCCAATACGTCGCGTTCCTGCCCGCCGACACCCCGGGCGTGCGGATCGCCGACGACTGGAACGGATTCGGTCAGCGCACCACCGGCAGCGGCACGGTGTCGTTCGAGAACGTGGTGGTGGAGCGTGATCAGCTGGTGGCCCGGACCGCCGCCGTGGACCGGCCCACCGCCTACGGCGCCGCCGCGCAGCTGCTGCACGCGGCGATCGACGCGGGTATCGCCCGGGGTGCGCTCACCGCCGCCGCCGGCTTCGCCCGGGAGAAGAGCCGGCCCTGGTTCGAGGCGCAGGTGCGCCGGGCGATCGATGATCCGCTACTCATCCAGCGGTTCGGGGAACTGGCCGTGGCGGTCGGCGCGGCCGAGGCCGGGCTGGTGGCCGCCGGTGCGGCGGTGGACGCCGCGCTGGGTGCGCCGGATCGGGTCGCCGAGGCCTCGCTCGCCGTCGCCACGGCCAAGATCCTGGCCGACCGCGCGGCCACCGAGGTGTCCAGCGCCCTGTTCGAGGTGAGCGGTACCCGCAGCGCGGCCGACGACCTCAACCTGCACCATTTCTGGCGTAATGCCCGGACCCACACCCTGCACGACCCGGTCCGCTGGAAATACCAGCACCTCGGCCGAGCCCTGCTGCACGGCAGTCCGCCGCCGCTGCACGGGGTGATCTAGCCGGACGCCGGCCCGGCGGGACAGTGCTCCCCCGCCGGGCCGGCCGATGGTGGCCGAATGTGGGTCGGCCACCATCCTCGTCCGGTCGGGAAGGGAGCGGCGGCGGTGCTACCGCGCGACGTTCGGGCAGCGCCGGACGGTCAGCGGGACGCCGTCGCGCCCTCCGGATGCACCGGATGTTTCCCCTCCGCGAACTCCTCTACGATCTTCGCGCAGAACGCGGGCAGGTCGCCGGGGTTGCGGCTGGACACCAGCCCGTGGTCGTTCACCACTTCCTCGTCGACGACCACGCCGCCGGCATTGCGGATATCGGTCCGGACGCTCGGATAGGACGTGAGCGTGCGGCCCCGCACAACATCCGCCTCCACCAGCGTCCACGGGCCGTGGCAGATGACGCCGACCGGTTTACCGGTGGCGAAGAAATTCCGGACGAAGGCCACCGCCGACTCGTCCTGCCGAAGTTTGTCGGGGTTGGTGGTACCGCCCGGCAGAATCAGCGCGTCGAATTCGTCGGGGCTGCATTCGCCGACGACCCGGTCCACGTCGAAGGTGTCGCCCTTCTCCACATCGTGGTTCATGGCTTGGATCTGCCCGGGTTTCAGCGACAGCAGCACGGTGCTCGCCCCGGCGTCCTCGACCGCGGATCGTGGCTGCACGAGCTCCACCTGCTCCACCCCGTCGGCGGCGAGAACAGCGACTCGTCGCCCTGTCAGATTGTGCTGCCGGCCCATACCTGCTCCTTCCGTATACGCGGATTGCGATCTGGCCCGCGACCTACCCGGGCCCATGGCGGTGAAACGTGGCGCCCACCCCGTCCAGTGGGATCGCGCACACCCGTACCGGTGGCTGATTCGACCGCGGACGACCGGGTAGTCGGCCCGTGTCCGGCGAACGAGAAGAAAGGCATTCGACGATGAACGTCCCCATCAAGAGCACCCTCGACCCGGAACAGCAGCACGTCGCCGGTGAGGCCTTGCGCGCCACCGTCGTCGACCTCATCGATTTATCGCTGATCGCCAAGCAGGCCCACTGGAACGTCCTCGGCCGTAATTTCCGCTCCGTCCACCTCGCGCTGGACGAGCTGGTGACCGCGGCCCGTGAGTTCACCGACGACGCCGCCGAACGCGCGACCTCCATCGGGGTCAGCCCGGACGGCCGTGCCGCGACCGTCGCCAAGGAGGCCGCCGGCCTCGAGTTCCCCGACGGCTGGCAGCAGGACACCGATGTCATCGACTCCATCGTCAAGAATCTCAGCAAGGTCATCGGCCGCCTGCGTGAGCGCATCGACAGCACCGAGAAAGCGGACCCGGTGACCCAGGATCTGTTCATCACGATCGCGGCCCGGCTCGAACAGTTGCACTGGATGTGGCAGGCTCAGGTCTCCTCCGCCTGATACGTCGTACCGCGCTCCCGCGGCCCGGCGGGCACCACGCCGAGTCGCGCGGGGAGCACCGCCCGACTCGCGCCGAGTCGGGCGGGAGTACGAGGAGGAGTGCGAGTGGTTCGGGTTTCCGGATCGCCGTACGGGCTGAGTACCGGCCCGGACGGCGCCCTGTGGTTCACCATGGCGGCCGAGGGCGCCCTCGGCCGATATCTCGACGGTGCGGTCCGGACCTTCCCACTCGACCCCTCCGACGGACAGCCGACCGTGATCGTGCCGGGACCCGGCGACGCCATGTGGTTCACCGAATTCCGCGGTGACCGGATCGGCCGCATCGCTGGGGAAGGTGATGCGACCTGGTTCCCGGCGCGATCTCCGTACGGCATCACCGCAGGCCCTGACGGCGCCGTGTGGTTCACCGAATTGCAGAACGACGCCATCGGGCGGCTGACCGTGGACGGTGAGCTGACCAGGTTCGCCGTGTCGGGAATGCCCTCGATGATCACCACCGGCCCGGACGGGGCGCTGTGGTACACCCTCAATCAGGGCAATGCGATCGGCCGGATCGAGCCCGGCAGCGGCGCCACGGCCGTGTACCCGCTACCGACCGAAGGTGCCATGCCGGTCGGCATCACCGCGGGCCCCGACGACGCGCTGTGGTTCGTCGAAATCGGCGGCGGGCAGGTCGGCCGGATCGGGACCGACGGCACGATCACCGAGTTCCCGCTTCCGGACCGCGCGGCCCGCCCCCATGCCATCGTCACGGGTCCGGACGGGGCGCTGTGGTTCACCGAATGGGCGGCGACGCGGCTCGGCCGCATCACCACCGACGGCGTGATCACCGAAACCGAACTACCCGGCGCCGAACCGCACGGGGTGGCGGTCGGGCCGGACGGCGCGCTGTGGGTGGCCATGGAATCGGGCAGCCTCGAGCGCATCGTGGTGTAACAGGATCTCCCGCTCGGTGCGATGAGCGGGAGGATCGGGGCTCAGTCGCCTGCCACGGGCCCGGCGACCTCGTGCAGGCGGCCGTCGGCCAACCGCAGCCGGCGCTGCACCCCGATCTCGGCGAGGAACCGCTCGTCGTGGCTGACGACCACGAACGCGCCCCGGTAGGCATCGAGCGCGCTTTCGAGCTGCCCGACGCTGACCAGGTCGAGGTTGTTGGTCGGTTCGTCCAGCAGCAGCAACTGCGGTGCCGGCTCCGCGAACAGCACGCAGGCCAGGGTGGCGCGCAGCCGTTCACCGCCGGAGAGCGCGCCCACCGGCAGATCGACCCGGGAACCACGGAACAGGAACCGCGCCAGCAGGTTCAGCCGCTGCGGTGTGGGCAGGTTCGGGGCGAACGTGGCCAGGTTCTCGGCGACGGTGCGATCGAGGTCGAGCAGGTCCAGCCGCTGCGACAGATAGGCGACCCGGCCCTCGGCCCGGGCGATCGAACCGCTTTCCGGCGCCAGTTCGCCGTGCACGATTCGCAGCAGGGTGGATTTACCCGCACCGTTCGGCCCGGTCAGCGCGATCCGTTCGGGCCCGCGAATCGTCAGATCCGCGCCGTCGCCGGTGAAGACCTCCTGCTCGCCGAAGCGGTAGCGGATCCCTGCACCGGCGAATACGGTGCGCCCGGCCGGGACATCGGTGTCCGGTAGCTGCAGGGTGATCCGCTGCTCCGGGCGCAGCGCGCGCTCGGCCGAATCGAGCCGGTTCTTCGCGGCGTCGACCCGGGCGGCGTGGGTTTCGTTCGCGCGCCCGGCCGACTCCTGGGCATTGCGTTTCATGGTTCCGGCGAAAATCTTCGGCAACCCCGCGTTACCCAGATTCCGGGCCGCGTTGTTCGCCCGCCGGGTGGCGCGCTCCCGGGCCTGCTGGAGTTCCCGCTTCTCGCGCTTGACCTCCTGTTCGACATTGCGGATGTGCTTCTCCGCGACCTCGCGCGCGGCGCGGACCGACTCCTCGTACTCGGTGAAATTTCCGCCGTAGAAGCGGATATCACCCGCGTGCAATTCGGCGATGCGATCCATTCGATCCAGCAGGGCCCGGTCGTGGCTCACCAGCAGCAAGCAGCCTTTCCAGTCGGCCAGCAGATCGTAGAGCCGATGCCGGGCCGCGAGATCCAGGTTGTTGGTCGGCTCGTCGAGCAGCAATACATCGGGTCGTCGCAGCAGCTGGGCCGCCAGACCCAGCGACACCACTTGACCGCCGCTGAGGGTGCGCAACCGCCGGGTCAGCGTCAGCTCGCCCAGACCGAGGCGTTCCAGCTGGGCCCGGGTGCGTTCCTCGATATCCCAGTCGGCGCCGATGGTGGTGAAATGCTCATCGGCGGTGTCCCCGGACTCGACGGCGTTCAGCGCGGCCAGGACCGGTGCGATGCCCAGGGTTTCGGCGACCGTCATCTCGCCGGTGAGCGGCAGGGTCTGCGGGAGATAACCGAGTACGCCCTCGACGGACACGCCGCCGGCCCCGGGTGTCAGCTCACCCGCGAGCAAGCGGAGCAGCGTGCTCTTACCCGCACCGTTGGGCGCGACCAGGCCGGTGCGGCCGCCGGGCACGCTGAAGGACAGGTCGGTGAACACCACGGTGTCGTCCGGCCAGGAGAACGACAGGTTCGAACAGACGATGAATGATTCGGACATGTAGGAGAGACCTCGATTGCCGTTCGGGCGCGTAACGCTGCCCCGAAGAAGGAAAAGTGAACGACGGAACGGCCACTACAGCGGCGCCCGATGCGCCCTACTGGTGGCCGTCAGAGCCGGGTGGCTCCGGAGATGTCGAGTTCACCAACCATGGTCGATCTCTCTGTAATCGAGGATTTCCCGTTCACGATAGCAGTCCACGCTCCGGCGGCCCGGTGGGATCGGCAGGCTCGGCGCCACGCTCGGCCGGCCGGACAGCAGCGCGATGGAGTCGTTCAAGGGCGCGCCGCGAGGTGGGGCGCCAGATCACCGGTGGTGGGCGGTTCGGCGCACTGTATTCCGCACCGATGCCCCGGCACGGTGGATCCGTCCTCGTACTCGCAACTGGCGTTGTCACAGGTGTAGGGGCGGTTGTTCGGCTCCACCGGCAGGGGGTCGGCGTAGTACGACCACGCAAAGGTGCCGGAGTTCGAGATGGGCGAGCAGTAGACCGCTGTACCGCCGGTGAGGTGCCCGGCCCCGCCGGGGTCTTCGCAAGAGCTGTGCAGATCGGCCTGGGGGCTCGGGCTGTCGGCGACCGGGGTCGGCTGGGTCCGGGGGAGAGCGGACGCCGGCGCCGCGACTGCGAAGAAGAGGGCGATGCCCCCGATGATCGCACCGAGAAGTCGAGAGCCCCGGCGACGCGCTTGTGGCCTCATGTTCGCCTCCGTTCGGTCGAGTTCCCACCCGTGCGAGCTGATTGATCGTAGCTATCACCGCAGGTGGGAGGCAATGGCTGCAGTGGGCGCTCGGGGGCGGGGCCCGCGTGGCGGAGCCGGAACCGTGCCGCAACCGTGACCCTTGCAGCCCCAGTGCGATGGTGGCCGAACCCCACCCGGCCCATGAAGGCCGATTGCCGCCACCGAACTCCGCCCGGCTCGGCGATGCTCACCTCGGACCGTGCCGAGGTATCGATTCGGGCACAGGGGCTGCTGCCGACAAACCGGTCGCGTTGCCGTGGTCGATCTCGGGTCGTCCGCTCAGCGTGACGAGGCGAGAGGTGATGCCGTTGCGCCCGGACCCCGGCCCGTATGCGGGTACCCATCTGGCCGCGCCCGGCCGAGCGCCCGCTTGATCGGCCCGCCGCCGAGAGCTTCCCTCGGTTCGGCCGGGAACTCAGGTGCTGCGGGCGGCCGATCCGGAGATGTGGGAGCCGGGTTCTGCCAGTGCCGCCCCGGCACCGCCGGATGTGGTGGGTTCCGCCGTGCCGGCACGGTCGGCCCCGGTCCGGCCGAGGCGGGCCAGGGCAACGGCCGAGACGGCTCCGATCAGGGCGAGCCCGACCCAGATCAGCACCTCGGCATCCGCCGCCCGCGCGGCTCCGAACACGGCGCCCGTGGCGAGATTGCCGATCAGGATGCCGATCCCGACCACACTGTTGTAGAAGCCGTAGTAGGTGCCCACCAGGCGGTCTTCGGCCAGCGTGACGACCGTGTCCATCTCGAACGGGAACACCGCGGCGGTCCCGACGGCCAGCAGGGCCGCCGCGGCCAGCAGGGCGGCCACCGCGGCCCAGGTGCCGAATCGCGCCGGGACGGGAACCAGGGCGAGCGGTAGGAAGGCGCCGGCCAGGATCGTCATCCCCGCGACCAGGGCGCGTCCGGTGCCCCAGCGCTTCCGGAACCAGGCGGTGATCCGCAATTGGCCGGCCACCGCGATCACCCCGGAGATCACGAACAGTGCGGAGACCAGCCACTGCGCGCCGTCTCCGGTGATCAGCTCCGCCTGCAGCGGGAGCGCGAGATACATCTGGAAAGACAGGATGTAGGAACCGATCATCGCCACCGAGAACGCCACGAACCGCCGGTTGCGCAGCACACCCGCCCACGCCGTCCGCACCGGAACCCGGGCCGGTGCGGGCAGCGCGGGTCCGGCGGGCAGCGCCAGCAGTTGGGCCACGGTCAGCACGGCGAACACCAGGGCGGCCGCGGCCGCGACCACCCGGAAATCGAGGGTCAGCAGCGCGACTCCGACCAATGGACCCGCGAGGATTCCGGCCTGGTAGAAGATATTGAACAGCGCGAAGGCCTCCACCCGGCGCGACCCGGATTCGGCGGCGAGGTAGGCGCGGACCGCCGGATTGAACAGTGCCCCGGCGAACCCCGTGGCGGCCGAGGCGACCAGCAGTGCGGGCAGGCCGGTGGCGAACACCAGCAGTGCGAAACCGCCCGTGCGCAGCAGACACCCGGCCACGATCAGGGGTTTGTAACCCAGCCGGTCGGCCAGGGTTCCGCCGATCAGGAACATGCCCTGCTGGGAGAAATTACGCACCCCCAGCACGAGTCCCACCGCCCACGCGGCGAGCCCGAGTGGGCCGGCCAGATACCCGGCCAGAAACGGCATCAGCATGTAGAAGCCGAGGTTGATGCCGAACTGGTTGATCATCAGCAGCCGCACCGGGGTTTCGAAGCTGCGGAAGGTGGTGAGAGTGTTCATGCGCGGACTCCGTCGAACGCGGTGCGCCCGCGCGGATCCACCACGGTCGCACAGCGGGTCCAGGACCGGAACTCCGCCTCGAACGGGGAGGACACCGTGACCGGCCCGGCCGGTGGCGCCCCGCCGAGCAGACCGTGTGCGCGGCAGTACTCGTCGCTGAAGACAGTGTCGAAATAGCGTTGGGGGCCGTCGGGGAAGATCGCGGCGACCTGGACGTCCGCGTCGAACTGTCCGGCCGCCCAGCCTGCGACCAGCGCCACCGCGCCGACACTCCAGCCGCCGGTGGCGTGATGGGTGGTGGCCAGGGTCCGGCAGGCCCATACGGCTTCGGCCGGGGCGACCCAGTGGACTTCGTCGAACGCGGCGTAGTCGACGTTGGCGGGATAGATGCTGGATCCGAGCCCGCGCATGAGTCGCGGCCCCGCCGGTTGCCCGAAGATGGTGGAGGACACGGTGTCCACGCCGATGAGTTTCAGGTTCGGGTCGAACCGGCGCAGCACCCGCGCCACCCCCGCGGAATGACCGCCGGTGCCCACCGCGCAGACGAGCACGTCCACGCCACCCAGCTGTTCGATCAGTTCCACGCCGAGCGACTCGTACCCGGCCACATTATCGGGATTGTTGTACTGGTCCGGGCACCACGCCGCAGGCTCCGCGGCCAGTATCCGCGCCACTCGGTCGCGGCGGGCCTGCTGCCAGCCGCCGACCGGGTCCGGCGCGGGTACCACATCGACGGTGGCCCCGTAGGCCGTCAGCAACTGTTCCACGATCGGCTCCAGACCGGGATCGGTGACCAGGGTGACCGGGTGGTGGTAGGCCACTCCGGCCAGTGCCAGACCCAGCCCCAGGGTGCCGCTGGTGGACTCCACGATCCGCGCCCCCGGCGTGAGATCGCCGCGCTCCCGGGCGCGCCGCACCATGTGCAGGGCGGGCCGGTCCTTCATCCCGCCGGGATTGCTGCCCTCGAGTTTGGCCCAGAATCCATGCCCGGCGGGAGCCAGCGGGGCACCCACCCACAGCACCGGCGTGTTCCCGACGAGGGCCGGAGGCGTCAGGGCGGTGCCGGGCGTCGAAACGATTCCGGCGGCGATCGGCACCGCCCGTTCGGGCAGGACCACGTTGTTCATGACTGTCGCTTTCTGTATCGGGTCCCCGCGGACCCGGCGGCGGATGGTCGGCAGCGGACGCCGGCCGGCCCCGTGGGAACCGGCCGACGCGGGCCGATCAGCGCCGGGCGATACAGAAGTGGGTGAGGATCTCGCGGCCACCGGCGGCGAGCGCACCGGTGGGGGGTCCCCGGATCCAGCGTGCGTTGGAGGGCGCGACCGCGACCGCGACCGCCGTGGTGAGTGTCAGTGTCACCACGGGTACGAGGACGGACGGATCGGGGATACGCGCGGGGAGCACAACCTGGGATACGCAGTGAACCGCGTGGGCTGTGCAGTGGCTATCGGCCGGATCGCCGGTGTGCACGTGGTGCCCGGCGGCGGCCACGGCCTCGTGCGCTCGGGCGTGCGCTGCCGCCGCCGGGACGAGGTCGCAGTGCAGCAGGGGCGACAGCAACGCCAGCGCGGCCAGGACGACCATGATCATGGCGCCGCGGTTCCGGCGGTTGTGCCCGGCCGCCGCGGTTCCGGCGGGTGCGGTGATGGTCATCGGCACACCTCCGTTCCCGAGTATCGCGTCCACGACCGGCTCCGTGCCGGTCGTGGATTACTCTACCCCCGTTGGGTACATGGGCGGGCCGCGGCGGCGGGTCGGTCACCGGATGTGTTCGGGACGCGCCCGCCGCACCGCGAACGTCGGGCAGCTCTGCGGCGCGGTCCGGTGGTGAGTGCATCTGCGCAGGTGGTGCTGTATTGCCAGTATCAGGAAGAGCGCGAGATGCGGCGACAACCCCGGCTCCCGCACACTGGTCGCAATTGTGGTGAGCCGCGCGGAAGGGTGATCGAGTGAGTCAGCCGCTGTGGCTCGATCCGGACGCACTGCATGCCTCCGCGGCGGAGTTGGACCAGGTGGCCGCCGAAACGGCTCGGATGGTGACCGAGTTGAAGGCGGCCTTCGCCCAGGAGGGGGAGTGCTGGGGTGGTGACAAGCCCGGCAATGCCTTCGCCGAAGGCTACCTACCGAGTACCGAACAGAGTATGGCGGGTTTCGAGGACCTGGTGAACAGCGCCCGCGCGATGAGCGCCGGTCTCCACGCGGCCGCCGAAACGTTCACGGAGGCGGATCGGACCGGCGGAACACAGGTGCGGGATGCGGCTCCGGCCCGGCCCGGCACCAACGGTTCGGTCCCGGTTACGACGGCGCCCCCTGCCCGCACTTTCGCTCCGAACACCCCGGATCGAGTCGCCTCGTCCGATCCGCAGTCCCCCGTCTCGGGCCGGCCGGCCGGGAATTCGCCGACCGGCGACCCGGAATCGCGCGCCACGAACGATGCGGCGACCGTGGCCGCCGACGGCACGGATCAACCGCCGCCGGTGCAATCCGGACCGGAGCCGGTGGGATCCGGACCGGAGCCGGCCGGTCGCGGGCAAGCCGAGCCGCCGCAGGGGGAATCCGCTGAGCCGCGCTCCGGCGACCGCGTGCCCGAGTCGCGCGAGGAATCGCTCGAACAGCCACCCACGCTCGCCCTGCCATGGGCGTCCGCACCGGGGATCTCCGTACTCTGGGGCATCGACGCAGGTCCCACCACAGGGCCGGGCTCGTCGAAACCGGCGGCGGCGCGGGCCGAGGCCTCGCGTGCGGCTACCGGTACTCCCTGGAGTCCCACCGCGCCCAGCTCCCCTCGGCCGGGTTCTGCCGCACCCTCGGAGAACCAGATACCCCCACGGACGGTCCCGCCGCGCACCGCCGACCGCCCGCCGGCCCAGGCGAAACCGGAAGCGGACTCGCGCAGCGCTCCGCCATCTCGCGGGCGGGTAGCCGCGCGGCACCGCCGGGAAACCGGTGAGGCGGCCATGGAAATCCTGCGGGATATGGCGCTTCGGCACGATCTCGAGATCGTCGGATTCGAAACGGCGGGTATCGCCGAACACACCGCGCAGGAGATCGCTGACGCGGTCGACACGGGGGTCACCGCGTATCCGATAATCCTGCGTGGGCTCGAGGTGGCCGCCGGCGGCCCGCCTTCACGGGTGGAGAATCGGAACGAAGCCGCGGCGGATTCTGCGGCGAATTCGTCGCTGTCGCCGCAACCGTGGATTGTGCTGAGCGATACCGCCGCCGCGGATCCAGGTGTACTCGGCGGAAACGGCCGGGCCGGGTACGCCGCCGCTGTGCATGAGGTGTTGCGGCAACGCCCGATGTACGTGACCGTACTGCTGGAACTCGGCCATGTGCTCGACCTGACCGGTGGACTGTGCGCCCGGGCGGAGGCGCAGCGCGCGTTGATCACCGAATATCTCCGTATCAGCGGTGCCCAGGGGGACCGCCTGGGCCGGATCGTCAGCGGCTACAAATCGTGGCGCGCCGAGCTCGGCGACTATTGCTTCGACGACGGCGCGTTCTCACCCGGGCGGGCCTTGGCCGCCGGCTTCGTGGCGGTCGAAGTGGACAGCGTCGCCGCGCCCGCCTCGGCCAGAACATTGCATCGTCTGCTGGTGGCGCTGGCGCATGCTGCGCTGCCCGACCCACGATGACCGATGATCCTGGAAGGGTGTTTGCCATGGACCGGTGGAAGCACGAGATGACCTCCTCCGTCGCAGCCGAACTCGCGGAGTTCGGTGATTTCGGGGACATCGTGCCCGAGGCGCCGGAACTGGGTGATATCCGCGCCTACTTACGCGGTGCCGAGCGCCCCGCGGAATAAGGGGTTCCGGGCCGTTTCTACCGATTCCATTGTTATGACTGAGTTTTGCGGGCTTTCGATCGACCGGTCCGGGCGTCGAGATCCGGGTTCCCTACCGGGAACGGGTCGACGGGCAGGGTGAATTTTGACTCTGCAGCTGCCACCTTGGTTGCCGCCCGGCGTGCTCGAAGTCGTTGCCGGACATTTCCCCGAAGCCAGGGAAGACGCGATGCGTCGCCGGGCCGACAGCCTGTCGGAAAAAGCCGAGTGGTGCCGCGGACAGGCGGAGTACCTCGATCAGAAAACCGCGGCCCGCAGCTATGCCGTCGAAGGCGGACGGTCCGGCGATGCGCACGAAGAGCCTTCTCGGGAGCTGGCGGAGAGGTACCGCCGGCAAGCCGATGAATTCGACAAGGAGGCCGAGCACCTCTACGAGGGCGCGAATGCCTTCGAGGTGCAGAAGTGGACGGTCATCTCGTTCGCGGTGATCCTGGCGTGGACGCTGCTGCACGCCGCGATCATGTTCGCCTACGGCGGCGCGATCGTACAGCGCCTCAAAACGGTTCAAACTCGGACGGCGCTGGAAATCGCCTCACGCAAACTGCTGGAATATTTAGCGGGCTCGAGCGCGCGGGCGGCCGCGCAACGCGGAACTCTTGCGCTGACCGGTAAAGCCGCGGCTATCGGGGCCATCCAAGGTGGCGGTATCAACCTGGCTGTGCAGCTGAAGCAGGTGGCCTACGATCAGCGCGACGCGGTGGACGGGAAGGAAGTCCTGGTCACGACCCTCGCCGGTGGGTTCGGTGGCGCCGCCGGCCTGGTAGCGGGGAAACGGGCCGGCGACCGCTGGGTCACCCCGGTCACCCTCGCCCGCGCGCGAAAGGCCACGAGCACCGGGCAGCAGGTGCTGTTCCAGATCGGTGGCGCGCTGGTCACGGGCGGTATCGGTGGGTTGGTCGGCGGCTTTTTCGGGACCGGTGTGGCGATCGGCCTGTCCGGGGAGAAGTTCACGATGGACAGCTTCACCGAGGGTTTTCTGCCTGCTGTGACCGGCGGGTTTCTGGGCGCGGCAGGCCACAGTCTGGCGAGCCTGCGTGCCGCGTCGCCGGAGCCGGCGACCGCCGCGACTTCCGCTCTCGGTCCGGACGGAGGTCCCCCGGGTGGCTCGGCACACCGTGCCGGCCGACCGCCTACGGACGCAGTTCACGCGCGCCGTTCGCCCACTGCTGCGGATCCGAGCACGCAGCCCGAGTCTCCGCAGCAGAAACTCGATGCGCTGCGTCAAGAGCCCGCTAGCCAGCAGAACACCAACTCCGTCGATGGGCAGCCGAGTCCGGTCAGGTCTTCGACCGACCCGGGGGATGCGTCTTCCGCACAGCACAATTCCAAGCCGGCAAGCAGTGCACAGCCGGCGGTCGGCAGCGGTGCCGGTGGCGGGCCACCCCGGGCGGGGGATCACAACGCATCCGCCGGGCCTGCGCGGACGGCACCGCCGCCGGCAGACGCCGATTCAGGCACTGCGCCAGCACAGCCCGGCATCCCCGACGGGCCTGAGCAGGTTACCGGCCCGCCGGAATCCGCGGCCGGTGCGAAGCAGCCGCATCCCGCGGACAACGAGGTGGGAGGCGCCCGATCGACATCGTCGAAATCGGCCGCGGACGGCGATGACCAGGCCGGTTCTCGCGCCGCGGCAACAAAGTCTGCCGCGGCGGTACCGGCGGGACAGGGCGGCGCCGGCGCCGGGCCGGAGCGAGCGCATCCCGCCGACGGCGAACCGGCCAGGGGGCTTCCCCACCCCGGCAGGCAGGTGGTCGGCGAGCCGGCGCCGGACGGCCGACCCGGCGTTGCTGCCGCTTCGGGGGACGATCCGGCGCGGCCGGTAGCGAACGGCGAATCGGAGCCACCGGTTCCGAAGGCAGCGCCGGCCGAGGCCGGTCGCGGGCAGCCGGATCCCACGACGGTGCCCGAGCCCGCGCCCGGCCTCGTTCCCGAGCCGACCCCGGCCGGGCGGCGCAGCGGTTCGGTCCCCGAATCGGCGGACCGGAACGCCGGGCCGGTCATAACGGTCGTCAGTCCCGAATCCCCCGCCCCCTCCCGCAACGCAGCTGGTCAACCCACCAGCACCGGAGACGGCGCCGGTGCCGGGCAACGGGCGACACCGCAGCCGAGGAGCGGAGACACACCGCCCGCCCCCGCTGGGCGCGGTGAGGCGCCCGCGGCCGGTGGAGGTAAACAACCGCCCGCTGTGTCCGCTCCGAAAATCGCTGCGTCGGAGCATCCCCCGGCGGTGAATTCGGGCAAGTCCGAGTATGGACGTGCCGAAGATGGTTCCGCCCGGCAGAAGCCCACGGGCGCCGACGAACCGGAACCGAAGTCGGGGCGTGCGGGCGATGACAGTACGACCCGGCAGCGAGCAGCGGCCGAACCGGGTACCGCCGACCACAACGGCGCACCACCGCGGCCCGAATCGGAGACCGCTCGCGCACAGCGAGATTCGGAGGTGTCGCCTGCCGCTCGTAACGAGGATCCCGCCGCGGCCGCACGTGCGAAGGCGCGCGCTGAAGTAGAACAGCGTAGTGCGGGAGAGCGGCAGCAGAACGAGCTGGTGCGGGAACACCACCGGCAACGTGTCGCAGAGGCGGCCGAGCGCGAACGGGCCGCCCATGCGGAGCTGAAGCGGCAGGAGAAGACCGTGCGCGTGGCGGAGGCGCACGAGCGGGCCACCCGGATCGGCCCCGGCGACCGAATGCGCGATCTGTCCGGGCAGGGCACGGCAGCGGATCGAGTGGCTGTCGATGCCTCGCGGGCGGCCCAGGAACAGCTCCGGCAGGCCCAGGCGAAGTTGGCCGAGTCCCAGGAGGTGTACGAGGCAGCGGTGGCCGGGCATGAGGCCGCAACCCGGGCGAGAGCCAGTGACCTGGTGAAGATGTCGGACCGGGCGGGTGTTTCGCTGATGCACGATTTCGAGGCGGGGGTCCTCACCGATCGCGACGCAGTGTTCGACGTGGTTGCCCAGGAGCGGGTCCGCGCGGCCTTGGCGGCCGGTCGCGCGGTCGGGGAGTTGCGAACCCCGGGCAGCATGGCCGATGGAATCAGCCCGATGGCGAACGCATCACCGGAGTCGATGGTCGACACGATGGTGAGGGGCTCCAGGGAGGAGCGGATCGCGGCGATGACGGAGTGGATTCGCCGGGGGGACGATCGGCATCGTCTGGTGCGAGAGACGCAGGCCGCGGCGTTCCTGCTGCTGGAGCACGGTCCGGTCGATATGAAGACCGGCGAGGGCAAGACCATCGTCATGGTGATGAAGATGGTGACCGATGCCGTCGACCACGGGACGGCGCACGCCTGGACCAGCAGTGATCTGCTCGCCGGTGAGCTGGCCGGTGAGTTGCAGGCGTTCGTGGTGCGGCCGGAGTCGGATACGGGGACCGATGTGATCCGGATGGATCAGGACGGTCCGCTGCCGGATCCGGGGCCCGGCCGCGGGCGCATCGTCGTGGGTACCAAGGAGGACTACCTGTTCCGCGCGTTGAAGGTCGCGGATTCGATGATGAACGATCTCGCGGCCGGCGGCATGCCGCACCATGAGGTGACGGCACTGCGGGATTTCCTCAACACGAAACCGTCTATCGATCTGATCAAAGAAAGGCTGGATACCGCCGCATCCGATCACGGTCTGGACATTCGGTTCGATCCCTTCCCGGTAGGCAAACTCACCATCGACGAATTCGATACCGTCTTCGACGGCAATTCCGAATGCGTACTCTCGCCCGGTGCGGCGGCGGAGGCCACGCCCGAGGTGGTGGCCGAACTACAGAGTGTCTGGGATCGGCTGGCGACCGCGGAACGTGAACACGGCTTGACGGCGGCAGATTTCAGAAGACCCGAGAACACCCGGGGAATGTGGGCCGCGGAAACGACCCCGGAGGCTGTCGCCAAGCTCGAGAAGGTGGCGGGTGCACCTGTCACCGTCGCGGAGCTGACGCTTTTCGCCGACGCCGCCAACGCGCGCTGGGGCTTGGAAAAGGGAACCCATTACATCACGAGAGCGGATGAGGGTGAGGGCGCAAAGATCGGCATCCTCGCTCACGAAACCAACGACAAGGCGATGTGGGACAAAACGAAGTCGACCGAGGTCCGGTGGCAGGATGTCGGGCAGTTCGTGGATCTCAAGGAAGGATTGCCGGTCCGGGCGAATCAGGAGCATTCGTTGCGGATGTCGGATCAGCAATTGATCGGCAGTGAGTTGCTGTTCGATCCGTCAGGTTTGTCGGGGACCCTGAAGGGCGTCGAAGGCATCACCTACGACCTGTACGGTGTCGGTCCGGTGCCGGAGCTGCCGACCTTCTACACATCGAACCGAGTTATCGACAAGCCGCTGGACTTCGCGAACACGCAGGACAAACTCATGCACCTGGCCGACGACATCGTCACGGATGCCGACATTGTCGACGGCGTGCAGAGCGGCCGGCCGCAGTGGATCACGCTGATGGACAACGGCGAAGGCCGGGGTGACCCGGAGGCAGGTCGGCTCGGTCTGGTCGACCATCTCCACATGGTGGCGCGGGACCGGTACGGTGACGATTTCGAGCTGAGATTCGTCATAGTCGATGCGGAGTTCTACGCCGAGCACGGCGGGAGCAACGTCCATTCCGAGGCGCTCGTTCGCCGGATGATCGAGGAGTTCGGAAAACCCGGCGATATCTTCATCATCAACAAGGAGGGCGGCCGAGGCGCCGACCCCACACCGACCAAGGAATCGATTGCGCTCGACGGTGTGCTGGGCAAGACCAGCGGTGGGCCGGCATTCTCGGAGCGGGTCAACGACCAGGTCGACGGCCGCGTCGCCCGCGGTGGATCGGGCGACGACCGCGAGAACGGCGGCACGCCAGGGCGGACCGTGCACTACATCTCGCCCGAGGACTTCCGGGGCCGGGTCACCGACCACGGCGTCACGCAACAAATCGTGCAGTACACCAGGGCAGTCGAGGCGCAACATGTTGCGCAAGAGCGGCACGAGCAGCTCCACACCGAGAGCACCGAAATCGAGTTGAACGACGCCGAATTGTTCTTGGAGCAGGCCCGGACAAACCTCTTGGAGAAGGCCGTCCCGGCGATGAAGGACGCTGTCGAGAAAGATCAGCTCGCCGCCAAGTACGCGAATGCCAACCAGGCCAATGCCCCACCCGCCGACGCACACGGCACTGCGATCCAGCAACCCCGGCATCCCCCTCCCCGGACCGCGGGTACGGTGGCTCCGCTCGCGGACGGGACCGGTCCACACGCGACCCGGCAGGCACAGCACACCCCTACCGCCCACAGCGCCGGCCCCGTGTCGATTGCTGCCGACCAGAACGGCAGCCCTGTGCCGACTGTTGCGGGCCTGGCTCTCGGTGGAGCGTCTCACACGGATTCCGGCAATCCGCCCGCCGCGCCCACCTTGCGTGACGAACACGGCGACAGCACCCTCCGCCACCTACTGCAATTGCTGGACGCACCGGGTGGACAGGCGGCCGCACCGTTGCTGCCGGTGGCGCAGGCCGTGCGGGACGCAACATTCGCGCTGGTCGAGACGCGAGGGGTTCCCATGGGGACCGATGTCGCCGACCATATGCGCGAGACCGCACGACATCTTCTGGCCGCTAATTTGGATCAACTCGATCCGGCCCAGCGCCGGCTCGTCACCGCATTCGGGCCGGCACTGCAGCAAGGACTTGTTCCCGCGCCGGCTCAGGCCGAGGCCGGCACCGACGCCGAGGCGCGGGCCGCGGCCGTCGGCCGGCTGGTCGAGCAAGTGCGGATCGCCTCGCCCATCCTCGCTGATGCTCCGGATTCCGCCGTCCCGTTCGATCAGTTGTCCGCCCGCGATCGCACCGAGACGCTGCAACGGGCGCAGCAGGGCGACCGGTCCGCCGGCCAGGCGTTGGACCGCTATTTCGGCCCCGCCACCGCCCAGGGCATATGTGTCGTACTCGGCTGGGATGCGGAGCGCGGCACCCCGCCCACACGGATCCAAGTCCTGGCGCACGCAGTCGCCCGTGCCACGCTCGCCGCCGCCGAAGCCGATGGGTGGCAGGCCCCCCCAGGTGTCGACATCGGTGAGTGGCTGATCGGTGAAGCGCGGGATACGTGGCTCGACAGCCTCAATCTATTGAATCCCGCCATGCGCCGGCTCGTCACCGATGCGGTGAATCCGCCGTCCAGCGGTGACCTCGCCGATGCTCAGGTCGCGTCGTTCGGTTGGGTTGCGCAGGAGATCGGAGTACGGGCAGTCGATTCGGCAGCCCGGCGACAGCAGACTTCGGTACGGGCGGCCCAATCGGCAGCCCGGCGACGGCAGGCCTCGACCGAGGATCGGGTGACCCGAGCAAACGCTGCGACCGCAGCCGATTCGGAACGAAATACCAAGCAGGCCATCGCCCGGCAGCTGTTCGAAACGTACGGGGTCGAGGTGCTCGGGCTGGACAAGCCGGGAGTCTCCGTCGATACGGCACTGTCGATCAGGAATGCGATAGTCGATGGCTACGCCGCGCGAAAAGACATCGACGACATCCAGCTCGACGTCGTACTCATCGCTCCTATGGTCGGCAATATCGGTGCCTGTATCTGGAGTCCCGATGTCGGCGAGGGGGCTTCCCCGACCTTCATGGTCCTCAACGAGGACCTCTTCGGTAACCCGGAGAAATTCCAGGAGACCATGCGCGGGGCGGTGCGGGCGGGCCGTCTCATGGCCCCGACCGGCGATCCTGCCTACGACGCCGTCAGCCATGAGATGGGCCATCTGCAAGACAAGAACGCCCGTAAGGGCCTCTACGACAAGTTCCCGATGGACCATTCGCGAATCGGTCCCGTCCGAGAAGAGAGCAGCCAGGACTCGAAAGAGGCACGTGCTTTCGGGTACCTGTTCGCACACTTCACTGAACTCGAGAAGTTCGGTTCGCTGCCGCCCGGGACCAGGTTCGACGATTGGCTGGGTCGGCTCGATGCGTACAGCAGCGGCAGAAAGAGATCGGCGAACCCGGAGGAAGATCGCCTGTTCGAGGCCTTCGAATCGTGGCTGGGCCGATTCGGCAGTCGCGCGGATTTCGACAGATGGCTGCGTGAATCCGGGGTCGCGCGGGGAGGAATAGATGACCGGCGCCACTCCGGCCCCGAGCTTGCCGAAAGCGACGACGGATCGGGCTGGGTCGATCTGGAGACCGTATACAAGACGTGGCTGAACAAGCTCGATGAGAACACGCACCAGCGAATACGTGACGGTCAAGAGTACGGCCGGCCTCCCACGCGCCTGGACCCGGATGCCGCGAGACTCGGGCTGGACGCAGCGAAACTCCGCTTGGGCGCTCTCGAAGTATTCAATCCGGCAGAAGCGCTGGCCGAGGCGAACAACGCCTTCGGCAGGACGGCACCGGCGGACCCCACACACCCTGTCTACGCCTTGCAGGCCCTGCTCCGGGGCGTTTCTTATGCGCAGGTGTTGAAAGACGCCGAACAGCGCAATGCTCTGGTGCAGGTCGGCTATCGCGGACCGGTCCCGGCTGCGTCCGAGGCCGGCGCGAGCATTGCGCCGAAGGGCTCGACTGCGTCCGTAGCCGAGGCCTGGCGCTCGAAGACCCCGGCCGAACGGGCCCGATATGTGAAACAACAGGTCGCGTACCTGAACCCCGACAGGGGTGGTGAACCCGGTTTCGTACTCGACGAATTGGTCCGGCTGGAGGAGAAGCAGCGTGCCGACCTCGCCTCGCAGCCGGGGCGCGCCACTGCCGAGCCTGCCGCGCCCTCGGGCGATCAGCGGGTGTTCGATCCGCAGCGCGACGAGTCCCGCACGCGGGAACCCGTTCCGGTCCCCGCCGACCTCGGCGATCCCAGCATCGACCTCGACGATGAGGAGGGCCCCGCCGACGACGCGGGGCCACTACCCAGCGTTCAAGACCTGGTGGCCGATCCAGAGAAATTGCGGCGGTTGCGGCAGCAATGTGACGCGCTGCAACAGCGGCTTTTCGAACTCGGCAAAGGACGCGCCGACCTGTCGACCCCGGCAGCGGTGTCGACGATGTTAGGGGCGTTGCTGAGTTCGAGCCGGCAGAACAAGCTGAACCCGAGCCAGGCGCGAGCACTTCCGCTGGTCGAGGAATACAGCGAGAAGTCGAGCCTTCTCGCCGCGGCCGAGGAAGTGCGCGGCCAGTACGCATCGCTCGCCGGCGGGCCCATCACCGATATCGATCTGGCATACGCCGAGGACGCGCTGCGAAGGTTGGCACCGGGTGCGACCGTGGCGGATTTGTTTCCCGAGGAACGGCCCGACGGGGCTGTCGTCGCGACGGCCGGGGATCGAGCGACGGCCGTGGCCCAGTGGTGGCACTCGCTGGATGAAGTCCGGCGAGAGGCAATATTGTTCGTACACACCGAGATCGGCAATGTCGGTGGTATCCCGGCAGCGGACAGGGACGTCGCGAACCGGCGGAAGCTCGAGCGCGACCTCGCGGACTTCCTCGCTCGCCGCCCCGAACGACTCGGGATCGGGCAGACGATCAACTCGGAGTTCGGGCCCGGTGAGCCCCGGCGGCTACGCCGTATCCTCGACGCACGGAAAGCGCTGGTGCAGGCCGAGCTGCGAGCGAAGGCGATGCATTCGGATGTTCCGCCGCCGGTGCAGCTGCTGGCCTACCACGACGACGAGTTCGCGATCGGGTTCGGCGATTTCGATGCTGCGCTCTCGATTTCCGAGCACGTCGTCTACAGCGACGATCTTTCGTCCCTCGCCGACGATGTCGTCTACGTGGGCAACCATTACGAAGCGACTGCCCGACGGACCGCGGACGCCGGGACAGCTTCCAAGATCTCGCACCGGCACGCTGCGCCGAGGAGAGCGAAGGCCGGGGTGCAGCACGGTCGGCAGATCAGCGCAGGTATAGCGGGTTTCAATGCGAGCCGTGCGTACGCAGCTCAGCTGCCCGGTGGCTCTCCAGCACCGGTGACTCATCTATTCGCTTACGGTGCCGGCGCAGCCATAGTCGGCGCCGCCGGCGCACACGGTAGGTTGAGTGGCGAGGTCACCACAGTGACGCTGGCGGATCCGCGTGGCGCTCTGCTGGTCGCGGACGCGGCGGAATTCGGTGTCGAAACAGTGAATATCGTGGACGTCGTATCGCGGCGGTCCCTCGCGCTGGGCACAGGCGTCCGGCGAATTCGCCGCCGCGGGGTGGGCATGGAATTCGGTGGGCAGCGGATCACCGTGGACCCCGCTCCCGATTCCGGGAAGTCGGTGCTCGGACGTTACCTTTCTGCCGACCCGGCCACCAGGGTTCCCTCGTCGTCACTGACAGTCTTCGCCGATATCGCAGCCAACGGTACTGCCCTGGCTCCTGATTCGGCCGATGCCATGCTCGGACAGCGCGCACTGGACGCTTCCGGTCGTTCGGAAGAACCAGGAGAGGCGCTGCCGGGGTATTCCCCGCTCACCGAGACCGCGCGTAGGCGTCGGCCGGGGATCCTCCCGTCGTCTGCCAACCCGTGGACTCGCCGGAAGAACCCGAACAGGCGGCCATTGCTGGTGTCGCAAGTGGTGACTGCGCAGGATGTCGCCGACAGCTTCGCGATGGTCGAGGACGGCATCGGAAGACGAGACTTCGGCCCTGGCAGCGGATCGCTGCGCAGCCGTTCACATCTGTACGCCGACCTACTGCCCGAGGCGTCCGAGCCCACGCCCGCTGAGGAAGAGCTGGCGCGGAGCGCATTCGGTGCGGCGAGTCCAGTTCGTTCTCCGGCCGATCTGCTGCACGGCGAGTACGCCGATGACGAAGTGAGAGAACGGTCGGTGCAGCGGACCGAAGTGAACTTCCAATGGTGGCATCAACTGACCTCGGAGCAGCGGGAAGCCGTGCGGCGGACGGTTCCCGAGCTGGGCAACGCCGACGGTATTCCCTTCGAGGTACGAGATCAGGTCAATCGGTTGTCGATCGCCCGCGAACTGGCGGCCTATCGGGCCAGGTGTCCCGAAGGCGCCGATATCGAGCAGTGGATGAAAGCCCAGCTCGATGCCCGAGAACAGCGGCATCTCGAGAACCTGGTGTACAGCCATCACGCCGTGGGGAGAGCGGAGCTCAAAGCACGGTCGATGGAACTTATCGTGCCCGCACCTCCGGTCCAGGTGATCGGCTACGACGCAGTGGAGTTCGGCGGATGTGGACGGGCGCTCGTCGGCTTCGGGAATGCCGATACCGCGGCGGTCACGCTGTGGCAGATTCCCGGGATCACCACAACGTTGCAACATCTCAACAGCAGATCGACCAATTCGTGGAACCTCTACAGTGCAGCGGCGAGGTTGGATCCGCATCTCGGGATCTTTTCGATGGCGTGGCTCGGCTATGACGCGCCCAGCGGCGCAAAGATGATGACCGAAACCATCTCGTCCCGATCCGCGGTCGAGGGTGGCCGGTTGTTGGTGCGAGACCTCTGGGGCTTCGATACGACTCGCCGGCTGCACAGCGAACGTACCGGTGGGTCTCCTGTGCCGCTGAACCGGCTCTTTGCCCACAGTTACGGCTCCACCACGACGGCATGGGCCGCGTATGGCGATCGATTCGTCGATCCCACCGAGTCGAAATCCGTAGTCGAATCGGTCGCTGTGCTGGGTTCTCCCGGCATGGGACCGCTGCAGCAGGCGAACGAGTTCCGCGTCGCAGAGGTGTACGCCGCCGCGCACGATGCGGATCCGGTGACCGCACTCGGGGCGGATATACCGGGGCCGGCCGGAAGGATAGCCGGGCGCGGGCAGGGGATGGATCCGGCGGCAGAGCTGTTCGGTGCGGTGCGAATACAATCGCAGTTTCCGGATATGCCGCGGTTCGCCACTGCGCTACGCAGTCATCGCCAGTACTTCCAGTACATCGACTTCATCGCCGGAATTCCCACCGAGCCGCTGGGCCACTTCGCTCTGATCGCAGTAGGCCGGGGCAACGAGGTACTACGCGCCCCGCACCGGCCGGGACCGCAGCAGCCGAGCTGGCTGCACCGGACGGTCGGCTCCCGACTCGTCGACCCCGAGGCGGACCGCACCGCATCGGCCAGGGGTCCCGCCGGCTACCGCCGGCTCCTGGCCGGACAAGAACCGGAATCCGGCCCCCCGCCCGAACCCGGCACCGAGCCGGAACGAGCCGTCCCATCGGCCGATCGCAGAAGTGAACCGATCGACCCGGACTCGGTACCCGGTCCGCCGGCCGATCGGGCCGCAGCACTCGACGGTCCGGCCCGGGCGTTCGACGCGACGGTAGTGTCCCCGACTCCCGAGGACACCGCGCAGCCCACGTCCCGCGGGCCCGATACCGTCGCCATCGACCTCGATCCCGACGCCGAACCCCCGGCCTCGCCATCATCAGGCGCCGACACCGATGCACGGGCCGGCCACTCAGCGGAGGACGAGTCCGAATACTGGACTCGATACTGGGCGGAGACCGACGCCGCCATCGACGAGCTGATCGCGATCAACCCCGCGGCGTACTGGTATCTGAAGCACCTGCCGAGGCCCGAGCCAGGGGAGCCGTTCGGCGCCGAATGGGTCAGCCGACGAGGGCAATGGTTCGATGCCGTGCACGCGGAAGTAGTCGAGAAGCTGAAGGAACTGGCGATACCCGACAAGCAATTCGGCAAGATGGGCCCACGCGAGCTGGGTTCGATTATCTCCACGCTGGTCTCCTGGGGTGCCGATAAGGTGCGCGAGACGAATCTCGAGGAAGAGTTCACAGACAAGGACTTTCTCGAGCTGAACCGGATCATGAAACGGGCCCCCGTCTACTCGGCACTCGCCTTGCTGGCCGTAACCGGCTTGTCGATCGATACATTGATACGCAACCGCGATGCGGTAGCGGAGTCCGCGCGGGTGGATCGGGCATTGGAACTGCTCGGCGACGAGGTGCCGGAACATCTGGCGGCGGCGGCGAAGCTGCGCGTCGAACACCGCCGGGCGGCGCTCGAGGAATTGGCGCAGCTCGCGGACCCACCGAAGACCGAGGACGAGGTGGCCGGGCAGATCCGGCAGTTGCTGTCCATGGCGGACCGGCGGGCCGAAGAATTGGGGGTGCCGGATACACAGTCGGCGGTTACGGCGGCGCTACTGGGCGAAGCAATCAACTGGCAGTCACTGTTCGTCAAGCAGCAGAAGATTACGAGCGATGGTAGGACCATCACCGTCTGGAAGCTGCGCACGCTGCCGGCGAATGAGCCGCAGCGAGCCAGCACCCGGGATGTCAACGACCGGATCTCCAGGTGGGCGAGATTCCTGCGGGCGACCTCGCTCGACGAGTTGCCGCAGCTGGTATCGATTCTGTTCGGCAAGATGCAGTACTTCTCGGGAAGGCCGCTGCTGGGCCACGACCACGAGCTGATGCGCGATGTCCTCACGTCCGGGGAGTACGTGTTATGGGACCGATTCCTGAAAGATGACCTGTGGTCGGCGCTGCACTTCCCGGGGTGCCGGGGGCTCGCGGCCCAGAGCCCCGAGTATCTGCGGGCAAGGTATCTGGCTGCCTTCATCTGGTCGCGGATGGGTAGTCGAGCGGCCGAGGAATACATGATGAAGGTCGTCGACCGTTACCTGGCCAGTACGGTCTTACGGGAGTCCCCGGATCTGGTGTTGGGCACCGGAAAGGACATCCTCGAGGGTGGCATCGGGCTTCTTCCAGAGGCAGCCCAGCGGAGACTGCGCGAGGCCGCAGGGCCGGTCTCCGCGGTCACCGGCTGGATGGGAACGCTGCTACGAGGTGCGGCAGATCGCACGGCAGATCGCGTGTACCCGGGGCCCCAGGGCAAGCCCCGCACCGACCGGGGGCGGCCGGGGCCCGCCGTGCCGATGGCGGACCTGCGGGCGGTAGACGCGTTACGGGCCGAACGCCCCGATCCCGGCGGCCGAGAGAACGCGAGCGGCAAGGCCGGATTCACACCCTGGAACCGCCGCAGGAAGGCGCGGCGGTCGACGGAGCAGCAGCCTGCGGCAACGCCGCCCGTGGGCACGCCGGTCGGCCCGATTCAGCCGGTGCCGCCGAACCAGCCCGCCCGAAAAGACGACGTCGACCTTCGCAATCCCTGGAACCGAGGATCCGAGCAGCCGGGAGGGAAGTGGGCCGAGGTGCACGACAGCTCCGGTAGCGAAACCACGTCGGCCACGAATTCTTCCCGTGAGGTCGCATCCGGCGGCCGGGCCGGTGGGCAACTGCTCGGCGACAGCGGAATACCGCTCAGGGTCGTCAGCGGTGAAAATCGCGTGGACGACTGGCAGGGGCTGCGGCAACAGCAGCGGAAACAGCTGAGCGAACTCGGTGTTGTCCGCATGGACGGCGGAGGTGCGGGCCGTGGTCCACACGTCGGCGGCCATCACGCCTTCCGCCTGCTGCCGGAGCTCGAAGCAGCATACGTCGAGGCACGTGATCGGTCGGATCGAGAATACGCATTCGCTGCGGGAGCTCTGCTCGGCAGCGTCACCGACATCGCGTTTCATCTGCTGACCACCAGCGACTACACCGCAGGCCTGGACTATTTGCGCCGGACGGACGAGTTGCTGACCGAACTCGCCGAGCGCTTCCCCCACCACGAGGTACTCGACGAGACCGCCGAAGTGATCCATCGGCTGTACGACGAACTCGCTGCCCGGCACGCTGAACTGCCACCGGCCGAGCGCGCCCAACGGATACCCGAGCTCGCGCATGAGACGTACAGCACCCAGCTGGCTCCAGGGCGAGGCAATCTGCTCGGGCGGGTAAGCGATGTTCTGCGCTCTTCGTACGATGATCCGCAACCGGCCGTACCCGTCGACTCACTCGCCGAATCCAGGTTCCTGTCCGCGAGCAATATCGGGAAACACTGGGCTCGGCTCCGGCCGGGACCACCGTGGCGCATCTCCTGATTGCCGACCTCCGCAACGAAGCAGCACAACAACCCGTCGGATCACGAGGAACCGCGCGCTCACATTTTGCACGGTAACCGCCTGCTCAGGGCAGAGCAATGTACTTTGTTTCGAGGTATTCGTCGATGCCTTCGATGCCGGCCTCTCGCCCCAAGCCGGACTCTTTCACGCCACCGAAAGGTGCTGCTACATCGGAGACGGTTCCACGATGGTTCGCCATCGGAGTCGCACTCGGCGACAGTCCCACCCACTACCGCGACCGGCCGGCGGAGTCCGGCACCCGGCCCGCGATGGATGGTCTGCTCAGCCGCGTCGATCTGGCTCACGGGCGCTTCCAGTCGCTGCTGACGCCACGGCGTGCCCGCGCTCGCCGCCGCAGCCGGCCCGCCCTCCGCGATCGTCTCTCAACTGGTCGGCACCAACGATCCGCGCGACTCACTCGTCCTGTAGCGCGGTTACCTGCGCACCTTCTTCGACACGGCATTCGGTCGATATGAGGATCTCGGCCAAGCTCCGACCACCCTTCTGCACCTTGAAATGATCCCGGTGCCATAGGTTTCGATCGGAATTCGTGACGACTGGGGTCAGACCAACAGCGAGAAGTGGTCCCCGTCAGCGCTGGACACCGGATGAGATTCAGTGGGTGCGGCCAGTCGAACCGGCAGGCTGGTCAGGCCATGGATCAGGAGGCTTTTTCGCCACGTCAGATCACTGAATTCCCCGTCGAGCGATATCTCCGGGAACGTGGCCAGCAGTCGCGAGATCGCGGTGGTGGCTTCCACGCGGGCCAGGGCGGCGCCGAGACAGTGATGGATGCCGTGCCCGAAGGCGAGGTGCCGGCTCTCGGATCTTTCGAGGTCGATCCGGTCCGGGGCGGCGAACTGCGCGGGGTCGCGGTTGGCAGCGGCGAGCGAGATCAGGATGAATTCGCCCGCGTCGATGTCCTTACCGCCCAACGTGATCGGAGCGGTGGTGTAGCGAGCCGTCGCCACGTGCAACGACCCCTGACAGCGCAGGATCTCCTCGAGGTAGGCGGGTATCGCTTCGGGATCGGTGCGTAACCGCTCGGCCGATGTCGGATCGCGTAGCAGCTCCATTACCGAGTTGCCGATGAGGTTGACGGTGGTCTCATGCCCGGCTATCAGCAGCAGGAGCAGCATGGCGATGAGTTCGTGCTCGTCCAGACGGTCTTCCTGGTCTTTCGCGATGATCAGTTGGGAGAGCAGGTCGTCGCGGGGGTCGTCGGTGCGTTTGGCGATCAACTTCGTCAGGTAGGTGATGAAGCTGACCCCGGCGGTGGCGCGTTCCTCGATCGTGGCCGAGTCGCTGACGACGACGGCGGTCCACGAGCGGAACTCTTCCTTGTCGTCGTCGGGGACTCCGAGCAGTTCACAGATCACCGCGATCGGCAGCCGGAACGCATAGCTGTCGATGAGGTCGACGGTCGTTCGCGCGCTGATGTCGTCGAGCAGGGTGTCGGCGATCGAGCCGATTCTCGGCTGGAGATCGCGGATGGCGGGACCGGCGAATGCCTTGGCCACGAGACGGCGCAGCCGGGTGTGCTGGGGCGGATCGGCGAACAACATGTTGTCGCTGATGGCGGTGTTGAACATCTCGGCTGCGCCGTTTTTGGCCAGCACAGCCTGTCCCTCGGGTGATCCGATGCGTTTGCTGATGGTCGGCTCCGCGAAGGCCTGTTTGGCTACGTCGTGACCGACGATCAGCCAGCCGAGCACACCGTCCAATCGAATTCGGTGCAGGGGACCGCGCTCCCGCAGCGCCCGGTAGGTCGCATGCGGATCCTGGTAGAAGTCGTCGGTCAGCTCGAGGATTTCCATCGCGCCGGTCACCGCCGACCATCGGGCGAAAAGGTGGCCGAGCTCGAATCGATGTAGTGCACAGTCCCTCAGTCCTTTCGGCGAACGATCTGACCTACGCGCGATGCTGTCCAGAACGAGTAGTAAATCAGGAGTGCATCAGCGAGAGGTCGAGCAATTTCGATCGGGTGAACCAGGAAGCCCGCTCCCTCGACGCCGACGAGACCACGAGCATCAATCCGGAGATCATCGCTGCCGCAGCCCGCACGTCATTCGAGCGTCCCAGGGACAGTATCGCCGCGAGTTCGGGATCGCTGAAGCGGGTCTCGACCTGGAGCGCCGGGCTCGGCGATATTGTCAGCGGGGTCGTCCTGCAAACATGTGCCCGGTTGCCAATCGAGTGTCTTGAATACGCATCGGTCCAGGACCCTCCCTGCCTCGCCGATTGTGCAGACGCCGAAGAAGATGTCGTCATCGGCGATCGGGGCTTGACGGGCGGGCCGGTGAGTGCTCTGCCGATCAGTTGTTCGAGCAGCCGCTGCGGCGGGACGAGGGGGTGGGATCATCGACATACCCGAAGGTGGTCGGTGGATGGTACGACCGACAGTCGTTGCAGGCGTAACTGTCGGAATCTCGCAGTTCGGAGCACACGTCGCAGGTGCCACTCTGAAGCCTCAGCTGTTTCCGCGGTCGCGGCGCCTGGCTGCGGGCGGAGCAGTTCGATGCGCGAGACCGGGGGCCGCTGGATCGGGGGCCGCTGGATCGGGAATTACGTGGCGGGGTTGCGTAGCCATTTGTTGTGTTCAGCGCTTCGCCGGGCGGTGGCGAGGACGCTGGTGATGGCGGGTGAGGGATCGTTAGTGGGCCAGAGCACCGAGAGTTCTGCCAGGATCGGCGGATCGACGATCTCGCGGAGAATGATGCCGGTGCCGGTCTTGGCGGCGTGTTCGGCAAATGATGCGGGAGCCAGGCCGATTTCGCGTCCGCCGGCGAGCCGGGCGAGCATGGCATACACCGGCGGATCATCGAATGCGCAGATCTCGGGTGCGAAGCCTGCTTCGTGGAATGCGGCGACGATGCTGTCGTAGTAGGTGGGCGCGAGGTGGCGGGGGAACAGCAGCAGTGTCTGGCCGCGGAGGGCGGTCACCGGGATCCGCGGTGTGTCGGCGAGGGGGTGGCGAAGGCTGAGGAGTGCGGAAACGGGCTCTTCGCGGAGAATCTCACCGGCTACCCCGTCGACCGGCTGTGGGGAGAGGGCGAGACCGATGTCGAGGTCGCCGGTCCGGAGCCGTTCGGGGATCTCGGCGCTGTAGAACTCTCGGGGGTCGATCAGGAGATCGGGGTGGTCCTCCCGGAGCGCGTCCAGAAGTGTGGTCAGTGTGTCGAAGCCGGTGACCGGGGTGTAGCCCAGCCGGATCGTCGTGGCGATCCCGGAGTCGGCCAGCCGGGTGAGCTGTATGGCTTGTTCCAGCGCGGCCAGTGCTTTCGGTGCCTCGCGAGCCAGTGTCCGGCCGGCGGCGGTGAGCTGCACCTGGCGGCTTGTACGTGTGAACAGTGGGGTGCGGAGGGTTTCTTCGAGTTTGCGGATCTGGTGGCTCAGGGAGGGCTGGGCGATGTAGAGACGTGTGGCTGCGCGGCCGAAGTGGAGTTCCTCGGCGACGGCGAGGAAGTAGCGGAGCAGGCGGGGGCTGATATCGATAGACAAATCCTACCGATCGGCATCCGAACAGGTCTTGGACGCCCACCGAGTGGCCGCCGTACGGTCGTTTCAGGCCGTCAGAGATGTTCCGACCGGCCCCGTCGAACCTGGTCGGAGCTGGTCTCTGTTCGTGTGGCCGACTGCCACCGCATATTCGCCCGGTAAGGAGACAAGCGTGAACATCACTGTGATCGGACGCGGCAACATCGGCGGTGGGCTGGCCGACCTGTGGGAACGGGCCGGGCATCAGGTGACTCGGCTGGGGCATGGCGGCGGCGATGCCGGTGCATCGGAGGTGGTGCTGCTCGCCGTCCCGGGAACCGTCGTGGAGGCGGCTCTGTCATCTGTCACCGGGCTCGAGGGCAAGACCGTGCTCGACGCCACGAACCGCTACGGCGATGCCCGTCCGCCGGGCGGGTTCTTCTCCAATGCCGAGTACGTCGCATCGGTGACGGGCGGGCCGACGGCGAAGGCGTTCAACACCAACTTCGCTTCTCTCTTCGGGCAAGTTGCCGAGGCCCGGGTTCGGCCGAGCAACCTGTGGTCCGGTGACGACGAAACCCGAAGCGTTGTAGACCGGCTCAGTCTCGACGCCGGATTCGACGCGGTTCGTCTGGGCGATCTGAGCATGGCCGCCACTCAGGAAGGCCTGGCCGGAACGATGTTCGCGATCGCGCAGTCCGGGCTCGGCCAGTTCGTCTACCGGATGGCATCACCCCGAGAACTCTGACTTTTTCCATCGAACGTTCAACCCATCGCACAAAAGGAAACAGCGTGACGCGCACCGCAAAGGTCGGACTCGAGGCACTGCTCACCCCGGAGGAAAGCGTTCTGGTGCTGATCGACCACCAGCCCTACCAGTTCGCCAATCTCCACAGTCATGAACCGACCATGATCGTCAACAATGTCGTCGGCCTGGCCAAGTTGGCCAAGGTGTTCGACGTCCCCACGGTGCTGACGACGGTGATCGAAGAACGTGGTGGCAACCTCATCAGGGGCATCCAGGACGTCTTCCCGGA
Source organism: Nocardia sp. NPDC050799 (assembly GCF_040654015.1). Taxonomy (NCBI): domain Bacteria; kingdom Bacillati; phylum Actinomycetota; class Actinomycetes; order Mycobacteriales; family Nocardiaceae; genus Nocardia; species Nocardia sp. NPDC050799. Next base: position 130,599 of record NZ_JBFAHF010000012.1, read on the forward strand.
CCAGAAGCCGATCAACCGCACGTTCATCAACACCTGGCAGGACCGTCGCGTCGTCGACGTCGTGGAGAAGACGGGCCGCAAGAAGCTGATCATTGCCGGACTGTGGACCGAGATCTGTGTCGCCATGCCCGCCATCCAGGCGCTGGACGAGGGGTACGACGTTTTCGTTGTCACGGATGCCTGTGGCGGGGTGACCGTGGAGGCACACGATATGGCGGTGCGCCGGATGGTGCAGGCCGGCGTGGCGCCCATCACCTGGATGGCCGTGGCCGGCGAATGGCAGCGCGACTGGGCTCGCGAGTCGACGACCGGCGGGGCCGGGGAGGTCATGGCCGAGCACGGTGGCGGTAGCGGGGTAGCGCTCGCCTGGGAGTTGCAGTTGCTGGCGACGCCCGTCGCCGATGTTGCTGCTCGCTAGCGTCGCCGACTGCCGAGCCGCAGGCGGGTCCGGCGTACGCCGAGGAACGGACTGTGGATCGGTTCGTCGCACGGCTCGGACCGCACCCGCCTGGTTTGGCTCGACCTGGCGAACGGCGAGAAGCTCGACGTGGACAGTCATCCGGTGTTCGACCTGGACACACCTCGCCCGGAGGCCGACCCGCGCTTCCCGTCCTCGTTGATCCTGCATCCGAGCACCGGGGAATTACTCGGCGCCCGCTACCTCGGCGCCTGTCAGGAGATCCACGCGCTCGATCCGCACTTCGCGACGGTACCGCCGCGGCTGACCGAGCTGTCCGACGGAGATCCGGCCCAGATGTGCTGCGACGCCACGGCACAACGCTGGGTGGTGGACTTCACCCCCGACCGCGACCCCGGTGCCACCTGCCACTCCGATCACATCGCCGAGGCGCTGCGTTCCCGCGGCGCCGACGTCGAATATCTGCTGAACGAGACCGAGGGCCACTGGTTCATCAACCCCGACAGCAACATCGAGCTGTACGGCACGCTCGAACACTTCCTGGCCCGGCACCTCGGCGGCCGGTCTTCGACCACATCCTGACCCGGGACGGTCGGGTCGGGCTATGCAAGCACGGCAACAAAGCGTCGCGATATCGAACGATCGACACAGCGAGTGATGGAGACACGCACATGGGACAGCTGGATGGCAAGACGTCGGTGGTCACCGGAGGAAGCAGCGGGATCGGTCTGGCCACCGCGATACGGCTGGCGGACGAGGGCGCGTACGTGTTCGTCACCGGCCGGCGCGCGGCCGAACTGGAGGCTGCCGTCGAAACCATCGGAGCAGACCGGGCCACCGCGGTAGTCGGCGACATCTCCAAGTCGGAGGACCTGGACCGGCTCTACGACACGGTCCGGGCGCGAGGCAAGGGTGTGGACGTGCTCGTGGCGAACGCGGCGGTCGGTGCGTTCCTGACGCTGGAGCAGACCACCGAGGAGCACTTCGACCAGACCTTCGCGGTCAACGTTCGAGGCACCCTGTTCACCGTGCGTAAGGCGTTGCCGCTGCTCAATGACGGCGCCTCGATCGTCCTGATCGGTTCGACTGCCGCCGACCGCGGAGTAGAGGCCTTCGGCGCCTACGCGGCGTCGAAGGCGGCCGTCCGGTCCTTCGCACGAACGTGGTCCAACGAGCTCAAGGGCCGCGGCATCCGGGTCAACGTGGTCTCGCCGGCATGGATCGAGACTCCCGGGGGCACCGCCGCTTTCGGCGACGAGGAAACCGCTCGGGCCGTCAAAGAGAATGTCGCCGCGACCGTGCCCAGGGGCCGCATGGGCCGGCCGGAGGAGGCCGCCGCAGTCGTGGCCTTTCTGGCCTCGGAACAGAGCAGCTACGTCGATGGCGCGAACATCTACGTCGACGGAGGCGAGAACCAGATCTGAGCAGGCACCATACGGTGGGCGGCATCCGAAGCGTCCCAGGTGCGACTACGTGTGATGAGCCTTGTCGGCGATGACGTAGAGCTTGTCTGCGGGCCGGCGGGCCCGCAGAATAGCAGGAAGGCCAGGAACTCGATCCATCGTTTCCGGTCCCGGATCCGGTAGTGCATACGACCGGTGGTCAGGTCCAATGCACCGAGTAGATGGCATACTCCGTGGTCGCGGTGGTAGGTCGCGCGCAGTCACCTCGGCTTGCATGGCTGATTCGGCCCCACCCCGAGGACCGCCTCCGGTCCGGCGGCTTCCGGGATGTCCACCGATATCCCAGAGTTCTTGCAGGTGGGTGCGCATTTCTCAGATCACCTTCGGGTGTTCGAGTGCGCTCGAACACCCGGCACGCGAATGCGGCCGATCTGACGTGAATCTGTGCGCGAGGGGGGACTTGAACCCCCACGTCCGTGGACACCAGAACCTAAATCTGGCGCGTCTGCCAATTTCGCCACTCGCGCTTGGTGGTACGACCGTCCAAACTCTACCGGTCCGTTGGCGGATCGCGAAGACGTGGGCCGGTGTTTTGTACTCGCCGGTAACCCCACCTGGGATTATAACGATTCGATAACCAGCAATATGAGGAGTACTCACATTTCGCGGGGGTAAGGACCGGCTCCCACCAGCGGGTTCAAATATGAGGGAGGTTCATGTTTCCACCGATTCTGGTACATGGGTGCACGAATACTCATCGGTAGCCGACGCACGGGCAGGCAAACGTGAGGATTCCCTCATGATTTTGTGCCATTCTCGCTGAGAGCAGACCGACGGGCGTGGACCGCCCGTGTGCGGACTGGGAGCCGGGGAAGTCTCCGAGAACTTGTCGCCACGAGAGAAAGTCGAAGCGTCTTGACGATCAACGAGAGCACTGCGTCCGGGGCCGGACACCGGGTGGACGCCGCCGCTGGCAGGACCGTGACCGAGACGAATCGCACGCCGTTGCTGGACCGGTTGCGTGAAGGAACCCCGTACGCGCTCGCCTTCGGTGGGCAGGGTGCCAGCTGGCTGGGCGAACTGGCCGAGATCGGCCGCGACGCCGCCCTGGAGCCCGAACTCACCGCACTGGTCAACGAGGCGGCCGCGCTGCTGGGCCCCGTCGCGGATCAGTTGCTGGTGGTGCGCCCGGTGGGCTTCGACCCCGTCGCCTGGATGCTGGAGGACGATCTCGCCGACGAGGAGACCGACACCTCGGACGCGCCGCCGGAGCGGGTGCTGCGTTCGGCCGCGGTATCGATGCCGGGTGTACTGCTGACCCAGCTCGCCGCGCTGCGGGCACTGCGCCTACAGGGACTGGACCCGGCCGAGATCGCACCGGTCGCCGTGGTGGGGCACTCGCAGGGGCTGCTGGCGGCCGCCGCGGTGCGGGCCGCCGGGGAGCGGGACGCGGAGATCCTCGCCATCGCCCAGCTGGTCGGCGCGGCGGCCGGGCTGGTCGCGCGGCGGCGCGGCCTGATGCCGGTGGGTGAGCGGTCCTCGATGGTCGCGGTCTCCAATGTCGACCCCGACGAACTGCGGGCCGTACTCGCCGAGGTCTCCGTGGGTGTGGACCCGATGGCGGCCGCGGTGCTGTCGATCCGCAACGGCCGGCGCCGCGTGGTGCTGTCCGGTACCCCCGATCAGCTGCGCCGGGTGCAGCAGCGTTGCGCGCAGCTGCACGCCGAACAGGACCGTGAGCGGTCGGCCAAACAGCGCGGCGGTGCGGTCTTCGCACCGGTCTTCGAGGACCTCGACGTCGATGTCGCGTTCCACCATCCGGCCCTCGCCGACACCGTCGAACTGGTGGCCGGGTGGGCCGGGCAGTGCGGGCTCGATATCGAACTCGCCGGCGAGCTGGCCCGCGACATCCTGGTCGAGCCGGTCGACTGGGTCGCGACCGTGGACGAAGTGGTCGGTTCCGGTGCCGAATGGATCCTGGACCTCGGCCCCGGCGACCTGCTCTCCCGCGTCAGCGGTGGTTCACTCAAGGGCAGCGGTGTCGGCATGATCGCCGCGGCCACCCGGGCCGGTCAGCGGAACCTGCTGACCCCGGGCGCCACACCGGAGGTCGCGCAGCCGTGGACCGCGTTCGCGCCGCGCCCGGTGCGACTGCCGAACGGGCGCATCGTGGTGGAAACCGCGTTCACCAAGCTCACCGGGCGTTCGCCCATCCTGCTGGCGGGTATGACCCCGACCACGGTGGACGCGAAGATCGTCGCGGCCGCGGCCAACGCCGGGCACTGGGCGGAACTGGCCGGCGGCGGTCAGGTGACCGAGCAGATCTTCGCCGAGCGGGTGACGGAACTGCAGGAACTGCTGCACCCGGGCCGGCAGGTGCAGTTCAACTCGCTGTTCCTGGATCCGTACCTGTGGAAGCTGCAGCTGGGCGGAAAACGGCTGGTTCAGCGGTCCCGCGCGGCGGGCGCTCCGTTCGACGGTGTGATCGTGACCGCCGGTATCCCGGAGCTCGAGGAAGCCGTCGCGCTGATCGAGGAACTGACCGAGGCGGGGATCAGCCACGTCGCCTTCAAACCGGGCACGGTCGCGCAGATCCGCGCGGTACTGCGGATCGCCGACGCCGTGCCGGACTACCCGGTGATCATGCACATCGAGGGTGGTAAGGCCGGTGGGCACCACTCCTGGGAGGACCTGGACGATCTCCTCCTCGAAACCTATGCCGAACTGCGTGCCCACGGAAACGTCGTGGTCTGCGTCGGCGGCGGCATCGGGACCCCGGAGCGGGCCACCGAATACCTGACCGGCGCCTGGTCGGCGCCGCACGGTTACCCGGCCATGCCGCTGGACGGTGTGCTGGTGGGTACCGCGGCGATGGCGACGCTGGAGGCCACCACCGCGCCCGAGGTGAAACAGCTGCTGGTCGATACCCCCGGCACCCCGGACTGGGTGGGCGCGGGCACCGCGAGCGGTGGGATGGCCTCGGGCCGTAGCCAGCTGGGCGCCGATATCCACGAAATCGACAATGCCGCCTCGCGCACCGGTCGTCTGCTGGACGAGGTGGCCGGGGACGCCGAGGCGGTGGCGCAGCGCCGTGCCGAGATCATCGAGGCGCTGAACGCGACCGCCAAGCCCTACTTCGGCGATATCGCGGCCATGACCTACCTCGCCTGGCTCGAACGCTACGTGGACCTGGCGATCGGACAGGAGCGCCGCCAGGACTTCGACTGCGGCACCGACCTCGGTGACGCGATCACCGCGGCGACCCGGTCGGTGTGGCTGGATATCAGCTGGCGCGACCGATTCGCCGAAATGCTGCGCCGCGCCGAGGCCCGGCTCGCCCCGGCCGACCGCGGCGAGATCGACTCGCTATTCCGCGACGAGGATCTGGAAGACCCCGCCGCCGCGCTCGCCACGCTGCGCGAGCGCTACCCCGCGGCGGCCCAGAGCCTGCTGCATCCGGCGGATGTGCCGTTCTTCATCACCCTGTGCAAGACGCCGGGTAAACCGGTCAACTTCGTCCCGGTGGTCGATCAGGACGTACGGCGCTGGTGGCGCTCGGATTCGCTGTGGCAGGCCCATGATCCGCGCTACTCCGCCGATCAGGTCTGCGTGATCCCGGGCACCGTCGCGGTCGCCGGGATCACCCGGGTGGACGAGCCCGTCGGCGAACTGCTGGACCGGTTCGAGCAGGACACCGCCTACAAGCTGGTCCGCGACGGCCTGGCGCCGACCGCGGTCGACGCCCGCCGGGTCGCCGCGGTGACCAGCGGAGCGATCGATGTGGTGCTGGCCGCGCCGGACGTGAACTGGTCGGGCCGGGCCACCGTGAACCCGGTGCACCGGCTCGGCGATCTGCACGAGTGGACCGTGGACGAGAAGGGCGCGGTGCACCCGCCGACCGGAGCCACTCTGGTCGAGGTCGAGGGTCCCGAGGCCGAACACGCGTACGTGGAGCTGACTGTCCCGCTGTCCGCCGCACATGTGGTGCGCATCCGCATCACGGTGCCGGTGACCGTGTACAACGGCGGCGCGCCGGTGGTGACCGAAGCCGATGCCGACGCGGCCATGTCCGCGCTGCTCGGGGTGGCCGCCGGACAGGCACTGCCCGAGGTGAAGGGCAATGTCGCGCACCTGAATCTTGCCTGGTCGCCGGATCTGGTCGCCGATCACGCCGGCGTCACCGGCGCAGGGCTGCCGGCGGAGCTGAGCACGCTGGGCCGGACCGTGCCCGATGTGCTGGTGGGTGCCTGCTGGCCGGCGGTGTTCGGGGTGCTGGGCGCGGCGCGGACCGCGGCCGATGCCAGTGTGATCGAGGGCATGCTGGATCTGGTGCATCTCGACCACCGGATCGAGCTGCTGCGCGAACTTCCCGGCGAGACCAGCATCCTCGTGGTGCGGGCCGAATCCGGAACGGTCGTCGATACCGACCTCGGCCGGGTCGTCGAGGTGGATGTCACCGTCGGTGAGATGCGGGATCAAGGCCTGGACGTGGTGCCGCTGGCCCGCCTGACCGAACGTTTCGCCATCCGCGGCCGCACCGGCGCGGGCGAACTGACCGATCCGCCGCGGGCCGCGGGCACCGTGCGCGCCGATGCCACCGAGACCCCGCGCCGCCGGCGCCGGGACGTCACCATGGTGGCCCCCCGGAGCATGGCCGCGTTCGCCTCGGTCTCGGGTGACCACAACCCCATTCACACCAGCGACGCCGCCGCGAAACTCGCCGGCCTGGGCAGCCCGATCGTGCACGGTATGTGGCTGTCGGCCGCGGCGCAGCACGCGGTGTCGGCGGTGGACCCGCAGGCCTCGGTGCCGGCGCGCACGCTGACCGGGTGGACCACCCGGTTCCTGGGCATGGTGCGGCCGGGCTCCGATATCGATGTGCGGGTGGAGCGGATCGCGGTCGACGGCGGCGACGAGATCGTCGAGGTCTCCTGCCGCGCCGCCGGCGATCTGGTGATGACCGCGACCGGTCGCACCGCCGCGCCGAAGACCGTTTACGCGTTCCCGGGCCAGGGCATCCAGCGCAAGGGGATGGGCCTGGACGCGCGGTCCCGCTCCAAGGCCGCCAAGGCCATCTGGGACCGGGCCGATAAGCACACCCGGGAGGCGCTGGGCTTCTCGATCCTGGCCGTGGTGCGGGACAACCCGACCTATCTGAAGGCGCGCGGGGTCGAGCACCGGCACCCGGACGGTGTCCTGCACCTGACCCAGTTCACCCAGGTCGCCATGGCCACCCTCGGTGTCGCCCAGGTCGCGGAACTCCGCGAGGCCGGTGCGTTCGTGGAGGGCGCGCTGCTGGCCGGGCATTCGGTCGGTGAATACAACGCCCTGGCCGCCGTGGCCGGTGTGCTGCCGCTCGAGGCCGTGCTCGAGGTGGTGTTCCAGCGTGGTTCGGCCATGCACGAGCTGGTGCCGCGGGACGCGCAGGGGCGCAGCGACTACCGGATGGCCGCCATCCGGCCCTCGCAGATCGGACTGCCCGACGACGACGTCATCGGCTTCGTCGCCGGTGTCGGCGAGCAGGTCGGGGAATTCCTGGAAGTGGTGAACCTGAACCTGCGGGGTTCGCAGTACGCCATCGCGGGCACCGTCGCCGGTCTCGACGCCCTGGAGGCCGAGATCGAACGCCGCCGAGCGGAATTCGGCGGTAAGCGCGCCTTCATCCTGGTGCCCGGTATCGATGTGCCGTTCCATTCCACGGTGCTGCGCAAGGGTGTGCCGGAGTTCCGGGGCAAGCTCGAGCAGCTGCTGCCCGAGGAGCTGCAGCCGGAGGTGCTGGTCGGGCGCTATATCCCGAACCTGGTGCCGAAGCCGTTCTCGCTGGCGCGGGAGTTCGTCGCCGAGATCGCCGACCTGGTGCCCTCGGAGCCGCTCGCCGCGGTCCTCGCCGATTTCGACTCCTGGTCGCAGCGCCCGAGCGAACTGTGCCGCGTGGTGCTCATCGAACTGCTGGCCTGGCAGTTCGCCAGCCCGGTGCGCTGGATCGAGACCCAGGACCTGCTGTTCGGTGAGCTGGGCGTGGAACGTTTCGTGGAGGTCGGCCTGGGCGCCACCCCGACAGTGGCGAACCTGGCGAGCCAGACCCTGAAGCTGCCCGATTTCGCCACCACCACGGTGGAGGTGCTCAATATCGAGCGCGAGGCGGCGGTGGTGTACTCCACCGATACCGACCCGGCTCCGGTGGACGAGCCTGTGGATGAGGCCGCCGAGGCGCCCGCCGCCGCGGCCGCTCCGGCCGCCGCACCCGCCCCCGCGGCTCCGGCCGCGACCGGCGGTCCGCGGCCCGACGACATCGCCTTCACCGCCGCCGACGCCACCCGTGTGCTGATCGCGCTGTGGACCAAGCTCCGGATCGACCAGATCGGCCCGGTCGATACGATCGAGGGTCTCTGCGACGGGGTGTCCTCGCGACGTAACCAGCTGCTGGTCGACCTCGGGTCGGAACTGTCGCTGGGCGCGATCGACGGTGCCGCCGATGCCGATATGGGTGCGCTGTCCGCCACCGTGGAACGCCTCGCCCGCACCTACAAGCCGTTCGGCTCGGTGCTCGGCGACGCGATCAACGATCATCTGCGCAAGGTGTTCGGGCCGTCCGGTAAGCGGCCGGCCGCGATCGCCGAACGCGTGAAGAAGGTCTGGGAACTCGGTGAGGGCTGGGTCAGCCACATCACCGCCGAGGTCTCGCTCGGCACCCGCGAGGGCACCAGCGTGCGCGGCGGCGACCTGGGCGGCCTGGTCTCCGGGGCGCTCTCCGACGGCGCGTCCGTGGACGCCGCGATCGACGCCGCGGTCCAGTCGGTGGCGGCGCGGCGCGGTGTGGCCGTCTCGCTGCCCGCGGCCGGTGGCTCCGGCGGCGGCACCGTGGACGCGGCGGCCCTGGGTGAGTTCACCGAGCAGATCACCGGCAAGGACGGTGTGCTGGCCTCGGCGGCCCGGCTGGTGCTCGAGCAGCTCGGACTGAGTGAGCAGACCTCCGCGGCGGAGGCCACCGACGACGGACTCGTCGACCTGGTGTCGGCGGAACTGGGTTCGGACTGGCCGCGGCTGGTGGCCCCGGCGTTCGACGCCCGCAAGGCGGTGCTCATCGACGACCGGTGGGCCACCGCGCGTGAGGACCTGGCCCGGCTGTGGCTGGGCGCGGACGCCGTGACCGCACAGCTGCCGGTCGCCGGGTTCACCGGTGCCGGTGCAGCGGTTGCCGCGCAGGCCGATTGGTGGCGGCAGCGGGCCGTAGGCGAGGCGCGTTCGGTGCTGGCCGGTCACTATGAGCGGATCGCCGAGGCGGCGCGGAACACCACCGAAGCCGGTGTGTGGTCCGACGAGGTCGCGGTGGTCACCGGCGCGAGCAAGGGCTCCATCGCCGCCGCGCTTGCCGGGCGCCTGCTCGGTGGCGGGGCGACCGTGGTGGTCACCACCTCGCGTCTCGACGACACCCGGCTCGGCTTCTACCGTGACCTCTACCGCGCCCACGCCCGCCATGGTGCGGTGCTGTGGGTGGTGCCGGCGAATATGGCCTCCTACACCGATATCGACGCCCTCATCGACTGGGTCGGTACCGAGCAGGTCGACAATGCCGGTGGCGCCAAGATCAAGACCAAGGACGCGCTGACCCCCACCCTGCTGCTGCCGTTCGCGGCGCCACGGGTCTCCGGCTACCTCTCCGACGCGGGTGCCCGCGCCGAAATGGAGATGCGGGTGCTGCTGTGGTCGGTCGAGCGGCTCATCGGCGGTCTGTCCACGCTGGGCGCCGACCACGATGTCGACGCGAAACTCCACGTGGTGCTGCCGGGTTCGCCCAACCGCGGTCTCTTCGGCGGTGACGGCGCCTACGGCGAGGCCAAGGCCGCGCTCGACGCCGTGGTCGCCAGGTGGCGGGCCGAGAAGACGTGGGCGGCCCGGGTCACCCTGGTGCACGCGCTGATCGGCTGGGTCCGGGGCACCGGGCTCATGGGCCACAACGACCCGATGGTGGATGCCGTCGAACAGGCCGGGGTGCAGACCTGGTCGACCGACGAGATCGCCGACGAACTGCTGAAGTGGGCGACCGAGCAGGCCCGCGCGGCCGCCGCGGCCGATCCGCAGCAGATCGACCTGACCGGCGGGCTGGCCGGTGCCGATCTGGACCTGGCGGCGCTGGCCAAGCAGGCGCAGGAAGCCGCGGACGCCGAGGAGGCCGATGAGGTGCCGATCTCGGACGCGCCGCGGATCTCCGCGCTGCCCGCGCCGCCGGCGCTGACCTCCGCGCTGCCCGTCCCCGAATGGGGCGCGGTAACCGCCGATCTCGCCGATATGGTTGTCATCGTCGGCGCCGGTGAGCTCGGCCCGTACGGTTCGGCGCGGACCCGGTTCGAGATGGAGGTCTCCGACGAGCTGTCGGCCGGCGGTGTGCTGGAACTGGCTTGGACCACCGGCATGGTGGCCTGGGAGAACGATCCGAAGCCGGGCTGGTACGACACCCAATCCGGTGACTACGTGCCGGAACACGAACTGGCCGAGCGGTATCACGACGCCGTGGTCGAGCGGTGCGGTATCCGCCGCTACGCCGACGACGGTGCCATGGTCGACAACAGCAGCCCGCTGATGACCTCGGTGTTCCTGGACCAGGATCTGTCGTTCACGGTCGGCGGCGAAGCCGAGGCGCGTGCCTTCTACGCGGCCGCTCCCGAGCACACGGTCATCACTCCGGTCGCCGATTCCGGCGACTGGACCGTGACCCGCAAGGCCGGCACCGAGATCCGGGTGCCGCGCCGGGCGAACCTGTCGCGGACGGTGGGCGGCCAGATCCCGACCGGCTGGGATCCCACCGTCTGGGGTATCTCCGCGGATATGGCGTCCTCGATCGACCGGGTGGCGCTGTGGAACATCGCCTGCACCGTCGACGCGTTCGTCGGTTCCGGGTTCAGCCCGTCGGAGCTGATGAGCTGGGTCCACCCGAGCCTGGTGGCCAACACCCAGGGCACCGGTATGGGCGGTATGTCGTCGATGCGTTCGCTCTACGTCGACAACCTGCTCGGCGAACCGCGGCCCAACGACATCCTGCAGGAGGCGCTGCCCAACGTGGCCCTGGCGCATGTCGTGCAGTCCTACGTCGGCAGCTACGGCGCCATGGTGCATCCGGTCGCGGCCTGCGCCACCGCCGCGGTGTCGGTGGAGGAGGGTGTCGACAAGATCAAGCTCGGTAAGGCCGAGGTGGTCGTGGCCGGTGGCTTCGACGATCTGGGTATCGAGGGCATCGTCGGCTTCGGCGATATGTCGGCCACCGCGGATTCGGCGGCCATGAGCGCCAAGGGCATCAGCGACCGCTACTTCTCCCGGGCCAACGACCGGCGTCGCGGCGGGTTCGTGGAATCGCAGGGTGGCGGCACCGTGCTGCTGGCCCGCGGTGACGTGGCGCTGGAACTGGGCCTGCCGGTCCTCGGTGTGGTCGCCTACGCCCAGTCCTACGCCGACGGTGTGCACACCTCGATCCCGGCGCCCGGCCTGGGCGCGCTGGGTGCGGGCCGGGGCGGCCGGGAATCCCGGTTCGCCGCCGAACTGCGCAAACTCGGTGTGGGCCCGGACGATATCGCGGTGGTCTCCAAGCACGACACCTCCACCGCGGCCAACGATCCCAACGAGTCCGAACTGCACGAGCGGCTGGCGGCGGCCATCGGCCGGTCCGACGGGGCGCCGTTGTTCGTGGTCTCGCAGAAGAGCCTCACCGGGCACGCCAAGGGTGGCGCGGCCGCGTTCCAGCTGATCGGCCTGTGCCAGGTGCTGGAAAACGGTGTGGTGCCGCCGAACCGGAGTCTGGACTGCGTCGACGACAAGATGGCGGAGTACCCGCATCTGGTCTGGGTGCGCGAGGCACTGCGCTTCGGTGACCGGTTCCCGCTCAAGGCGGGTCTGGTGACCTCGCTCGGCTTCGGTCATGTGTCCGGCTTGCTGGCGGTCGTCCACCCGGAGGCGTTCGTCCAGGCGATCGAACCGGCGCGGCGGGCGGAGTACCAGCGCCGGGCGCAGGCACGCCTGCTGGCGGGCCGGCAGCGGATCGTCGAGGCGATGTGCGGTGGGGCGGCGCTCTACGAGCGTCCGGCCGACCGGCGCCTCGGCGGTGACGGCACCCCGGCGGCGAAGATCCGCGGTCTCGAGGCCGAGGTACTGCTGTCCGAGGACGCGCGGCTCGGTACCGGCGGGGTCTACCAGGTCGATGGAGCCGGTTGCGAGACCGGACGGTTCGTCGGTGGCGGTTCCGGTGCCGACAACGCCGGTACACCGTAGGCTGCGCCACTGTGACCATCCTCGGAATCGGCTTGGACCTGGTGACCATCTCCGAGTTCGCCGAACAGTTGGACCGTGCCGGAACGACCATGCTCAGGGAGAGTTTCACCGCCGGTGAGCGGCGCTACTGCCAGAGCAAGGCCACCGATCCGGCCCGTAGTTACGCGGCGCGGTGGGCGGCGAAGGAGGCGGTGCTCAAGGCCTGGGCATCGTCGCGCTTCGCCCGCCGCCCGCAGATCGGGGACAACCCGTACCCGTTGATCGAGGTCGTCAACGACGCCTGGGGCCGGCCGAGCATCAAACTGCACGGCTTGGCCGCGGAATTCCTGCCGCGGGTGCGGGTGCACCTGTCGCTCACCCACGACGGTGACACGGCGGCCGCGATGGTGGTACTGGAGGACCCGGGTGAACTGGCCGACCTGATCGAGGGCCGGTCACCGGAGAACTGAACGCAACGACGGACGACCCGGAGCCCTGGCGAGTTCGCGCGATCGTCGCAACACTCTCGATGAGAGGTTGCGGCGATCGTGTCGTTTTCAGAGGCCGCTCCCACCCTCCGCAGCGGAACAGCAGCGCCGTGCTAGGTTCGGTGCCAATTCCGCGTCGGATAGGGGAGTCATGGGCGTCACGCGCGTACAGGTCGCACCGGCGAAACCGCGGACTGCGAGTGTCTTACGTGACGCCGGACCCGGTGCGGAGTTCGCCGACGAGTTGACGGTGAGCGGTATCCGGTACACGGGGACCGACACCGGTTTCGACGGTGGAGAAGCCATCGCGGTGAGCGCGTCGGAATTCTCCACCGCGAGGATCGTCGGCACGCTCGCTCGGACCACGTTCGACAACTGCATGTTCACCTCGTGCGACCTGTCGAACCTGCGCGCGGACGAGACTTCGTTTCTGGAATCGGAGATTACCCAGTCCAGATTGACGGGACTTTCACTGAGCCACGGTGTACTGCGAGATGTGTCCATAGACGACACCCGCGCGGATCTGGCATCGTTTCGCGGCAGCAAGTTCCAGAAGGTGGTGTTCACCGGCTGCAACCTGGCGGGCGCGGACTTCCAGAGGGTCAGGTTCCGCAGCGTCCGGTTCGAGGGATGCGACCTCACCGGCGCGCAGTTCTCGCAGGCGAATATCGAGCACAACACCACGTTCGTAGACTGCCGACTGATCGACGTACGCGGGGTGCGTGGACTGGAAGGTGCCCAGGTACGCGGTGACGACCTACTCGGGCTGGCGGGAAGCCTGGCCCGAGAGGTCGGGATCGACGTGGACTGGTGACTCAGGCCGCAACCGCGTAGGTAGAGAACCTGTCGCCGGAAATCGACTCCTCGACGTAATCCCAATCGAGGGTGAATGCGAACTCGGCGAGCTGGTGCACGAGCAGCTGCCCGTAAGGCGTGAACAGGTCTCGCTTGTTGTTCAAACCGTCGCAGCAATCCCGCAGTGAGCCTGTGAACTTATCGACCAGTTCCGTCTCGCCACGTTGATGCTGCATCCACATCAGCGGCACAGCGACAACAGCGGAATGGAAGGCACGGTCGAGGGGGCGGAGCTGACCGAACTTCACCGCAGACAGAACGCGATACCGGTCGGCGGCGAGTTCGGCGACAGGCTTCGTATAGAGCCCGTGCACCATATCGCCGACGAACAAGTTCAGGTGAGTTGCCTCATGGACGACAGATTCGGCGAAGTCGTACACGCTCCATTCCGGCCCCGGGCTCAGGGCCACCAGGCCGGGCAGGTGCGCAGCCGATCCGCCACCGGTGCTATCGGAGGGCAGCAGGATGACATCGGTGACCAGGAGATCCACGAGGCGCCCGAGATCTGTGTTCAAGTCGCGGACATACTCGACGGCTTGCGAGACACGGCCGGGCCACACGTCGCGCTCCTCCGCCGTCGACGGCCGCAGGCCCTTGAAAATCCCGTTGAAGACGTCGGCTTCGTGCAGATAATCACCCCAATCGCCGTCCTCGTAGTGGATCGCTGAACCGTGCAGCGGCGCGGCGATCGGCCGGTGCCGACTGACGGCCTCCCGGTAGGACGAGGGCAGCACCGAGGGGTCGGAAGCTTCCCCGATCACCGCCCGTGTGTACCTGGCAACATTCTCGTAGGCGTGGCCGACATTCAGGAAATGCATTGCGAAAGTCCAATCAGAAGATGTGTGAGACGAAAGCGGGCGGGCGGCGGAGTACCCGCCGCCCGCCCTCAGATTTCGGTCAGCAGACCTATCAGGTCCAGCCGCCCATCATCGCCGCGTTGTCGTCGCTACGGAACCGGGCGATGCGCTCCCGCACAGCCGCATCGGCCGCTTCGGAGTCCTCCGCGGCCCGCTGCACGGCGTCACCGACGATCGAATCATTCTCGAGATTGCTCATGGCATTCCTTCCACTTTCGATTTCTTGATCCCCTGGCCAGGGCCTTGACGACGGGCCACATACCCGCCAGCTTTTCCCGCGCGCCACGAAAGCCGTTGGCGGCAAGAAGTTTTCGTTGCTCCAGATCTATTCGCGTCGCTCCTCATGGGTGAGTGACACCAGCATCGCCGTCCAAGATCACGCCATCGGCGCCGATGATGTCGACGAGCTCGGCAAGCGCGCGCCACTCCCGGTCGGCCCATGCGTCCTTGGCGGTGAGGTGCGGCACAACCACTACCTGTGCGCGATGGTCGAGCACATGCTCGACCGCGATCATCACGGCCAGCCGCGGCACTGCCGTGTCAGTGACCGCGGTGTAGACAACATGGAGGCGGTGCCGCTGAGTAAGTCGCTCGATATCCTGACGGTCGGCGTCGGCGTGGCGTAGCACGATCGCGCGCTTCGGTTCAGCAGACATGACGCACCTCCTCGGTCGGCGCCGACCGCAGGGCCTTGATCGTGGTAGCGAATTCGCGCCGCAGCCGCACCATCCGCTCGTTGTCTCCGTGCAGTTTCCCGGCGATGCGCCGAAGCGTCGTAAGGTCAGCGGGCATGCCACACCTCGCCGTGCGCCGTGGCTTCTTGCTCGACAGTCAACGGCGAACAGAGAGCTCGTAGCCCCTCCAGAACTTCTTCGACGGTGGCATGGTCGTAGCGTTCGCTTTCGCGCCACAGCCGCAGGGTGGCGGCCATGGCCCGGTTGGTCGGAGCCCTGGCCGGTAGCGTCGGGATCTCTGTCATGCAATTCAGAGTGCTGGTTGCGGATTGGGGAATAACAGCCCTGTAATGGTTAGAAACGGGTAATTTCGGTTCAAGCCGTCTGGGGTGCAAGGAGCGGGGCTATGGTGGGGATCGACTGGACAGCGCAGGACATACGCGCCCTCCGTGAGTCTCTGCGGCTGAGCCCGACAGAGTTCGCCCGAGTGGTGGGCGTAACGAAGCGAACTGTTCTGCTTTGGGAGCAGGGGCGAACGAAAACGCTTCACGCTTCCAGCCGCCGACTGCTCGACGAGGCGCTGACGCAGGCCGAGCCTCGCGCTGTCGAGCGGTTCGAAGACGCGACAGGTAGAGGCCAGTACCTGGATTCAGCTGAGCCGGAGGTTGAGGACGATATGCGGCGGCGCGATCTTCTTGCGTACATCGGGTCGGGGTGGCCGGCCAGGTTACGGATTCGTTGATGCACGAGCCCGGCCGGATGACTGCGGCTCTCGATGTGACATCGGTCAGTGAACGGCGACTCGACTATTTCGACACACTGGCATCGGATCTCGGGAGACGGGTTGTGCAGGTTCCGCCGCGGACTCTCCTTGCGTCGGCAGTAGACAATTTCCGCGCTGTACGGACGTGTCTGTCGGAGCGGCAGGCCACCTACAACCAGATACGGCTTGTGCGTGTGGCAGGACGGCTGTCCAATGTGGTGGGCGAGATCCTATTCAACGAGGGTCATTTTGACGAGGCACGTCACTGGTACATGACCGCGATACATGCCTTCCAAGACATCGGTGACCGCTATTCGGAGGACATCGCCCTGGCTGGGCTGGCGTACCTGCCGACCTACAGCGCCGACCCGATCGGTGCCCTGGCTGTGCTGTCGCCTCGGCTGGATCAGAAACCGATGTCAGGCGCTGCGGCGGCGTGGTTGTGGGGTATGGCTGCCCGAGCGCATGCAGTGACGGGTGACGAGGACGAGTTCCGGCGGTGTATTGCCACTGCTGCGACCGCTCTCGACAGCGCGAGTCCTGACGAGATCGAGTTCGGGATCTTTTCCTTCCGGCCGGAGAAGTTGGCGTTTTACGAGGCGATCGGCCATTCCCTTTTCGGACGCGCCGATCAGACATCCGTCGCAGCACACCGGGCGCTGTCCATGTACGACCCCTCAGAGACCACCGAACCTTGCCTGGTTCGCCTGGAATACGCATCTGCCCTGCTCACAGCCGGTGAGGTGGACGAGGCATGCGCGGTCGCGACGCACGCTGTCACCAGCGACCGAACCTATCTGGCGACCAGCGTCATCGGTCGAGCACGTCGGTTCGATGCGGACCTACGGGGGGTAAGCAGTCGGGCCGTTTCCGTGTGGCGGGAGCAGGCGCGGCCAGCACTGGAAGCGGTGAAGGCGTAGTGAACGAACGGGAACTGCTGGAGCAGTACGTCGCCAGTGGAAAGCTGATGCAGCTGTCCACTGTCGACGAAGACAGGACGCCTCGCATGTGCAGCGTCTGGTATCTCGCCGCGTTCCGCCCGGACAGGTTGTGGTTTCTATCGCGCAGGGACCGCGAACACTCCCGGAATATCCGCCGCAACGCCCTTGTGGCCGGTGCCATCGTCGATATTCCATTGCACGAACTCGGGCAGACTGCGCGCGGTGTGTCGTTTTCGGGGCGTGCGGAGGAGCTGCGCGGCGAAGGGATCGAGGACTGGGCGCGGGCCTTCGGGGTTCGCTGGCCGAATGCAGCTCCTGTTCTCGAGGCTATGCCGGAGGGCGCGTCGCGCTTGTACGAGATCGCCGTCACTGAGTGGGTGTTGTTCGACGAGGAGAACTACCGGGACGATCCGCGCCGGGTTATTCCCGGACGATGATCGGGTGGCGGTAGTCTCATCGGCCCTCGGCCCCGCCCCTGGCTCCGGGTTGTTCGTGTCCCCGCATCGGTGACCGGACCGTGAAGACCCCGCGCCCCGGCCGGTTCTACCGCGGCGCAGTGCCGGAGCCGGACGGTATCGCGACAACGTCGGCTTCGGCGGTGAAATGCTCTACGGGTCGGGCTCAGCGCTGGCTGGCGGTGCGGGATTCCTTCTCCGCGACCAGGAGATAGGCGACCATGAGCCGTTTGAGCTCGGCCACCGCGTCGGCGTGGCTCTGCTCGTCCTGCACCGAGAAATTCATCATCGAATAGACCACGTGCACCAGCACCTCGGCCATCATGGTGCGCCGGGCCCGCGGCGTGCGCGGAGTGAGCGGGCGCAGCATCTGCGAGACGACCTCGGCGAATTCCTTCTCGTGGATGGCGCCGGTGGCCCGGGTGGACGGCGTGGACTGCATGGCCAGCCACACTTCACGCCGGGACGGGTCGGTCATCCAGAGGTTGGCCAGATGATCGACGAACTGGTTCATATGCCGCAGCCAGTCCAGGGACGGGATCTCGCCGTGGAAATCGGCCAGCTCCTGCGATACCGCCACCAGGTCCTGCCGGTTCAGTTCGCAGACGATCACATATTTATTGGCGAAGAACTGGTAGAGCGTGCCGATGGGGACTTCGGCCCGGGCCGCGACTTCTTCGCAGGTGAACGATTCGAAACCCACTTCCACCAGTAATTCGCGCGATGCCTGCAGCAGCGCGTCGAATTTCCGCTTGCTGCGTTCCTGGGTCGGACGCCGGCGTGGCATCAGCTCTTGCGGGTCGTCCTGGAGCTCCAGCGCAGGGTCCGGACGCCGTTTGGCCCTGGCCTCCGTCCGTACGTTCACCTGTCCCAGGCTAGCGGTAGCGGGAGCACCATGGTGCAGAGTATGGAACTGTGACGGCGAGTCTGTCATGTCTCACACCCGCAACACCGCCGATCCGGGCCGCGCAACACTTGTCCCGGCCGCCCGGACCGGCGGGAAGAACGATCAACTCCGGGTGCGCCTGCGGTACAGGACCAGGGCCGCGATATAGGACACCGCCGCGATCGCGCCCCACCAGACGAGCGCGAGTACCGCGCTGTTGCCGATCGGGGTGCCGACGAGGAGCCCCCGCAGGGTTTCGATGACCGGTGTGACGGGCTGGTGTTCGGCGAACCCGCGCAGCCAGCTCGGCATGGTCTCCGGCGGCACGAACGCACTGCTGATGTAGGGGATGAACATCGCGAAGATGGTGAATCCGTTGGCGGCTTCCGGGCTACTGGCGATCAACCCGAAGCAGGCCGACGTCCAGGACAGCGCCAGGACTACGAGGGCGAGTACCCCGGCGGCGGCGAGCCAGCGCAGCGGGTCGGCGGTGGGCCGGAAACCGATGGCCAGTGCGACGCCGACCACGACCGTGGTGGCGGCCATATTGCGCAGCAGGCTCTCGGTGATGTGCCCGGTGAGGAACGCGGAACGGCTGATGGCCATGGTGGAGAACCGGTCGACGATCCCTTCGGTGATGTCGACCGAAACACCGACCGCGGTGGTGGACGCGCCGAAACTGGCGCACAACAGAATAATCCCGGGAACCACGTAGTCGACGAAGGTGCTGTCGCCGACGTTCATGGCGCCGCCGAAAACGTAGACGAACATCAGCAGGATCATGATCGGCAGCGCCAGTGTGCTGATCAGCGAGTCCGGACTGCGCAGCGTATGGCGCATATTGCGGGCGGTCATGGTGGCCGCGTCCTGCGCGGAGTGGGCGAGAGTGGTCACGAGCGTGGCTTTCTGTGCGATACGGGAAGGTCAGGAGACGGCCGGGAGCGGTGCGGCGGGCCGGTTGGTGAGTGCGAAGAACACATCGTCGAGGTCGGGCATGTGCACGCTGAGTTCTTCGACGGTGAGGTCGAGTTCGGTGAACCGGTCGAGTAGATGTTTGAGGTGGGCGACCGAGCCGTCCGAGGGGATCTGCAGGGTCAGTTCGGCGGGGTCGATTTCGGGATGGCCGGTGGCCCGGGCGGCGGCCGTCAGGTCCGTGAGGCCGGCGAAGCGGAAGCGGATATGCCCGCCGGGGGTGAGCCGTTTGAGTTCGGCCGGAGTGCCGTCCGCGACGATGCGGCCCTCGTGCAGGACCGCGATTCGGTCGGCGAGCCGGTCGGCCTCCTCGAGGTACTGGGTGGTGAGGAAGACGGTGACGCCGTCGTCCACCAGTTCCCGGATCACCGTCCACAGCTCGCGGCGGCTGCGAGGGTCGAGGCCGGTGGTGGGCTCGTCCAGGAAGACCACCTCCGGGCGTCCCATCAGGCTCATGGCCAGGTCGAGACGCCGGCCCATACCGCCGGAGTAGGTGTTCGCGGGACGGTCCGCGGCGTCGGTGAGGTCGAAGCGCTCGAGTAGTTCGGCGGTGCGGGCCCGGGTAGCGGATCTGCCCAGGTGCAGCAGGCGCCCGACCATATACATGTTCTCGGTGCCGGTGAGCACTTTGTCCAGGGCGGCGTACTGGCCGGTGACTCCGATGGCCGCGCGGACGCGGTCGGGTTCGCGGACCACATCGTGGCCGGCCACCCGGATCGTTCCGGTGTCCGGGGCGGACAGGGTGGCGAGGATGCGCACCATCGTGGTCTTCCCGGCACCGTTGGGACCGAGCAGGGAGAACACCGATCCGGGAGCGATATCGAGGTCGATACCGGCGAGGACGTGATGGTCGCCGAAGGTTTTGGTGAGGCCGGCGAGCGAGATGGCGGGTGGGGCGGTCATTGGCGGACTCCGTTCCGAAAACTGTATGTCGCATAAACTGTATACGGCATAAATTCTGTTTAAAGGGTACACAGTTCAGGGCGGAGCGCAAGGCGCGGTGCTCCGGGTGGTGTAGTAGGTGCTCGAGGACGCCGCCACCGGTCGGGCCGGCCGAGGGCGGTGCGCGGGTGACGGTGCCCGCTGCCGCGGACCGCAATGGGAAGGAAGTCGATGGCGAGAGTCGGCGCAGGCGAGGACGGGCCGCACCCGTCGGAGACACCACGCGGGAAGAGCACCGGGGGGCCATGGGCCGTGGGCCCCGACAGCCCGCCGCTGTCCAGGGCCGTCGCACTGATGTGGGGGCTGGCGCCGGCCGGCACCCGCGGGCCCCGGCGCGGACTGAGCCTTGAACAGATCGTCGACACCGCCATCGAACTCGCCGACGAAGAAGGGTTCGAAGCCCTCTCGATGAACAAGGTCGCCGAGCGGCTCGGCTTCACAGCGATGTCGCTGTACCGCTATGTGGACAGCAAGGCGACACTGCTCGAGGTCGCATTGGACCGGGTGATCGGCAGGCCGCCGGAGATTCCCCCGGGAACCCCCTGGCGCGAAGCGCTGGAGTTGTGGGCGCGCGAGGAGTACCGGGTTATCAGCCGGCACACCGCCTGGCTGCACGTACGGATGGGCGCGCCGCCGCTGGGGCCCAACAATATGGCCTGGCTGGAGGCGGGTCTGGCCGCGCTGGGACAGACCCGGATACCCGAGGCGCTGAAACTACAGCTGGTGATGAATCTGTCGCTGTACATCATCGGCCGGGCCCGGCTCGCCGCGGAGATCAAGGCGGAAGAAGAAGGGTCCGAAGGTGACTGGGGGATCATCGATCGGCTGGACCCCGGCCGGTTCCCCGCCCTCACCGCGGCTGTGCGGGCCCAGGCCTTCGAACAGGACGATCAGCAGTGGGCGACACTGTTCTTCGATACCGGGCTGGGGCTACTGCTCGACGGCTACGAGCAGCTGATCGCCTCCTACGAGTGACCACCCGGGGCCGTGCCCGGGTGGTCGCGGATCAGACCGAGAGATCGCGGCGCAGTTTGGCGACGTGCCCGGTCGCGCGGACGTTGTACTGCGCCACTTCGATCTTCCCCTCGGCGTCGACGAGGAAGGTCGAGCGGATGACGCCGGTCACCGTCTTGCCGTACATGGTCTTCTCGCCGAAGGCGCCCCATTCGGTGAGCACACTGCGATCGGGGTCGGACAGCAGCGGGAAGTTCAACTTCTCGGTGTCCCGGAACTTGGCGAGCTTGGCCGGTTTGTCGGGAGAGATACCGATCACCTCGAGACCGGCGGAGTTCAGTTCGCCGAGGCTGTCCCGGAAATCGCAGGCCTGTTTCGTGCAGCCGGGGGTGCTCGCGGCGGGGTAGAAGTACACCACGACCTTGCGGCCGCGGTAGTCGGCGAGCGATACCGCGTTACCGTCGGCATCGGGGAGGGTGAAATCGGGTGCCGGGTCGCCGGGGGAGAGTCGCTGGTTGTCGGTCACCCTCGCTACCGTAATCGACTCGCCGGGTTCCCGGCCGCGTACTCGTCGCGGCGATCCGGCGGGTACCCGCCGCCTGCGGCGTGCCGCCCGGCCGTGTCCGGAGACCGCGCACCGGGCGGATCGCGGGCGGGGATGAACAACCGGCGAGTGTGCTGGGCGCGGATACACTCGAGCCCGGGCCCCGGCCGATCCGCGGACGACAGCGGCCCAGGGGTGGAACATCGGCCGCCTACGAGCGCGGCAGACCAGTTACAGGAGGCGTGAAGGTGGCAAAGGATACCGAGCGGATCGAGCAGGAGATCGAGGCCGCGCGGGAGCGGTTGGCCAGCACTCTCGACGAGATCGCCGTGCGGGCCGATCCGCAGCGGATCGCGGAGGGGACCAAGCAGTTGGCGCTGGCGAAGGTGAACGAGCCGAAGGTGAAATACACCCTGATCGGTGTCGGCGTGCTGGTGGCCGGTGCGCTGCTGTTCAAGATCCTGCGCTGATCCGGGTATCGGCCCGGAATACAGAACACCCGGTGACAGCAGCTCTGTCACCGGGTGTTCGTGCGCAGTGCCCGCGGATCAGACGGTGGGGCAAGCGAACCCGTCGCCGTCGGGATCCAGGTGAGGGGCGAAACCGGGCTCGCCGCGGAAGATCGGCGCCCGGCCCGCGGCGCGTGCTTCGTCACAGTTCTTGAAGGCGCCGCCGGCCGAACCGGTCTGCGTCAGCTGGGCCGACCCGGTCGCGCCCAGCACGGCGTCGGCCGCGGAGGAACCGGTGCCTGCCAGCGAAGGCAGTCCGATCGGGCCGGCGGCGCTCGCGGCGGGAGCGGCCAGAAGAGTCAGCCCCGCGGCGGCGGCGCTGACATAGAGCTGGCGTACGTTCATGAATTCCTCTATGTCTGCTGGGGAGTGGATCTGCGTTCGACGAGAACGCGCGGCTTCCACTGTTGTGAGGGGCGGGTCGATTGTCAACTCGTATGGCCTGGATAAGACAGGGGAAAACGGACACCGGGTTGGGTACTCCCCGGATGCTGTGGCGTACCGCGCCGCAGTGGCGAAGTTCTCGCGCCGTACGGGGAGGTTTCGCCGTGGACGACACATTGTGATAGGGATTCTGCTATGTCCGAGGCTCGTACTCCGCTGCTGTTACTCGACTCCTCCCGGGTCGGCCGGAGAAAGAGATAGGTCGGAGAAAGCAGTTGTTGCGAATCAAGGACAGTGACGTCACCGGTGGCCCGTCCGCGCCACCTCCCGCCGCCGCGGCCCGCCCCGCCGATTACCGGCTGGATCTGGACGGCCTGCGCGGGATAGCGATCGCCCTGGTCGTCGCGTTCCACGTGTGGTACGGCAAAGTCTCCGGCGGCGTCGATATCTTCCTGGTCCTCTCGGGCTTCTTCTACACCGGCATGCTGCTGCGCCAGGTGGAACGGACCGGCGCGGTGGGACTGCGGCAGACGGCGGTGCGTACCGCGCGCCGGCTGCTCCCCGCCCTGATGGTGGTGCTGGCCCTGGTGGCGGTCGTCACCGTGCTGTACCGGCCGTACTCGACCTGGGGCAATATGTCCGGTCAGACCATCGCCACCGCCTTCTATTACCAGAACTGGTATCTGGCGCAGGCCTCCGAAAGCTATCTGGCCGCGGATCCCTCGGTCAGCCCGCTGCAGCACATGTGGTCGATGGCGGTACAGGGTCAGTTCTATCTCGCCATCGCGGTGCTGCTGGCGGTGATCGGCTGGGTATGCGTACGGCTGGGCCGGGCCTCGGCGGTGCGCCCGACGATCGCGGTATCGGCGCTGGTGCTCGGTACCGGCTCCTTCGTCTACGCGGCCGTATGGATGACCAGGTCGCAGGAATGGACCTACTACGACAGCGGCGCCCGGGCCTGGGAGCTGCTGACCGGTGCGCTGCTGGCCGCCGTGCTGCCCTGGGTGCGGATCGCCGGGGTCCGGGCAGCGCGCGTCCTGCTGACACTCGTCGCCGCCGCCGGACTCACGGCGGTTCTCGTCTGCGGGGTGCTCTTCGACGGCGCCCGCCAGTTCCCGGGGCCGGCCGCGCTGTTCCCGGTGGGCGCGGCGGTGGCGCTGATCGTCGCCGGTGTCCGTACCGAGAGCGGCTGGCGGTCGGTCGTCTCCCGGCTGCTCGCCTCCCGCCCGATGGTGGAGCTGGGTTCGATCGCCTATTCGCTGTACCTGTGGCATTGGCCGCTCCTCATCTATTACCTGGTACAGACCGGGAAACCGCATGCCGGTCTCGGTGGTGGCCTGCTGGTCATCTCGGCGTCGCTGGTGCTGGCGGTGCTGACCAACAAATTCGTCGAGGAGCCGCTGCGGTTGCGTTCCGGGCGGACCACGGTGACCCCGGCCTGGCAGCGTCGTATCCCCGCCGTGGCGGTGAGCCTGGTGGGCGCGCTCGTCCTCGGCTCCTGCATTTCGTGGCAGGTGGTGATGGCCCGCACACCCACCGAACCGGTGGAAGCGCTACCGGTGAACGAGTACCCGGGTGCGGAGGCGCTGTTCGCCGGGGCGGCGGTGCCCCTGGCGAAACTGCGTCCGTCCATCCTGGAGGCGTCCAACGATCTACCGGCCCCCACCCGCGACGGCTGTATCTCCGACTGGTTCAACAAAGAGGTCGTCGCCTGTACCTACGGTGACCCCAACGGGTCGCGCACCATCGCCATGGTCGGTAACTCCCACGCCGAGCACTGGATGCCCGCCATGGACGCGTTGGCCCAGGTACACGACATCAAGGTCGTCGTCTATCTGAAAATGGGTTGTTCGCTGAACATCCGCGACGACGCCCAGTACCGCGGCCTGGACATCTCCGATTGCCGCGACTGGTCCCGGCAGGTGATCGATCTGCTCGCGTCCGACCCGCCGGATTGGGTGTTCACCACCGCCACCGCGCCCGTCTGGCCCAGCGGCGGCGATGTGGTCCCGGCCGAGTACCTGGATGTGTGGGCGGCGCTGGCCGAACGCCACCTGAACGTGCTCGCCATCCGCGACACCCCGTGGCTGCGCAGCCCGACCGGTATCCGCTACAGCGCCGTGGACTGCCTGGCCGCCGGGGGTGACAGCGCCACCTGCGGTATGCAGCGTGCGACCGCGCTGGCACCGGTGAACCCGGCACTGGTGCATGCCGCGGCGTTCCCGAATATGCGAGTGCTGGATCTCACCGATTCGGTGTGCGGACCCGAGATCTGCCGGGTGGTGGAGGGCAATGTGCTCGTCTACCACGACGAACACCATCTCAGCGCGAGTTATGCCCGGACTCTGGCTCCGGAGTTGGAGCGGCAGATCGGGACGGCCACCGGCTGGTGGTGAGACCCGGGCGCCGGTGCACTGCTCCCCCCGGCTCGTCCGGCACGCGCCCCACGTGACCTGCACGGTCACGTGGGGCCGCGGCGTCTGCGGGAGAGTGGGCGGTGGTCACCAGGGGGTGACCGGTGGCTTCACCCAGAGCAACTTCTCGTCGGTATGGTGTCGCGCGGCCGCCGGATGGCCGGGATGCCGCGCCGCCCAGGCGGCCTTCTCGTCCAGCAGACGCGCCACCGAACGCCAGGTCTCCTCGGTACCGGGTGGATTGGCGCCCGCCGCCCGGGCGAGCTTGCGCCGCACCGCGGCGGAGATACCGAGCAGTTCGGAACCCGAGATGTCCCGTTCCCACAGATAGCCGGCCAGCTGCCGCGCCTTGGCGGCCCGGCCGGCCTCCGCGGCCGGGGAATGCGCGTAATCGGCCATGAGCAAGTGTAGAAGGTCCGCGGAATCCGGTATCAGGAGAACGGTGTTCGCCTCCGCCGCCCGCCGCGGGGCCGGGGCCCGAGACGGAAATGCGCGATGCCGCCCGGATCGGACGGCATCGCGCACCCACTTCATTGTGGTTCCCCGCCGATTCGGCGGGTCGCCGCGACCGTGCGTCGTTGCGCGGCGCGGACGATCTGCGGGGGTAGCGGCCGTGGCCTGGGACAACGTTGTCCCGGGCCGGACTGTCCGGGACCCTCACCGTGGTCCCGTCATCCGGGGATCCGCCGCGGCCGGCGCTCCGTTGCGCCACCCCGCCGATCATGGAATTTTCTCCGGGTCCGTACCGGCCCCGTTCACCTCACCGTCGCTGCGGAGGGTGTACATCGTGGCCGGGATCACGGGGGCCCCGTCCCGCCCCGCCGGAGGCGGGCGGACAACTCAGTACGCGCTGTTGACGTTGTCCATGGAGCCGTACCGGTGGGCGGCATAGTTGCAGGCCGCAGCGATGTTGGAGACCGGGTTCCACACATCGAACGGGGTGCCGGGCACGTGGTACGCGGCGAAGGTGGGGTCGATCACCTGGAGCAGGCCCTTGGAGGGGATGCCCATCATGGCGTTGGAGTCCCACAGGTTGATGGCGCCCGGGTCACCCGAGGACTCCCGCAGGATGTTGCGCTTGATGCCGTCGAAGCTGCCGGGGATGCCGTTCGCGGCCATGATGTCCATGGCCTCCTGGATCCAGCCGTCCAGGTTGTTGGGGTAGACCGGGGCGGGCGCCGGTACGGGTGCCGCCTCTGGGGCGGGGGCCGGGGCGAAAAGCGCCTCGGGGGCGGGCGCCGGAGCCGGGATGATCTCGGCCTCGGCCTCGGCCGCGGGCGCGGCGATAGCGGCCGCTTCGTTGGTCACGGGGGCGGGCGCCTGCTCGGCGACCATGGCAACTCGGCTGGGGGAGCTGTCGTCGGCCATGGAGACCGCGGAGGAGGCGGTGACGGCGACGATACCGGCCGTGGCGAGGGCGAAGCCGAAGGCTTCACGCTTGGTACGACGGCGCAGGCTGGTGAAACTGTGGGAAGGCATGATCGGATTCGGTTCCTTGTTCGGTCTCGGGATCCGGCCCGGTTCGGGCAGCACGGATCTTCGGTGCGGGCAGGTGGCCCGCGACCGGAAAACATGACTGTGCTGTTGTCGGGTTCTTTTGTGTGACACCGAACGCAGGCTGGTCCGGGTCCGGATGGCGCATATCGCGGTTACCGGGTGGTTTCCCGGTCCGCCGCGCCCGCAGGAACTCCACGCTGTGGTGAAGTCGAGTGGACTCGAGTTCGACTATCGCGATACCGTATGTGGTTGTCGCGCCGGCGCGTTTTCGCGGTTGTTTCCAACCCTGTGTCCACAACATCGCGGACTAGCCGAACTTCAGGTCGTTTATGACCGGATCTCAGAATGGTCACAGTAGGTGAACAGAAGGTAAATGCAGCCTGAGAAAATCTTAAGTGCGATCTTGAAGTGGGAAATGAACACGTTGCATCTTCGCGACGACCTGGGGAAATGGTTCTAAAACTCTTGTGGCGCAGGCCACAAAATTTCTGATCGGTAACGGTGGATTCAGGTGCTCGTGATGGTTCCGTGATGGGAAAACGGGGTGGTCGGGTGGGTGGCACCGGGGTGCGCCGACCCCGTCGGTGACCGGCTTTCCCGCGGTGGTGTGCTCCGGGGGTGGAACGGCGCCGCGGCGAAATGGTGTGATGAGGTCATGGAGGCCCGGCGGCCGGGTCGCCGCGGGGCCGGACCGATATCGGAAAGAGGGCCCGCGATGTACTCGACGCCGAGTTATCCGCAGCTGTTCACCCCGCTCGAGGTCGGGCACACCACACTGCGCAACAGGGTGGTCATGGGGTCCATGCACACCGGTCTGGAAGACCGGGCCTGGGATACCAACCGGCTGGCCGCCTATTTCGCCGAACGCGCCCGCGGTGGGGTCGGCCTGATCATCACCGGTGGTTATGCCCCTAATCGCACCGGATGGCTGCTGCCGTTCGGCGCGAAACTGACCAACCGGGCCGAGGCCTACCGCCATCGGGCGATCACGCGCGCGGTGCACGAGGCCGGAGGCAGGATCGCGCTGCAGATCCTGCACGCCGGGCGCTACGCCTACATCCCCGGCAGTGTGTCCGCTTCCTCGATCAAGGCGCCGATCAATCCGTTCCGCCCCCGCGCTCTTTCCGGCCGTGGAATTCGACGGACCATCGACGATTACGTCCGGTGCGCCGAACTCGCCCGCTTCGCGGGATACGACGGGGTCGAAATCATGGGCGGGGAGGGTTATTTCATAAACCAATTCCTCGCACCACGTACGAATAAACGAACCGATCGCTGGGGTGGTTCCGCCGAGAATCGCCGGCGGCTCGCGGTGGAAATCGTGCGGCGCACTCGGGCGGCGGTCGGGGCGGATTTTCTGATCTTATTCCGTTTGTCGATGGCGGAATTGGTGGAGAACGGGCAGACCTTCGATGAGATCATCGCGCTCGCCCGGGAATTGGAGAGTGCGGGCGTCGATATTCTCAATACGGATATCGGCTGGCACGAGGCGCGAGTGCCCACCATCGTGACCTCCGTGCCGCGCGCGGCCTTCGTCGAGTTCACCGCGAAGATCACCGCGGCGGTCGGGATCCCGGTATGCGCCTCGAACCGCATCAATATGCCCGAGATCGCCGAGGAGATCCTGACCCGCGGCGACGCCCAGCTCATCTCCATGGCCAGACCGCTGCTGGCCGACCCGGAATGGGCCGACAAGGCAGCTACCGGCCGCACCGACGAGATCAATACCTGTATCGCCTGCAACCAGGCCTGCCTCGACCACGCCTTCCAGCACCGTACGGTGTCGTGCCTGCTGAACCCGCGGGCCGGCCGGGAAACCGAGCTGACCCTGCTGCCCACCCGGCGCGTGAAGAGCATCGCGGTGGTCGGGGCCGGGCCGGCCGGGCTCTCGGCGGCGGTGAATCTGGCCGAGCGCGGCCACCGGGTGGACCTGTTCGAGGCACTCGACCGGATCGGCGGGCAGTTCGATATCGCGCGCCGGATTCCGGGCAAAGAGGAGTTCGACGAGTCGATCCGCTATTTCACCCGCAAATTGGATCTCACCGGTGTACAGGTGCATCTGAACACCCGCGTCACCGCGGCCGAACTGATCGACCGGCGGTACGACGAGGTCGTCCTGGCGACAGGGGTCCGGCCGCGTATCCCCGATATCCCGGGTGTCGACCATCCGATGGTGCTCTCGTATGCGGAACTGGTGCGGGACGGCAGACCGGTGGGCAAGCGGGTCGCGGTGATCGGCGCCGGTGGAATCGGTTTCGATGTGAGCGAATACCTGGTCGTGGACGGGCATCCGGCGCTGAAACCGGCCGAGTGGCGCGAGGAGTGGGGTGTCGATACCGACGACGAACAACTACGCGGCCAGTTACGCGCCGCCCGCCCGGCGCCCGCGGCCCGCGAGGTCGTCCTGTTGCAGCGCAAGGACACGGCCTTCGGAAAAGGGCTCGGGAAAACGAGCGGCTGGGTCCATCGGGCGGCGCTGAAGGCCAAAAGGGTCGAGCAGATCGGCGGGGTGAACTACGAGCGGATCGACGACGAGGGGCTGCACATCAGCTTCGGCCCGAAGCGTGAGCGGCCCCGGACGATCCCGGTCGACAATGTGATCCTCTGCGCCGGCCAGGAATCGGTACGTGAGCTCGAATCGGAACTCGACACCGCGGGTGTGCCGACGCATCTGATCGGTGGCGCCGAACTTGCCGCCGAGCTCGACGCGAAACGGGCCATCGAGCAGGGCACCCGGCTGGCCGCGCGATTGTGAGGGCCACTCGATAATCGCTTTTCCGGCCCGGAGCGGCGCGGTAGGCTGGCGGCCTTTGTGTCCGCGCGAAGTAGGGGGTGACCGTGTCGGCCACTGCGGTCGATCTCCGGGGCACGGCCGGTGTCTACCGGCGGCTCCTGGTAGCCGGGTTCCGCCGGCAATGGCGGTACAAGCTGGCCATGTTCGGTGGGTTGTTCACCAACTGCGTGTTCGGTTTCGTCCGCGCGTCGGTGATGGTCGCCGCGATCGACGCCACCGGCGGGTTCGGCGGATACGACGCGGGCAGTATCGGTGCCTACGTCTGGATCTCCCAGGGGCTGCTCGGCGCGCTGCAGTTCATGGCCCCCGAACTGGAATTGGCCGAACGGATCCGCACCGGTGATATCGCGATCGATTTCTTGCGGCCGGTCGATGTGCAACTGGGTAATCTCGCCGCCGATCTCGGCCGGGCGCTGTGCACGTTGCTCCCGCGCGGGATACCGAGCCTGCTGGTCGGTGCACTCACCTTCGGGCTGGTGTTCCCCAGCACTCCCGAGTCCTATCTACTCGGGCTGTTCAGTGTCGTTCTCGCCGTAGCCCTTTCGTTCCTGTCCCTGTTCGTGCTCACCACCGCCGGATTCTGGGTCGTGGAGACCCGGGGGCTGCGGACGCTCTATCAGGTCGGCGGCCCGTTCCTCGCCGGATTGTTCGTCCCGGTGCACGTCTTCCCGGACCGGCTGCGCGGTATCGCCGAGTGCACGCCGTTCCCGTCGATGCTGCAGGTACCGGTGGATGTGCTATCCGGCCGGGTCGCGGGCTGGGACGCGGCGGAACTGGTGGGCACGCAGGTCTGCTGGCTACTGGTCGTCCTGGCGGCGGGCCGGGTCCTGCTGGCCGCGGGCCGGCGGAAACTGGAGGTGCAGGGTGGTTGAGACCGCTGTGCATCCACCGGCGAGCCGGCGCGTTCCCGCCGGTGACCGATTCGCACCCTATGCGGCGGTGCTGCGGTCCCGGATCCGGGCGCAGCGCACCTACCGGCTGTCCTTCGCCAGCGATATGGCGGGGGCGACCCTGGTCGGGCTGGCCGAATTCGCCGAGGTATGGGTGATCTTCCATCAGGCGAAGGTGCTGGGCGGGCTGGACCTGGACGCCGCGCTGCTGCTGTTCGGTCTGAGCAATCTGGCCTTCGCGCTGGCCCAGCTGGTGTTCGGGCACCTGGACAAGCTGCCGAATCTCCTCCGCCTCGGGCAGCTCGATATCTACCATCTGCGCCCGCAGCCGGTACTGCTGCAATTGATCACCAGCGATTTCTCCCTGCGCCGCCTGGCCCGGGCCACGGTCGCGCTGGTGGTGCTGACCGTCGGACTGGTACGCAACGAGATCGATTGGTCGGCCGGGGCCGTGGCGCTGATCGCGTTGACGGTGGTGAGCGGCACCGTCCTGTTCGGCGGTCTGTTCGTAGTGGCCGCGGGCTGCCAGTTCTTCCTCATCGACGGGGCGGAGATGACCAACAGCTTCACCTACGGTGGATCCTTCGCGGCGACGCAACCCGCGTCGATCTTCCCCACACCCTTGAAATTGCTGTTCTGCGTCGCGATACCGGTGGCGTTCACCGCCTACCTCCCGACACTGGCACTACTGGATCTGCCCGGCCCCGCCGGAATGCCGTCCTGGCTCGCCTGGTGCGCGCCGGTCGCGGCGGCGTGGGTGTGGGTGCTGGCGTGGGCGATGTGGCGGATCGGGACGAGGCACTATCAGAGCGGCGGTGGCTGAGATGGGGTACGGCGGTACAAATGGCGATACGATCATTGAGGTCGACCGGCTGACCAGGTGTTTCACCCGCCGGACCGGGAAGGGGTTGCGTTCGCGGCGCGAGGTGGTCACCGCGGTCGACGCCATGACCTTCCGGGTCGAGCGCGGCGCGGCGGTCGGCTATATCGGCGCCAACGGTGCCGGGAAGTCGACCACGATCAAGATGCTCACCGGCATCCTGGTGCCGACCTCCGGCTCGGTGCGCACCTGCGGTCTGGAACCCATCCGGCAGCGCCGGGAGCTGGCGAGCCGGATCGGCGTCGTCTTCGGACAGCGTTCTCAGCTGTGGTGGGATCTGCCGCTGCGGGAATCGTTCACGATCCTGGCCGCGATCCACCGGCTCGACCCCGCGGCCGGACGGGTGCGCACCGCGGAACTGGTCGAACAGCTGGAAATGGCCGATACGCTCGATACGCCGGTCCGGCAGTTGTCGCTGGGACAGCGGATGCGCGCCGAGGTGGCCGCGGCGCTGCTGCACTCTCCGGAGTTGATCATTCTCGACGAGCCCACCATCGGCTTGGATGTGCTCTCCAAACAGCGCCTGCGCGAATTCCTGCGGACCGAACGCGCCGAACGCGGCACCACCCTCGTGCTGACCACCCACGATATGGGCGATATCGAGCGACTCTGCGACCGAGTGCTGGTGGTGGATCACGGGCGATTGGCCTACGACGGCTCGTTGCCCGGCCTCGGGGCTACGGTGGGCGCGCAGCGGGTGCTGGTCGTCGACCTCGCCGTACCCGCGCCGGCCTTCGACGGACTCGCGGGTGCCGAACTGGTCTCGGTCGAAGCGGAGGGTATGCGGCAGCGGCTGGCCTTCGACGCCGAGACGACCACCGCCGCGCAGTTGCTGGCCGAGGTGTCGGCCCGGGCGGAGGTGCGCGACCTCTCGATCGAGGAACCCGATATCGAGGACATCGTGCGACGGCTGTACGAAACCGCCCGCTGAAAAGCCGGGTGCCGGGCCCCAGTGGGACCCGGCACCCGGCTCGTCAGGTACGGCCGTCACATTGCGGCGTTGCCCGCTTTCCATTCCGCCCACGGAATGTTCCAGTCGCCGAGCCCGTCCGTTCCGGGCAGGACCGGGCCGACCGTGTTCGTCACAATGGCGATATCGCCGCGTTTGGCGGTGTTGTAGACCCACCGGGCGTCCTCGGGACTGAGATTGAGGCATCCGTGGCTGGTGTTGGTATTGCCCTGCGCACCCAGCGACCACGGCGCCGAGTGGAAGAAGATCCCGCTGTAGGACATCCGGGTGGCCCAGTCCACATCGGTGCGGTACCCGGCCGGCGAGTTCACCGCGACACCGTAGGTGGAGGAGTCCATGACGATGTGCTCGTGCCGGTCCGCCAGGATGTACACCCCGTTGTTGGTGGGCGTGTCGTCCTTACCCATCGAGGTCGGCATGGTGCGGACGACCTGGCCGTTCTTCTCGACGGTGACCATCTTCGTATTGTCGTCGGCCTTGAAGACCACCGCGTCGCCGATGACGAAGTTGGAGTGGATATCGTCCTGGCCGTAGAGCCCGTTGCCCAGGTCCTTGCCGTAGACGTTCACATCGATCGTCACCTTGGTGCCCGGGGTCCAGAAATGCTCGGGCCGCCACCGGACCTCACGGTTGTTCACCCAGTAGAAGGCGCCCTCGACCGGTGGATCGGTCTTGATGGTGATGGCGTCCTGGGCGGCCTTGCGATCGGGGATGTTCTCGTCGAACTGGACTGCCACCGGCTGGCCGATGCCGACCACTTCACCCTCGCCGGGCACCAGGTACGGCTTGGTGACATTGCCGGGCGCGGTTGTGGTGAAACTCATACCGGCGGTCGACGCGCCACCCAGGCCGTTGGCCCGGGCCTGCAGGCGGTAGGTCTTGCTGTAGCCGAGGGGTTCGGTGGTGGACCAGCTGCGACCGTCGGCTGCCAGCTGCCCGGCCACCGGCTGATCGTCGGGGTTGAGCAGGGCGACGTCGGTGAACAGACCGTCGGTGATCTCGAACTTCATCCCCGCGGCCGGCGAGATGCCGATGTCCCCGTCCTTGACCGGCGCCACGAGCTTGGGCTTGATGAGCTCCGTGAGGGGGTTGCGGTCGATGGCGACGGTTCCGTCCGACGCCTCCGACGAGGAACAACCGGTCAGCGCCAGTACGACCAGCGCGACGAGCGCCAGCGGTCCGAAGAGCCGGCGGACCGGCCTGCGCCGATCACGAATATGCATATCAACCCCGTTTCAAGTCTCGGTGCACCCGCTACGCACCGACGGCTTTGGATCCGACCGATCACCTGCTCACCTCGACCCACGGCAGCGGGATCGGTCGAGACCACGTTCATCATTCTGCCAGCCGTACCGAGGTGATCCCAACCGCCACGATCACTTCCGGCGTCACCGGCCCCCTACACATAGGGTTCCGGGCGCCGGTCGTTACGGTGTCGGCCGGCTCACACCCGCCCGACGGGATATCGATTTCACTTCTGCGGCCCGAGCCTGTTAATGTCTGTCCCGCACCGCACAGCGGAGCACGCGCCATTAGCTCAATTGGCAGAGCAGCTGACTCTTAATCAGCGGGTTCGGGGTTCGAGTCCCTGATGGCGCACTTCGAGTCGAAAGACATTCTCCGACTATAGGGTTTGTGTTCCGCGCCCGTACATTCGACGGACCCAGACGTGATCAACCCGCTATCTCGCCGTATTTCGACCGTGGCTGCGGCCCGGTCACCGGCCCGGCGGCAGTAGCCCGGCCCCGTGCGCCGTGGATCCATTAGGGTGCGCGGTATGAGCGAGGCGGACACGCGGGTGGGGCGCGGGCAGGTGGTCGCATGGGGGTTGTGGGACTGGGGGTCGGCCGCGTTCAACGCCGTGATCACCACCTTCGTCTTCGCGGTGTACCTCACCGACAGCGTCGGGGAGGATCTGCCGGGTGCTGTCTCCGCCAGCGCCTGGCTGGGGTGGGCGCTCGGACTCGCCGGACTGGTCGTCGCGCTGACCGCGCCGGTCACCGGCCAGCGTTTCGACGCGACCGCGAATCGCAAACGTTCGCTCGGCATCATGACCGCCGTCGTCGTGGTCCTGACGGCGGCGATGTTCTTCGTCCGGGACCAGTACTCCTACCTGTGGCTCGGGCTGCTGTTGCTCGCGCTGGGGTCGGTGTTCCTCGAGCTCGCGACCGTGCCCTACAACGCGATGCTGCGCCAGGTGTCCACCCCGGCGACGCTGGGCCGGGTGTCCGGATTCGGCTGGGCCATGGGCTACTTCGGGGGCATCTTCCTGCTGTTGATCTGCTATTTCGGGTTCATCGCCGGCGACGGCCCGGAACGAGGGCTGTTCGGTGTGAGCACCGAGGACGGGCTGAACATCCGGGTGGTCGTCCTGCTCGCCGCCGTCTGGTTCGGCGTGTTCGCGCTGCCGGTGCTGTTCGCGGTGCCAGAGGTGCCGCGCACCCGTGCCGATCCCGGGGCGGCGAGCGCGGGATTGCTCGGCTCCTACCGGGTGCTGTGGCGCGACCTGAAAGAACTGTGGGCGCTCGATCGCACCATCATCTGGTTCCTGCTGGCCAGCGCGATCTTCCGGGACGGCCTGGCCGGTGTCTTCGCGTTCGGCGCGGTGCTGGCCGTGCAGGTCTACGGGATCAGCGAGTCCGATGTGCTGCTCTTCGGTATCGCGGCCAATGTCGTCGCGGCACTCGGGGCGGTCGTGGCCGGCCGGTTCGACGATACGGTCGGGCCGAAACGGGTGATCGCGGTATCGCTGCTGTCCGCGGTGGTGTGCGGTGCGGTGCTGCTGGTGGTGTCGGGCTCCGTGATGTTCTGGATCTTCGGCCTGGCGCTGACTCTCTTCGTCGGCCCGGCGCAGGCGTCGGCGCGGTCATTCCTCGCCCGGCTGACACCACCCGGGCGGGAGGGGCAGCTGTTCGGCCTCTACACCACGACCGGGCGCGCCGCCTCGTTCCTCGCACCCACCCTGTTCGGCCTGTTCGTCTGGGGGTTCGGGGCGGACCGGGCCGGTATCGGCGGTCTGCTGGTGGTGCTGGGCGCCGGGCTCGCCGCCCTGCTGTTCGTACCGGCTCCGGACGCTTCGGGCAGCAAAGAGCCGGCGCAGGCACCTGTCGCCTGACACCGGCCCGGCGGCCGCACGCTCAGGGTTTCCAGGCGCCCATACCGAGGGCGATGAGCCGGATCTGCTGGATGGTGCGGTCGATCACCGGTTGTTCCGCGCGCGCGGTGGCGCCCACATAGTCGGCGATCCCGTCGATCACGGTGGACACCAGCAGGTCGGCGGCGACCTCGAGATCACCCGGCGACCAGTCGTCCAGGGCCGGGACGCGGGATAGGTCCGCCACCAGCTCACGCACGATCAGTTGTAGTTCGAGCGCGATGGCCGACCGCAGCGCCGGGCTGCCGCCGCGCTGCTCCCGGATCAGGAAGCCGTACAGCTCTCGCTTCAGGGCGACTTCACCGAAAACGAACCGCACCGTTTCCGAGAGCCGGGCATCGGGGGTGCGGCGTAGCTGCCGCAGCGCCAGGCGCAGCGCTTGTACGCCCTCATCCACCAGGGTGGCGCCGAGGTCGTCGAGTGAGTCGAAATGCCGGTAGAAGGCGGTGGGGACGATACCGGCCGACCGGGCGATCTCGCGCAGGCTGAGCGCGCCGAAACCGCGTTCGGCGGCCAGCGCCAGCGTGCCGACGAGCAGAGCCTGCCGGGTGCGCTCTTTGCGCTCGACGCGGCTCGCTCCCTGATCGGTCATTTCAGTGAGCATACAGACGTTCACCATTCCCTCATCTCTTTCTTGTCGTCCGCGTCACACCGATTCCTGGTTGACAGCTCCAGCGGGGTATCCGGCACACTAGTTGAGTGTACAGACGTACACCGAAAGTAGTTCGACCTCGTGACGTGACCGACAGACAGGGACGGAGAACTCCCATGGTGGCCCTCCTCGATCTGGTGCAGACCTTGACCACTCCGCATCCGGTGGACCGGTACCTGGAACTGGTACGCCCGATGCTGACCGTTCGCGATATGCGGGCCCGGATCGTCGCCGTGGACCGCTCGGTGCCGGGGACGATCTCGCTGAGCCTGCGCCCGACCCGGCAGTGGGGCGGCCTGCGAGCCGGTCAGTTCCTGCAGCTGGGTGTGGTGATCGACGGAGTACGGCACCTGCGCTGCTATTCGCCGGTGAACTCCCAGCACGATCGCCGCCGCCGTCTCGACCTCACCCTGCGGGTGCACCCGCACGGGCTGGTATCGCGCTACCTGCACGAATACGCGCGCCCCGGCATGATCGTGGATCTCGAACCGGCGTCCGGGGTCTTCCACCTCCCGGACCTGCGGCCCGAGCGGGTGCTGCTGATCAGTGGCGGTAGCGGGATCACGCCGGTGCTGTCCATGCTGCGCACCCTCGTCGACGAGCGATACTCCGGCGAGGTGGTCTTCCTGCACTACGCGCGGTCGCCGGAACTGGTGCCCCATCGCGGCGAACTCGCCGAAATCGCTGCCGCCCATCCGAATATCGCGGTCGAGCTGCGGTACCCGGAACAGGACGGCCGCGGATTCGACCGCGACGAACTCGTACGGGTGGCGCCGTGGTTCGCCGGCGCGGAGACCTACCTGTGTGGTCCGCCGCCGCTGATGGACTCGGTTCGCGAGGTCTACGCGGCCGCGGAGCTGAGTGAACGCCTGCACACCGAAGAGTTCGTGGCCACCACCGCGCCGGTGGACAGCGCGGACGTCGCGGGGGCCACCACTTTTTCCGCCAGCGGGGTCACTGCCGAGAACACCGGGTCGTCGTTGCTGGAGCAGGCCGAGGGCGCCGGCCTGCGCCCGGAATTCGGCTGCCGAATGGGGATCTGCTTCTCCTGCACCTCGGTCCGGCGCAGCGGATGCACCCGCAACCTGCGCACCGGGGAGCTCGAATCCGATCCCGACCAGCCGATCCAGCTCTGCGTCCAGGCCGCCGTCGGCGACGTGGATATCGAAATCTGAGACGAAGGGGAGAAACAGATGACCATCCTCACCGAGACCAAGGACGGACCGCTGGTCCTCTCGCCCGACCAGGTCGAGGAGATCGGCCGTACGCTCGACGCGCTGCGCGACCGGATCGTCGCCGATCTGGGCGAACGTGACCGCCAGTACATCTACGACATCATCAAGGCGCAGCGCGGATTCGAGATCGCCGGGCGTGGCCTGATGTACCTGGGCTTCCTGCCCCCGTTCTGGCTGGCCGGCGTGGCCGCGCTCAGCGTGTCGAAGATCCTCGACAATATGGAGATCGGCCACAACGTCATGCACGGCCAGTACGACTGGATGCGCGAGCCGGGCCTGAACTCGCGGGTCTTCGAATGGGATAACGTCTGCCCGGCGGACCAGTGGAAGCATTCGCACAACTACATGCACCACACCTACACCAACATCCACGGTCGTGACCGCGATATCGGTTACGGCGTGCTGCGGATCGACGAGGGGCAGGACTGGCACCCGTACTACCTGGGCAACCCGCTCTACGCGTTCCTGCTGATGGTCTTCTTCGAATGGGGCGTGATGCTGCACGACCTGGAGGCGGACAACATCGTCAAGGGCAAGCGCAGCTGGTCCGACCTCAAACCGCTGATCAAGGGGCAGCTCCGTAAATCGGGCCGGCAGGTCCTCAAGGACTACGTGGCCTTTCCGTTGCTGACCGGTCCGCTGTTCCTGTCCACGCTCGCCGGAAACGCGACGGCGAACCTGGTGCGCAACCTGTGGGCGTACTCGATCATCTTCTGCGGGCACTTCCCGTCCGGTGTGCAGACGTTCACCGAAGAGGAGACCGCCGAGGAGACCCGCGGCGAATGGTATGTCCGGCAGATGCTCGGCTCGGCCAATATCTCCGGCAGCCCGCTGTTCCACATCATGTCCGGCAATTTGTCACACCAGATCGAGCACCACCTGTTCCCGGATCTGCCGGCCAACCGGTATCCGGAGATCGCGCCGGAGGTGCGCGCACTGTGCGAGAAGTTCGGGCTCCCCTACAACACCGGGCCGCTGGGCAAGCAGATCGGTTCGGTGTGGGCCAAGATCTTCCAACTGGCGCTGCCGCCGCGGTTGACGGAGTCCCGGATCGCCCGCTTCCTGCCCGCTGTGCTGCGGAAACAGCCCGCCTCCGGTGTTATCGTGATGCGTCAGCAGAGTCCTACCGAAGCGGGCGTGTGATGATCGGCAAATTCGAGGCCAACAAGGATCTCATCCAGGAACTCACCACGTCGGGGGCGCGCCGGGTCGGCAATATCGCGAGCATCATCACCGGCACGGTCTCGGAGGTGACCCGGGAGATCGGGGAATGGATTACCGACGCCATCGAGATGAACGAGGCCGCCGCCGCGGCCCGGCGTGACGCCGCTGCCGAGGGGCGAGGGGACGAGGACCTGCGTGCGCCGGGGGAGAGCCGGGACGGGGCCGGTACTGCACCGGCTCAGGAGACCGGCGTCGTGCTGGACGCCGATGTCATCGACGCCGAGACCGCCGAGCCCGATCCCTCCGGCAAACGCCACTGATCCAATCCGCAAAACCGCTCGGTGGGACAAGTCACACCGAGCGGTTACCCATGGGCTAACCTACGGCTCGTGCCCGCCTATATCTCCTCTCCGGAGCTGACCTTCGGTTTCCTGTTCGCGCTGGAGGATCCCGAGCGGATCGCGGAGATGGTGCGCGACCTGATGGAACGCAAAACCGTTTCGGTCTTCCGGCTGGCACGGTTGTCCGACGACGCCGGGCCGCCGGAACGCTATGTCGTGAACTGGGCGGCCATCCCGCAGATCTCCATCACCACCACCGCGCCCGACCCGGCCGAACTACGGGCCGACCAGGTGATGCTGGTCAACGCGTTCCTCGGCGACGCGGGCGAGATAAGGCTGTACTCGCAGGGAAGTGCGCCGCAGTAGACCACGGACCACGCCGTGACATCCCCGTGACTGGTGGTGAGCCGCCGTTATCGAACTGTAGCCTTGTTCGGGGGATCTGAACGAGCGATGGGTAACAAGGAGTGGGCGCAGTGGAGATGGTGATACGGCTGCTGATCGTATTCGGGGGCACGCTGGCCGTGACGATCGCCCTCGGCTGGGCGATCGACCGTGGCCTCCGATACTGGTCGGCCCGGCACCCCAAGACCGCCATTCCGGGTCTGCTGCGGCGGATCCAATTACCGCTGCAGCTGTTCCTGGGCTTCGCCGCGCTGCGGATCACCTATCCGCTGGCCGACCTGCATCTGCGCCAGGACACGGTGATCCTCAGCGTCCTGGCCTCCATGGTCACCATGTCGGCGGTCTGGCTGGTGGTCCGGATAGTCGACGCGGTGGCCGACGGGCTGCTGAACAGTTACTCGCGCCGGGCCCGCGACCCTCGCCGAGTACGACAGTTGAACACCCAATTCACG
The DNA here is from genome assembly GCF_040654015.1 of Nocardia sp. NPDC050799. Lineage (NCBI taxonomy): Bacteria > Bacillati > Actinomycetota > Actinomycetes > Mycobacteriales > Nocardiaceae > Nocardia > Nocardia sp. NPDC050799. The sequence continues at coordinate 169,731 of NZ_JBFAHF010000012.1, forward strand.
CTGATCCGGCGGATCACGACCGCGCTGCTCGCGGTCGCGACGGCGGCGATCGCCATGCTGGTCATGTTCCCCGGGCTGCGCGTTCTGGGCACCTCGCTGCTCGCCTCCGCCGGCATCATCGGCATCATCGCCGGTGTGGCGGCCCAATCCACGCTCAGTAACCTCATGGCGGGCCTGCAGATCGCGTTCGGTGATTCGGTGAAGATCGGCGACACCGTCGTCGTCGAGGGTGAGATGGGCACCGTCGAGGAAATCACCCTGTCCTTCCTCACCGTCCGGATCTGGGACGACCGCCGGCTCACCATGCCGGTCTCGTACTTCAACAGCAAGCCGTACGAGAACTGGTCGCGGGGTGGCCCGCAGATGACCGGCACCGTATTCCTGTACCTGGACCACAGCGCCCCGGTGGCCGACCTCCGGGAGCGTCTCTACGAATACCTGAGCGAGCATCCCGATTGGGACGGCCGTAGCTGGAACCTCCTGGTCACCGACAGCACCCCCACCGGTATCGAGGTCCGCGCCTCGATGACCGGGCGTGATTCGGACGCGGTGTGGTCGCTGCGCTGCGCCGTCCGTGAGGAACTGATCAGCTGGCTGAACAGTCAGCATCCGGGCGCGCTGCCGCGCCTGGCCGCGCTGGAGGGATTCGACAAGACGCCGGTCAGGTAGGCCGGACCGGGCGCCGACGGGCCGCCGACCCGGCGGCCGGTTGATCTCGATGCTGTGTCGGTACGGTGGGATGAATACGAAAGTGTGTGTGATAGCTCACAATTGAGGGGCGGCCGAGCCGGTTGGGTCGGCCGGGCCAGCACCCTCGAAGGAGCGTTGATCACAATGCCTGCTCCCGCCGGTTACCCGGTCCGAGTTCGCGGCGATCTGGACCCCGCGCTGTCGCGCTGGATGTGGATCGTGAAATGGCTTCTCGCCATTCCGCACTACATAGTTCTGTTCTTCCTGCACATCGGTTATGCCGTGGTCACAGTGATCGCGTTCTTCGCGATCCTGTTCACCGGCAAATACCCGCGGGCCCTGTTCGACTACAGCCTCGGGGTCATACGGTGGTCGTGGCGTGTCGGCTTCTACGCCTGGACACCGGCCGGCACCGACCGATATCCGCCGTTCTCCCTGTCCCGCGACGACGACTACGCGGCGGATCTGGACATCGACTATCCACCGACGCTGCACCGGGGGCTGGTACTGGTGAAATGGTGGCTGCTGGCCATCCCGCACTACCTGATCATCGGCGGTATGACCGGTGCGGCCTGGCTGGTCGACTTCGACGACGCCGACACCACGGCCAGTGCCGCGGGAATCCCGTTGATCGGCGTACTGACCTTCGTCGCCCTGGTCGGGCTCCTGTTCGCGGCACGCTATTCCCAAGGGCTGTTCGATTTCGTGATGGGGATCAACCGGTGGATCCTGCGGGTGCAGGTCTACGGTTCGCTGCTACGCGACGAATACCCGCCCTTCCGCTTGGACCAGGGCGCCCGTGACGAGGTGGCGCCCCCACCCGCGGTCGATACGAGCAAACCCGAGGTATGAGACCGCTGTCGGTCGAATGAAAAAGCCCGAGGACCCAATGGGCCCTCGGGCTTTCCAGGGTGAGTGACGGGACTCGAACCCGCGACATCCAGGATCACAACCTGGTGCTCTACCAACTGAACTACACTCACCATCGCCGGTTTGCACCGGCGGCCTAGATAGTAGCGCGTCTACCCCTCCGCAAGCCAATCGGTTATCGGTGTGCCGGTCGCCGGGTTCTATACCCGGCCGGGCGTGCCGCCGCCGGTTCCGCCCGCGGGACCGGCGCTGACCTCTGCGGCGATCGCGGAGATCTCCGCCGTGGAAGGGCCCGGCGCGGGAACGAAGGCGGTGCGCCGGTAGTACTCCAGTTCCCGGATGGATTCCTGGATATCGGCGAGCGCGCGATGGGCCAGACCTTTCTCGGGCTGGCCGAAATAGATCCGCGGGTACCAGCGACGGCACAGTTCCTTGATCGAGCTGACGTCGATCATCCGATAGTGCAGGTGCGCGTCCAGCTCCGGCATGTCCCGGGCGATGAAACCACGATCGGTGGCGATGGAGTTACCGGCCAGGGGCACCATCCGGGCGGCGGGCGCGTACTGCTTCACGTAGTCGAGTACCTGCTGCTCGGCCTCGGCGAGGGTGACCGTAGAGCGGCGCACCTCATCGGTGAGGCCGGACCGGGCGTGCATCTCGGCGACCACCTCGGGCATCGCCGCGAGCGCCTCTTCGTCGGCGTGGATGACGATATCCACCCCGTCCCCGAGAACGTTCAGATCGCTGTCGGTCACCAGGGCGGCCACCTCGATCAGTTTGTCGGTGACCAGGTCGAGCCCGGTCATCTCACAATCCATCCACACCACTAATTTGTCCGACACCCGCACCACCCTAATCAGCGCCGCCACCCGCCGAGCGCAATCACCGCCCGCTCCGTGTGGGAAGTCTCCGGACCGGCCCCCGGTCAGCCGCCGAGCTTCTTGTAGAACGCGCCTGCGATCGGGGCGGTGACCGCTCTGGGCCCGTAGTTGCCGGCGGCGCTCATACCCTTCCCGATCAGGCCGGGCACCACCCGCATCTTGTTGCGGGCCAGCGCGTCGATCGAGATCCGGGCCGTGTACTCCGAGGACACCCACAGGAAATCCGGGACCATGCGGTCGACCAGGGAGGCGTCGGCGGGATCGGGGATCTCGGTACGCACCGGTCCCGGGGCGAGCAGGGTGATGTGTACCCCGGAACCCTTCAGCTCGCCCCGCAGGGATTCGGCGAAGGTGTTGGCGAAGGCTTTGCTCGCCGCGTAGGTGGCGTTGTTGGGGATGGGCATGTTCCCGGCCGCCGAGCCGCTCACCAGGATGCCCCCGGCCCGACGTGCCAGCATCGCGGGAAGTACGGCCAGGGTCAGGTCGTGCACGGCGACGGCGTTCAGCTCCAGCTGGTCGCGTTCGTAGGCGGGGTCGAGGGCGGACAGGGGTCCGAACGTCGCGATACCCGCGTTGTTGCACAGAATCGAGATGTCCCGGCCCGCGAGTTCCTCGGTGAGCGGAGCCCGCTGCGCCCGGTCGGCGAGATCGACGGCGCGGACTTCGGCGGTGATGCCGTGATCCCGGGTCAGCCGGCCGGCCAGGTCGTCGAGGATCTCGCCGCGGCGCGCGACCAGGATGAGTGAATGACCCCGGCGGGCCAGTTCGGCGGCGAGCGCGGTTCCGATTCCGGACGAAGCGCCGGTCACCACGGCGCGGCTCTCGGCGGTAGGCGAAGGCAAACCCATTCCCGACACCCTAGAGGGCGCTGCCGGGCGTGGTTTGCCCGCAGCCCGCGCATGGCCGGAGCGAATGCGGAGGTACGCCGAGGTTTGTGGTGGTTGGTGTTGGGTGCGGTGGGTGTACGTATTGACGCGCATGGCCGGAGCGAATGCGGAGGTACGCCGAGGTTTGTGGTGGTTGGTGTTGGGTGCGGTGGGTGTACGTATTGACGCGCATGGCCGGAGCGAATGCGGAGGTACGCCGAGGTTTGTGGTGGTTGGTGTTGGGTGCGGTGGGTGTACGTATTGACGCGCAGGGCCGGAGCGAATGCGGAGGTACGCCTACCGGGATTGTGTGTTTGGCGCTCGCCGGAGGGGGGTACACCCACTCCGACTGGCCCGAACAGCTCAGTCGGGTGGGTGGAGCGCCCCCGGCAGGAATCGAACCTGCGACCTAGGGATTAGAAGGCCCTTGCTCTATCCAACTGAGCTACGGAGGCAGTGGTTCCACCATGGCGGACAACGGCCGCGCTGTCCAGCTGAAAAGTGTAGCGATCGACCCGGTCGTCTGATTTGGGCTGCCCGGAAACAGCCCCGGCGGGCCGAACAGGGCCCGTCGAACTACCCTCGAACCTATGTCGTCAGCCCAGGCTCCCGCCGCCGGACCCACTACGAAGGCCGGTCGGCCCAGTGGCTCGGCGGTCGTTCCGGCGGTGCTGACCGTGTTCGCCGCGGCGCTCGCCGCGTTGGTATCGATGCTGGTGGTGGGATTGTCGGCTGCCCAGGCGCTGAGTCTGCTGGGTATTCCCGATCCCGGCCCGCTGACCACCTACGGTCTGCCCGCGCTCCGGGCGCTGGCCGATCTCTTCGCGGCCTTCACGGTGGGGTCGCTGCTCTTCGCCGCCTTTCTGGTGCCGCCGCAGCGTGGCGGTCTGCTCGATACGGGGGGTTACCGCGCGGTGCGCCGGGCCTCGGGCCTGGCGGTGGCCTGGGCGGTGAGCGCCGCGCTGCTGGTACCGCTGACCGTCTCCGACAGCACCGGCCGGCCGGTCACCGAGATCCTGGCACCCCAGGATCTGTGGGGGGTCGCCGATGAGATCGAACTCGCCGGTACCTGGCGGCTCACCGCGATCGGCGCTCTGCTGCTGGCGATCGGCTGCCGGCTGGCCCTGCGGTGGGGATGGACGCCGGTGCTGTTCGCTGCGTCGGTCGCGGTGATGATGCCGCTGGCGCTGACCGGGCATTCCGCGTCCGGTGGTGCCCACGATGTGGCCACCAACAGTTTGATCCTGCATCTGATCGCCGCGGCGGTCTGGGTCGGCGGTCTCGGCGCGCTGCTGGTCCACGCGCTGCGAGACGGCACTCATACGGCCCTGGCGGCCCGGCGTTTCTCCGCGGTGGCCCTGGTGTCCTTCGTGGTGCTGGCCGGCAGCGGCCTGGCCAACTCGTGGGTGCGAGTGCCCTGGGACGAGCTGTTCACCAGCACCTACGGCCGGTTGGTGCTGGCCAAGGCCGCCGCACTGGTGATCCTCGGCGTCTTCGGCTGGTTCCAGCGGCGCGCGGCGCTTCCGGCACTGGCCGCCGACCCGGACGACCGGCGCGCGCTCGCCCGCTTCGCGAGTGTGGAGTTGCTCGTCTTCGCCGCGACCATGGGCCTGGCGGTGGGGTTGGGCCGGACTCCGCCGCCGGCGCCGACGAGCGTGCCGACCCCGATGGAGGTCGAGCTCGGCTACAACCTGGACGGCCCGCCCACGGTGGCACGGCTGCTCTTCGACTGGCGTTTCGACCTGATCTTCGGCACGCTCGCCATCGTGCTGGCGGTGCTCTATCTGCTGGGCGTCCGGCGGTTGCGGGCGCGCGGTGACGTCTGGCCGGTCGGCCGGACCGGCGCCTGGCTGCTCGGCTGCGCGGTGCTGCTGTTCACGACCTCGTCGGGGGTCGGCCGGTATGCGCCCGCCATCTTCAGCGTGCATATGGGCGCGCATATGGCGCTGTCCATGCTGGCCCCGATCCTGCTGGCCCTCGGTGGTGTGGTGACGCTCGCGTTGCGCGCCCTGCCGCCGGCCGGTCGGGACGGCGCCCCGGGCCCCCGGGAATGGATTCTGGCGGCCGTACACAACCCGGTCTCCCGCTTCCTCACTCAGCCGATCGTGGCCTCGGTGCTGTTCGTGGCCGGTTTCTACGCGCTCTACCTGGGCGGGATCTTCGACGCCTATGCCGATTCCCATGCCGCGCATCTGCTGATGAATCTGCATTTCCTGCTCAGTGGCTATCTCTTCTACTGGGTGGTGATCGGGATAGATCCGAAACCGCGCCGGGTGGAGCCGCTGACCAGGTTGGCCATGGTGTTCGGTTCCCTGCCCTTCCACGCCTTCTTCGGGGTCGTGTTGATGGGAATGAGCACGGTGCTGGCCGGCTGGTTCTATCGGGGCCTCGACCTGGGCTGGCCTATCGATCTACTGGGTGATCAGCGCACCGGAGGCAGTCTGGCGTGGGCCACCGGTGAGGTCCCGCTGGTCGTGGTCATGCTGGCGCTGCTGATCCAGTGGTCGCGCAGCGACGCGCGGCTGGCCCGGCGTACCGACCGCGCCGCGGAACGCGACGACGACGCGGAACTCGCCGCGCACAATGCCATGTTCGCCCAATTGGCCAAGCGAGATCGGGCAAGTAGGTAGATGACCGAGCAGAAAATCCCGCTGACACCTGTGCCACCGCTCCGGCGTATCTACCGGTCGGATGTGCGGGCGGCGCGTCGGCGACTGACCGGGCGCATTCGCAAGACCCCGGTCTTCCACACCGCCGTACCGGGGCCCGGCGGCCCTGTCCCGGTCACCCTGAAGCTCGAGTATCTGCAGCACGGTGGCACTTTCAAGGTGCGCGGCAGTTACAACGCGCTGCTGTCGGAACGGGTGTGTCCCGAACATGTGGTGATCGCCTCGGGCGGCAACGCGGGGATCGCCGCGGCGCTGGCGGCGGCCGGAATGGGCAAGACCTGCACGGTGGTGGTCCCGGAATCGGCGCCGCACACCAAGGTCGCCGCGATGTGGTCGCACGGTGCCGAGGTGCGCTGGCACGGAACCACCTACGCCGAGGCCTATGAGCACGCCTGCGAGATCACCGCCGAACGCGGGGCGTTGCAGTTGCACGCCTACGATCTGCCCGCGGTGGTGGCCGGGGCCGGAGTGATCGAACTGGAGATCGAGGAGCAGGTCCGTGGGCGGCCGCCGATCCTGGTCGCGGTCGGCGGCGGTGGGTTGATCGGCGGGATCGCCGCCGCCGGCGGGCGCCGCCGCGAGATCGTGGGCGTGGAACCCGAGGGGATCCCGACGCTGAACGCCGCGCTGGCCGCCGGGAAGCCGGTCGACGTGGAGGTGTCCAGTATCACCGCCGATGCCCTGGGCGCCTCCCGGATCGGCGAGATCGCTCTCGATGTGGCCCGGCGCTACGGCGTGCGGTCCGCGCTGGTGACCGACGATGCGATCACCGATGCCCGGGACTATCTGTGGCGGGAGTTCCGGATCGTCGTCGAACTCTCCGGCGCGGTGGCCCTGGCGGCGATTCTCAGCGGTGCCTATGTACCGCGGGAGGGCGAGCGGCCGGTGGTGGTGCTGTGCGGCGCGAACACCGAACTCCCGGTGCTCTGACACGCTGATCGGCATGTCGGTTCACCGCTCGACCACCCCGCGGACGCAGCGCCGAGCCGTCTCTCGTCCCACGGGTGTCGCCATGGGTGTGAACGAGACACCGGGAGATCGAGTCCGGCTGCGTCCGAACGTTTTCGACGCCCGGACCCGCTGTTGTCGTGCGGCCACGCGCGAATGTGGACGGTGGTCACCTATCTCCGAATTGTCCCTTCTCCGCCGATGCTGTCGAGGGGTCTCACAGTCTCCGCCGGTGGTGGGTCCATGCATGTCATGGTCCGGGTGCTTAAACTGATGCGAGTGCAGCAACCTCTCGCGACAGTGTTCGTCGGTCGCGACGCCGAGGTCGCGGCTCTGGTCTCGGGTGGGCGTACCGCGCTCGCGGGACGCGGTGCCGTGGTCGTGGTGGAAGGCGAAGCCGGTATCGGCAAGACCACGCTGCTCGGCGCCGCCGCCCGGCAGTTCGCCGAACTGGGGTTGCAGGTACGGACGAGTCGCGCGAGAGAACTCCAGCAGGATGTCCCGTTCGCGGCGTTGGCCACCTGGCTCGTCACCGGGGATCTACCCGCCGATTCCGATCCGATCCGGACCCTGCTCGACGGCGCGGACCAGGCCGGAGACGCCGCGGCCACGCACGAATTCGCCCTCGCCGAACTCCTGCTCGAACAGATCCGTGACTGGTGCGCGGAGCAACCCGTCGCATTGCTGCTCGACGACGTCCACTGGGCCGACCGCTCCAGTCTGGCCGTGCTGCACCAGCTGTGCACACTCGCCGATCGGTTGCCGCTGGTACTGGTGTTGTCGACCCGCCCGTTCACCTCCGACCCGGCCTTCGCGGTGCTGACCGCCACCTTGACCGCCTGCGCCGCCTCCACCATCCGGCTGGGCGCGCTGCCCGACGCGGCGGCGACGACCATGGTCCGGGAGATGGTCGGCGCGGTGCCGCCGCCGGCGCTGCTGCGCCAGGTCGCCCGAGCGTACGGGCATCCGCTGCACATCACGGAGCTGGTGGCCGCGTCACTGTTGGATCCCGACGGCGACGTGAAGCTTACGACCGGTTCCGCTCGGCAGCCGGTCGGCTCCCTGGCGGAGGCGATCTGGCGCCGGGCCGAATCGCTGTCGCGGCCGACCCGCGACCTGTTGCCCATGGCCGCGGCACTGGGCCCGAAGGTCGATGTCGTGGAACTCGCCGCGGTGCTGGACGGCCACATCATGGAAGTGTGGAGCGCGGTGACCGAGGCGACGGACGCCGGACTGCTCACCATGGTCGATTTCGAGCTCGCCTTCCGCCACGATCTGATCCGGCACGTGCTGGCGGAGCGATTACCCGCCTCCCTGCGCTCGGATCTGCTGCGCCGGGCCGGGCGTGTGCTGCAGACCACGGGCGCACCGATAGAACGGGTCGCCTACTACCTGTCGATCGGCGGCCGGGATCTCGAGCCGGCGAGTCTGCAATGGCTGCTCTCGGTATCCGACGCATTGATTGTGCGCGCCCCGGAACTGGCGATGCGCCTGCTGACCCGCATAGTCGATACAGCCGGGCTCGACACGGCGACCCGCGCCGCCCTGATCCGGATGCGGACCCGCGCGCTGCTGTGGAACGGCCGGACCGACCAGGCCGAGGCCACGCTGCGAGTGGCGTTGCGACATCGGCCCGAGCACGCCGACGACCCGGGTCTGCGCTGGTTGCTGGCCCATGTATGCCATGTCCAGGGACGATTGGCCGAGGCCGTCGAAGTAGCCGAGACCGCGCTGCACACGCTGGATCTCGGCGACGCCGACGCGGCGCGTTTCCTGGGCCTGTGCGCGCTGGACAATTTCTTCCTCGAACGGTTCGCCGAGGCCGAACAGGCCGGGTTGCGCGCGGTCGCGCTGGGACGGAAGTCGGGCAACTCCCTGGCCACCGGGTACGGGCTGATGGCTCTGGGCGCCGTGCGCTACACCCAGGGATATCTCGACGAAGCGCTGGAGATCAGTACCGAGTCGCTCACGGTGTTACAGGACGGCGCCGGCTCGGACCAGATCGATCCGTACGTGCTGTACGCGCACTGCCTGATCGAGCTCGACCGCCCGGCCGCGGCCCTGGAGGCCCTGCAGACCGCCATCGGCCATAACCGCCGGATGCACGGCGTCTACCTGGCGCCCAACCTCATGGCCAAAGCGCGCATGTTCCTACTGAACGGGCGCTGGGACGAAGCGATCGCGGAGTGCCGGGCGTGCCTGGAGGCCGCCGATGTGCTCGGTTACGCGCCGGTCGCCCACAGTGTGATGGCGCTGATCGGGATGCACCGCGGCGCGCCGCCGCCCGGGGACGCGCTGGTCCCGGATGATCGCTTGGGTACCGCCGGATACGGGTACATGCAACCATGGGTCACCGCCTTGGTACACGAAACCCGGGGCAACCCGGAACCGGCGCTGCGGTTGCTCGTCGAGACCCACGCGAAGCTCGCCGGAGGTATGAGCGCCTCCACTCTCCACTACATCCTTCCTGATATTGCCCGCTTGGCCTTCGACGCCGGCGACACGGAGGCGCTGCACGGCGCGCGGAGGGCGGCCGACGAACTGGTGGCCAAGCAGCGGACCGCCGCCCGCTCGGGTATCGCGCAGCTGTGCCGTGGGCTGGCTGATCGCGACCCCGACGCGCTCTTGGCCGCCGCGCGGGAATTCGCGCACTGTGATTGGCCGCTCTACGAAGCCCAGGCCTACGAGGATGCGGCGATCGTGCTGGCCGCGGGCGGTCGAGGGGCCGACGCGCGGGAGGCGCTCGAATCCGCCGTCCAGCTGTATACCCGGCTGAGCGCTTCGTGGGATACCGCCCGCGCGGTGGCCCGGATCCGGCGTTACGGAATCCGCCGGGGCGTGCGGGGCCCGCGCAATCGCCCGAAAACGGGCTGGGCGTCGCTGACCGAGACCGAACGATCCGTGGCGGTCCAGGTGGCGGGCGGCTCCTCGAACGCCGATATCGCGGCGCAGATGTTCCTGTCGCGACGCACCGTCCAATCGCATGTGTCGAGCATTCTGGCCAAACTCGGCGTGCGCTCACGGCGGGATATCGCCGCCGCCATGACGGCCGCGGGCCGCTGAATCCGGCGGTCCACTCTTTCCACAAGTGCGCGGTCGCGCGGAAGTTGTGCACAGCTTCGATTCGAGCCCCCCGTCGCCCCGCCGGGCCGGTGACCATGGGTACGTCCCCGGAAGCACCGGGCGAACGGAGGGGCGAAAATGTACGAAGCAGTGGCGACCGTGGTCGGTACGGTGGTGACCGAACCGGTGCGACGAGAAGTGCCCAGCGGCGAGCAGATGATCAGCTTCCGGTTGGCGAGTACCGCGCGGCGGCTGGATCGCGAAACCGGTGAATGGGTGGACAACGGGACGCTCTTCCTCACGGTGAGCTGCTGGCGGCGGTTGGTGGCCGGGGTGGACGCGTCGATCCATCGGGGTGATCCGGTGATCGTGCAGGGGCAGCTGCGGTCGAACGAGTACCACACCCGGGAAGGCGCCCAGCGTCGCGATCTGGAGATGCGAGCGCATACCCTGGGGCCGGACCTCGCCCGCTGCACCGCCCGGGTGGAGCGCCGACGGACCGGGCATCCGGCCACGACCGGGAATATATCCATCGGTCCCGGCGCTGCGACTGCCGAAACCGGGGCGGTGGGGGAACTGAACGATCCGATGGTGGAGCAGCCGGCGCGCGACGAGGAGCCCGTGAACGCCGACGTGTGAAACCGCACCGATGTTTGACGGATAGGGTGATCGCTATGGCTGAGTTCATCTACCAAATGAAGAAGGTTCGTAAGGCGCACGGCGACAAGGTCGTGCTCGACGATGTCACCTTGAACTTCCTTCCCGGCGCCAAGATCGGCGTTGTCGGTCCGAATGGCGCCGGTAAATCCAGCGTGCTGAAGATCATGGCCGGATTGGACCAGCCGAACAACGGCGAGGCCTTTCTCGCGCCGGGCGCCTCGGTCGGGATCCTGCAGCAGGAACCGCCGCTGAACGAGGAGAAGACCGTCCGCGGCAATGTCGAGGAGGGGCTCGGCGAGATCAAGGTCGCACTCGACCGGTTCAACGAGATCGCCGAACTCATGGCCACCGATTACTCCGACGAGCTCATGGACGAAATGGGCAAACTGCAGGAGGAGCTCGACCACGCCGATGCCTGGGACCTGGACTCCCAGCTGGAGCAGGCGATGGACGCGCTGCGTTGCCCGCCGCCGGATGAGCCGGTGACCAACCTCTCCGGTGGTGAGCGCCGCCGGGTGGCCCTGTGCAAACTGCTGCTCAGCAAGCCTGACCTGCTGCTGCTCGACGAGCCCACCAACCATCTTGACGCCGAGAGCGTGCTCTGGCTCGAACAGTTCCTCGCGCAGTACCCGGGCGCGGTCCTGGCGGTCACCCACGACCGGTACTTCCTGGACAATGTCGCCGGCTGGATTCTCGAGCTCGACCGCGGCCGGGCCATCGGCTACGAGGGCAACTACTCCACCTATCTGGAGAAGAAGGCCGAGCGGCTCGCGGTTCAGGGCAAGAAGGATCAGAAGCTGCAGAAGCGGCTCAAGGACGAACTCGCCTGGGTCCGGTCGGGCGCCAAGGCGCGCCAGGCGAAGAACAAGGCGCGTCTGGGCCGCTACGAGGAGATGGCCGCCGAGGCGGAGAAGATGCGGAAGCTGGACTTCGAGGAGATCCAGATCCCGGCCGGTCCGCGACTGGGCAGTGTGGTGGTCGAGGTGGAGCACCTGGACAAGGGCTTCGGCGATCGGCAGCTGATCAAGGATCTGTCGTTCACCCTGCCGCGCAACGGCATCGTGGGCGTCATCGGGCCCAACGGTGTCGGTAAGACCACGCTCTTCAAGACCATCGTGGGCCTGGAAGAGCCGGACAGTGGCACGGTGAAAGTCGGCGATACCGTCAAACTGAGCTACGTGGACCAGTCCCGCGCCGGTATCGACCCCACGAAGACCGTATGGCAGGTGGTTTCGGACGGGCTCGATTACATCGAGGTCGGCCAGCAGGAGATGCCCTCGCGCGCCTATGTGAGTGCCTTCGGGTTCAAAGGTCCGGACCAGCAGAAGCCGGCCGGGGTGCTCTCCGGTGGTGAACGCAACCGGTTGAACTTGGCGCTCACCCTGAAACAGGGCGGCAACCTGATCCTGCTCGACGAGCCCACCAACGACCTCGACGTCGAAACCCTGGGGTCGCTGGAGAACGCATTGGAGCAGTTCCCGGGCTGTGCCGTGGTCATTTCCCACGACAGGTGGTTCCTGGACCGTACCTGTACGCATATCCTCGCCTGGGAAGGTGATGCCGACAACGAGGCCAAGTGGTTCTGGTTCGAGGGCAACTTCGAAGCATACGAGGCCAACAAGATCGAGCGACTCGGCCAGGAAGCCGCGCGGCCGCATCGAGTGACACATCGCAAGCTGACCCGCGGGTAACGCCGCGAGACTTTTCCCGCTGCCCGGCTTCGGGTCTACCCTCGGGGTCGGTGTCGGTGTGTCCGAGAGCAATACCGGATTCAAGGGAGTGGGAAATGACGGTCTCGTCCGAATTGTCCAGTGAGGCATGGGCTGCCGAGCTGCCGGACACGTTACGCGCCGACCTCGGCACCTTGGAGGACGGCTATTTCCGGCATGTAGAGACCGACGACGCCGATTGTGAGATCACCGCACCGACCCTGACCTTCCGTGCCCATCTGACACTGGCCCTGACCCGGCAACCGGGTCAGGGTCTGGTCCGGGTCCACCACCCCGACGACGGGTCCGGGCTGGGCGCCGCGGTACAGATCGTCACGGACGATATGCCCATGCTGGTCGATTCGGTGACGGCACTCTTCGGCCGGATGGGCGGCACCATCAGCGAGGTCATCCACCCCATCTTCACGGTGGAACGGGATTCCGGCGGCACCCTCACCGCGGCTCGCCTGCACGAGGCCGACCTGCGGCGCGACGGCACCGGGGACGGTCGCGAATCCTGGATCCACCTGCAACTCCACCCGGCGACGAGCGCCCAGCTTCTCGACGATATCGCCGCCGCCGTGCCGGACGTCATCAAGGATGTGCGGCAGGTGAGCAGCGATACCGAGGCGATCCACGCCATCGTCGACGAATTGGCGACCCGGCTGGAACAGGCCGGCGATTCCGCGGCCGCGGCCGAAGCCGATATCGAACCCGCCGACTGCGCCCGCCTGCTGCGATGGCTGGCCGACGACAACTTCACCATGCTCGGATACGCGCGCTACCGGCTCGAACCGGGTGCGGAACTGCCGGTCCCGGTGGCCGATTCCGAGCTGGGCGTGCTGCACCCCGGCACCGCAACCGGTTTCCAGGTCCCGATCACCGCAGGCGCCCGGCCGCTGCTGCGGATGACCCAGGGACTGATCCCGGTCACCATGCAGCGCGCGGTGTACCCGTACTACATCGGCGTCGCCGATCTGGACAGCGCGGGCGAGGTCCGGGGGGAGCACCTGTTCGTCGGTGTTTTCACAGTCACCGCGCTGCACGAGAATGTGCTGGACATACCGGTGGTAGGGCAGCGGGTCCGCGCCGCCATCACCGACAGCGGATTCGAGCTCGACTCCTTCTCCGGCCAGGCCATGCTCGAAGTGATGCAGGGCTTCCCGCGTACCGAACTGTTCTCCTCCGACGCCGCGACCCTGCGCCGGACGGCCACCGCGGTACTCAATGTCGGTTTGCGGCGGCAGGTGCGGCTGTTCCTGCGGGTCGATCCCTACGGCCGGTTCGTCGCCGCCATGGTGTACCTGCCCCGTGACCGCTACACCACCGCGGTCCGCCTGGAAATGCAGGACATCCTGGTCCGAGAGCTCGGCGGCGCATCGATCGACTACTCCGCCCGGGTGAGCGAAAGCGAACTCGCCAGCGTCTACTTCACCATCCGGATGCCGGGCGCCGAGACCACGGAACCGGTGGGTGCTGCCGAGGAGATCTCCGAGGACGAACGGCGGCGGATCCAGAACCTGCTCGCCGAGGCCAGCCGCACCTGGGACGACCATCTCAACGACGCCGTGAACGCGTCGACGGTGCTCGATCCGCGGATCGTGCGCCGCTACTGCGAAGCGTTCCCCGAAGGCTACAAACAGGATTTCAGCGCACGGCGCGCGCTGGCCGATATCGATCGCCTGGAGCGGTTACGTCCGGGAAGTATCGATCAGCACCTGTACCGGGTGGCCGGCGCGCCCGCGGGCTCCTGGCGCTTCACCCTGTACATCGGCGGCTCCGGAATCTCGCTCAGCCAGGTACTTCCGGTGCTGCAGAGCCTCGGGGTCGAGGTGCTCGACGAACGCCCGTACCGGATCAGGCGGGAACGCGACGGCCACGACGCCGAGGAACGCTGGATCTACGATTTCGGCCTGCTGGCGAGCCACGAACTGCTGCGCGGCGCGCTCGACCAGGACCTCGACGCCGAACTGCTGGAGGTGGCGCCCGATACGCTCGCGGCGCCCAAGGGCAAGGTCGCCGCCGCCGACCGGGTGCGCGACCGGTTCACCGCCGCCTTCGACGCGCTCTGGTACGGCCGGGCCGAAGCCGACGGCCTGAACGAGCTGGTGTTGCGGGCCGGATTGTCCTGGCGGGCGGTCGCCGTGCTGCGAACCTACGCGAAGTACCTACAGCAGGCCGGTTTCCCGTACAGCCAGGTCAATATCGCCCGTGTTCTGCACACCTACCCCGATGCGGCGAAACTGTTCGCGCAGTTGTTCACCGCCCGGTTCGATCCGGACAGCCACTCCACCGAACAGGCCGCCGAGCTCGAAGAGTGCCTGCACGAACGGATCGATCAGGTCGTGAGCCTGGACGCGGACCGCATCCTGCGGGCCATCCTCGGCCTGATCCGTGCCACCCTGCGCACCAACTACTACGTCATCGATCCCGAAGGCGCTCCCCGAGATTTCATCTCGGTGAAGGTGGAACCGCAGGAGATCGCCGAACTGCCGCAGCCGCGGCCGAAGTACGAGATCTTCGTGTATTCGCCGCGGGTGGAGGGTGTGCATCTGCGGTTCGGTGCGGTGGCGCGTGGTGGTTTGCGGTGGTCGGATCGGTTGGAGGATTTCCGGACCGAGATTCTGGGTCTGGTGAAGGCGCAGGCGGTGAAGAACGCGGTGATCGTGCCGGTGGGTGCGAAGGGTGGTTTCGTGGTGAAACGCCCGCCGGCCGCCACCGGCGACGCCGCGACCGACCGGCAGGCCCGGATGACCGAGGGTATCGAGTGCTACCGCACCTTCATCTCCGGTCTGCTGGATATCACCGACAACGTCGACCTCGCCGGTGGGCAGGTATTGCCGCCGGAGCGGGTGGTGCGTCGTGATGGTGATGACACGTATTTGGTGGTGGCGGCGGACAAGGGTACGGCGACGTTTTCCGATATTGCGAATGA